>NZ_JBFAHN010000006.1:0-491689 GCF_040654175.1 Streptomyces sp. NPDC050738 | reverse complement strand
GTCTGCACGTGGAAGCGCACGCCGGGCAATTTCAGCCCCTCCGGCGTTTGAGGAGCGGGGGTCCGGGGGCGGAGCCCCCGAAACGCCCGACGGGGTTCGGGGTCTGGGGCCTGCCCCAGTTCGGGAAGGGGCGGGTAGGGGAACAAGCCCGCGCAGCGGCCCCCGCGGCCCCCTCGGCCCCGGCCCCCCTATGACCCCGACTTGAGCGCAGCGAGCCTCGCCTCGACCTCCGCCGAGTCGCCCAGCCCGTCCAGCTGCTCGAACTGCGCGTCCAGCGAAGACTCCGCCAGCTCCTGCTTCCCCATCGCCTTCGCCTCCTCCCTCCGCACCTTGTCCTCGAACCGCCCCAAGTCACTCGTGGGATCGAGCACGTTGATGTTCTTCACCGCGTCCAGCATCGTGTTCTGCGCCTGCGCCGTCTTCGCCCGCGCCACCAGCTCGTCCCGCTTCGACTGGAGCTCGGTCAGCTTCACCTTCATCTGGTCGAGCCCGGTCTTCAGCTTCGCCACGACATCCGTCTGCGAGGCGATCGTCGGCTCCGCCGTCTTCGCCTCCTTCTCCGACTGGACCTGCCGCCCCAGCGCGACCTTCGCCAGGTTGTCGAACTTGTCCGCGTCGGCGGCCGAGCCGCCCGCCCGCAGCTCGTCGGCCTTCTTGGACGCGGCCAGGGCCTTTCCGCCCCACTCCTTGGCCGCCTCCACGTCCTCCGTGTGGTCCTGCTCCATCAGCCGCAGATTGCCGATGGTGGTGGCCACCGCCTGCTCGGCCTCCGCGATGTTGTTGGTGTAGTCGCGGATCAGCTGGTCGATCATCTTCTGCGGGTCCTCGGCCTGGTCGAGGAGTGCGTTGATGTTGGCCTTGGCGAGCTGGCTCACACGCCCGAAGATGGTCTGCTTGTCCGACATGGCATTTCTCCTTGTACGCAAAGGGAGTTACGGAGAGGGGAGTCGAGCTGCGAACGCAGGGTCAGAAGCGGCCGCCTCCGCCCATCCGGCCCCCCGTGCCCCCGCCGCCGAAGCTGCCGGGACCGCCGCCCCCGAACCCGCCGCCGTAGCCGCCTCCCCGGCCGCCGCCTCCGCCGAAGAGCCCGCCGAGGATGATCCCGCCGAGTACGGCGCCGCCGATCCCGCTGCCGCCGCCACCGCCCCGGCCGCCTCCCCCGAAGCCCCCGCCGCCGTAGCCCCGTACGTCCTGCTCGGCGAGCTGCTGCGCCTGCCGGGCCAGCGCGTCCGCCTGCTGCACCTCGGCCAGCGCCGCCTGCGGGTCGGACGCGGCCAGGCCCGATCCCTGCTGCAGCCTGCGCTGTGCCTCCGCGAGACGCGTACGGGCCTGGCTGCCCACCGCGCCCCTGTTGGTCGTGATGTAGTCCGCCGCGACCCCGACCGAGCTGGTCGCCGCCAGCGTCGCCTGGTCGAGCAGCGCCACCGCCCGCTGGGTCCCGGCCTCCCGCTCGCGCGCCCCGGCCAGGGCCTCGTCCAGCACCGCGTCCGCCTCCTCCAGACGCCGCAGGGCGTCGATGGGGTCGTAAGGACCGGCGGCCATCTCCTGTCGTACGTCGGCCGCCACCGACTCCGCCCGCGCGATTCGCCCCCGCAGATCGGCGGTGGAGACCTCGGACCCCGTGCCCTGCAGCAGCCCGCGCGCATCGGCCAGATCCGTCTCGGTCTCGGTCAGCGCGCCGGGCAGTTCGCCCTCCGCGGCCTTGATCTCCTGCCCGAGCCTGTCCACCGCGTCCACCAGCGTGCCCGCCTGGTCGACCGCGCCCTCGGTGGCCCGTACGTACACCGCCGCCTTGCCGTTGTCGCCCGCGTCGACCGACTGGCGCGCCTGGTTGAGGTTGGTCGTGGCGAACAGCAGCCGGTCCTTCGCCTGCTCCACATGCCCGGTGACGGCCGCCGAGGCGCCGGGCGCGTAACGCTGCCGCAGCGTCGCAAGGACGCTCTCGGCCGCCCCCGTACGTGCGGTGACCTGCCGGAACCTCGCCTCCGCCAGCTCCAGTGCCTGCGGGGCGTTCTGCTCCATGGCGCGCAGCCGGTCGAAGCTCTCGGACTCCGCGTCCAGCCGCCGGTTCGCCTCCTCGCAGCGGCTGACGATCTCGTCCATCATCTGCCGGCAGGTCGCGTCGTCCTCGGGGAAGGCGTCGTCGAGCTGCTGCCGGATGCGGAAGGCGGCGGTCAGCTCGCCCTTCGCGTACGTCACGGCGTCCTTGAAGGGCTGGGCCGCCTCGTCCCCGAACTGGGCGGCGGCGAAGCCGAGTTCCTCGTCGCTGGTGCGGATCGCGTTGTCCGTGTCGACGAGGAGCTGCTTGGCCTTCGCGTCGAGTTCGGGCAGCGGCATCGGGGCCGGCTCGGCGGGCGGCCCGCCCCAGCCCGCGCCACCGCCCGGCGTGGTCCTGGCCCCCGCGCGCTTCTTGCGCTGGGTGTACGCGAATGCCGCCAGCGCCCCGACCCCGCCCACCGCGACGACCGGCACCAGGACATCGGCGGCGCCGCCCCCGTCGTCCGAGGCGGAACCACCCGGGTCCGCAGGGCCCGGGGTGATCGCCGGCGTGGGGATGGGCGTGTCGGAGAGCACCGCGCTGTAGCCGTCGGCGGCGCCGATCGCCGCGCCCGCCCAGTCGTTCTGCCGCAGCGGCGGGACGATGGCGGTCTGCGCGACATCGGCCAGCTCGGAGGCGGTGAAGGCGGTGGTCTGGCTGCCGATCGAGTACGCGTACTGGCGGTCGTGGGTGGCGACCGCGAGCAGCAGGTCGTTCTGGCCCAGCCCGTTCTTGGTGGCCGTCGTGTCGGCCCAGCTCTGCGCGGACTGCCCGGAGAAGTCCCGTACGTACGCGACGAA
Source organism: Streptomyces sp. NPDC050738 (assembly GCF_040654175.1). Taxonomy (NCBI): domain Bacteria; kingdom Bacillati; phylum Actinomycetota; class Actinomycetes; order Kitasatosporales; family Streptomycetaceae; genus Streptomyces; species Streptomyces sp. NPDC050738. Next base: position 488,851 of record NZ_JBFAHN010000006.1, on the reverse strand, counting down.
GAGCTGGATCCGGTGCTCGTCGTAGAGCGCGTCGAGCGCCTTGACCGCATCGGGCCTGCGCTCGCGCAGCGCGCCCACCTTGTCGGTGATCTGTCCGTCGCTGGACAGCGTGATGGGGGAGTCGGCATGGGCGGCGGGGGCCGGCACGGGCAGGACAAGACCGCAGACCGCTGCGAGAGCGGCGACGAGAACAGCGGCCCAGCCGGGTATGTGCGGCCGGTCTGACTTCACGGACGGCGTCACATTGGGGAGCCTATGACCGCCTTTGCACCCCCGCTACTCGGCCGTGGGAACCGGAACGCCCCCTCCCGCACTCTTGGCGCTCACAGGCACGCGGATCATGGAGGCAGTACGGGTGAAAGCACTGGCGGCGATACGCGCACGGCTGAGCAGCCCGCGCCTGAAGTGGCCCAAGCGCATCGCGCTTGCGCTCACCCTGGTGATCCTGGTCCCGGTGATCGCCGGGGCCACGGCCCTGCGCATCGGCTACGCGGGCGACTACGAGGACGGCACGCTCACCCGCGGCCGCGACGCGATCTGGCTCGGCCACGCGTGGGTCGACGGCCGTAAGACCGAGGCGGACGTGGACGCCTTCGCGGACCGGATACGCGGGACGGGCATCCGCGACCTCTACGTCCACACGGGCCCGCTGGAGCACGACGGCACCCTGCCCGCGAGCGTGTACCCCAAGGCGAAGTGGCTGATCGACACGGTGCACCGGAAGATCCCCGGCGTACGGATCCAGGCCTGGCTCGGCGACGTACTCGCCTCCGAGGGACCCGACGGCATGAAGCTGAGCGAGGCGTCCACCCGCAGCGCGGTCGTCACCTCGACGCGCCAGGTCCTGGACACCGGCTTCGAGGGCGCCCACTTCGACCTGGAGCCCCTGCACTCCGACGACCGGAACTACCTCGCGCTCCTGGACACCCTGCACGCCCTCACCCGCTCACGCGGCGCCCAGCTCTCGGTCGCCTCGCACCAGATCGACCCGCTCCCCGGGCTCCACTCGCTCGCCGGAGTCCTGAGCGGTCACGAGAAGTGGTGGTCGCAGGAGTTCTTCGGGCAGGTCGCGCGGCGGGTCGACCAGATCGCGGTGATGTCGTACGACACCTCCATGCCGGTCCAGAGCCTGTACGGGGGGTACGTCGCCCAGCAGACGACCCTGGCCCTTGAGGTGACCCCCAAGAATGTCGACCTGCTGATGGGGCTGCCCTTCTTCCACGAGGACAAATGGGGCCACACGGCCTCCGCCGAGACCGTCTCCGCCGCGGTCCGCGGCGCCCGGCTCGCGCTGGGGCGCACGGACAAGGACCGGGAGCGGTTCGGGGTCGCGCTGTACGTCGACTTCGCGGCGACGGACGCCGACTGGACGGCGTACAAGAAGGGCTGGAGCCGGCAGGGGAGTTGAAACGGGAACGGCGGCGGGAGCCGGCGGATGTCAGGTGTCCGCCGGCTCCCGGGTCTGATCCTTCCCATCCGGGAAGGGGCTACGCGGCCGAGCGCGGCAGCTCTCGCGTGCGGCCGAGCCCGCCGAGCCAGCCGGCGGACGGCTTGGCCGTGCGCTCGAAGGTCTTCGGGTCGACGGAGATCAGGCCGAAGGTGGGCCTGAAGGAGCCCCACTCGTAGTTGTCGAGCGCGCTCCAGGCGAGATAGCCGTGGATGCTGAGCCCGTCCTCGATGCAGGCCGCGACCTCGCCGAGCGCCCCGGTGTAGTAGTCGACGCGGCGTGCGTCGTCCGCGGTCGCCATGCCGTTCTCGGTGACGATCAGCGGGACATCCGGGCCGACGACCTCGGCCGTGTGCCGCAGCGCGTGGCCGACCGCGGCCGGGTAGTACTCCCACTGCGTCAGGGTCCGCTCGGCGTCGGCGGGCGCGGGCAGCGGGCCTTCGGGGCCGATCTTGGTACGGGTGTAGGACTGCACGCCGATCCAGTCGTCGCCGCGCGAGGCCTCGATGAAGACGTCCTCGCGGGGGTGACGGTAGGCGGCGGTGACCTCTTCGGCGCCGGGCAGGGCCTGGTAGACCTGGTTGGCGATCGTCCAGCCGACCTGGATCGCGGGGTCGATCGCCTTGACCGCCCTGGCCGACGCGTGATGGGCGGCGATGACCGCCTCGGTGGTCTCGTCGTCGGGGGCGGGCAACCCGGCCGGCGGGAAGCCGACATTGCCGGACTTCGCGAGACCGGCCATCACCGAGATCATGTTGGGCTCGTTGATCGTGCAGACGTGACGGACGCCCTCGCCGATGATGGGCGCGCAGGCGGCGGTGTAGCGGGCGAAGAGCTCGACGGCCCCTTCGGTCGTCCAGCCGCCGCGGTCCTCGAACCAGCGCGGCACGGTGAAGTGGTGCAGCGTCACCATCGGCCGCAGACCGCGGGCGATCGCCCCCTCGACCATCCGGCGGTAGTGGGCGATCTCGGCGCCGGAGAACTGGCCCTCGGCGGGCTCGATACGGGCCCACTCGACGGAGAACCGGTAGTCGGTGAAGCCGAGTTCGGCCAGCAGGTCCATGTCCTCGTGCCAGCGGTGGTAGCTGTCGCAGGCGTCCAGGCTCGGCTCCTGGACCTGGTCGGTGCCGCTGTGCTCCTTGCGCCACCAGTCGCTGTTGATGTTGTTGCCCTCGATCTGGTGGGCGGCGGTCGATGCGCCCCAGAGGAAACCGTCGGGGAAGCGGGTGGAGGCGTGCGTCATCGCAAGTTCTCTCTCGTACGAACGTGTAAAGGGTGGGGGGGAGACGGGGCGGAGGCGGGGCTACTTCATGCCCGCGGTCGCGATTCCCTGGGTGAAGTGCCGCTGCAGTACGGCGAAGACCAGCAGCACCGGCAGCACGACCAGGAGGGACCCGGCCATCAGCATTCCGTTGGAGCCCGCCGACTGGTTGGGGTCGGTGGCGAAGGTGGCCAGGGCGACCGGCAGCGTGTATTTGTCGGGGTCGTTGGTCGCGATCAGCGGCCAGACGAAGTTGTTCCAGGATCCCAGGAACGTGATGATCGACAGCGTCGCGAGGGCCGGCTTGACCAGCGGCATCACGATCCGCCAGAAGATGTACCACTCGCGGGCGCCGTCCATCCGGGCCGCTTCGAGTAGCTCGTCGGGGATCGACTGCATGAACTGCCGCATCAGGAAGACCCCGAAGGCGCCTGCCGCGAACGGCAGTACCAGGCCCGCATACGAGTCGATCAGGTGCAGCTTGCTCATCAGGACGAAGAGCGGCAGCAGCATGAGGTTGCCGGGGACCATCAGGGCGCCGAGGACCAGCGCGAAGATCTTGTTGCGTCCCGCGAACCTCAGCTTGGCCAGGGCGTACCCGAGCATCGAGCAGAACACCAGGTTGGAGACGGTGACCAGGACGGCCACGATCACCGAGTTCATGAAGTAGAGCGGCATGTCCAGCTTGTCGAGCAGCTGGGAGAAGTGGCTCAGGGTCCACTGGCTGGGCAGCCAGACCGGCGGGGAGGCGGCGAGCTCCTTGTCGGTCTTGAAGGCGGAGAGCGCCATCCACAGGAAGGGCGCGGACATGACCAGCAGCCCGGCCGAGAGCAGGACGTAGACGAGGGGCTTCTTCGTACGGGGCCGCTTGAACTGCACGGTGCTCATTTGGTGTTGTCCTTCAGCAGTCGGAGCTGGAGCACCGTGATGCCCATGATCACGACGAAGAGGACGTACGCCATCGCGCTCGCATAGCCCATGTGGAAGAAGTTGAAGCCCTCGCGGTACATGTCCAGCGAGACGGTGAGGGTGGAGTCCGAGGGGCCGCCCTGGGTCATCACGAACGGTTCCTCGAAGACATTGAGGTACCCGATGGTGGTGATGATCGTCGCGTACAGCAGCGTCGGCCGCAGCAGCGGGACGGTGATCCGCCGGAACTCCTGCCACAGCCCTGCCCCGTCGAGCTTCGCCGCTTCCCGCACCTCGGTGGGGATGGCCTGCAGACCCGCGATGAAGAGCACCATGACCGTGCCGAGGTTGCGCCAGACGGCCATCGCGATCAGCGAGGGCATCGCCAGCGCCTCGTTGCCGAGGAAGTCCGGTGCGGTGAGCCCCACTTCGGAGAACAGGCCGGCGATCAGCCCGTCCGACGGGTCGAGGACGAAGCGCCAGACGACGGCGACCGCGACGATGCTGGTGACGACGGGAGCGTAGAAACCGATGCGGAAGAAAGTCCGCGCGCGGTCGATCCCGTTGTTCAGCAGGACGGCGACGACCAGACCCAGGACGATCGTCAGCGGTACGCCCACGACCACGAAGTACGCCGTGTTGAAGAGCGCCTTGAGGAACTTCTCGTCGCTGAACAGGTTCGTGTAGTTCTCGAAGCCGATGAACTTCGCGCTGAGCGGGTCGGTGACGTTACGGATCCCGAAGTCCGTGAAGCTCATGAGGAGCGTCGCGACGATCGGGAAGGCCATGAAGACGGTGAACAGGACGAGGAAGGGCGTCGAGAAGAGCCAGCCCGCCGCGTTCTGCACGCCCATGGAGCGCCGCTTGCGCTGCCGCCCTGCCCGCAGGCCCCCGGCGCCCGGGGAGCCGTTGCTCCCCGGTGCGCCTTCTGCCGCGGCCAGTTCGGCGGCCGCTCCGGTCGTGGTGCTCATGACGGTTAACCCAGGAGGCTTTCGATCGCGGACTGCGCCTTCTTGGCCGCGTCCTCGGCGGAGGACTTGCCCTGGGTGACGGACCCGATCGCGTCGTCGACCTTCGAGGTGATCTCGGTCCACTTCGCCAGCGGCGGCGAGGTCTTGGCGCTCGCCATCTGCTCGCCGTAGATCTTCAGGCTCGGGTCGGTGGCCAGGTCACCGGTCTTCCAGGCCGCGGTGTTGGCCGGGAGGTCCTTGGAGCGCTTGAACCAGTCGGCCTGGCCCTTGGCATCGGTGAGGTACGCGATGAAGTCCTTGGCGGCGGCCTTGTGCTCGCTGTCCTTGGAGATCGCCAGGCTGGAGCCGCCCGCCATCGAGACGGAAGTCTTGTCCGCCGGGATCTTGGCGACCGCCCACTTGCCCTTGAGCTGCGGCTGGCCGTCGTTGATGAGGCCGGTCTGCCAGGGGCCGCCGAAGAACATCGGGACGGTGTCGTTGCCGAAGTCCTTGATGACGTCGTAGCCGGGCTGGACGCTCTTCTTGGCGATGCCCTTGTCGAAGTACGAGCCGTACTCCTTCAGCGCCTTGACGGTCGCGGGGCTGTCGAAGACGGCCTTCTTGCCGCTGTCGTCGACGATCGCGCCGCCGGCCGAGTACAGGAACGGGTAGAAGTTCTGCACCGTGTCCAGACCGCTCGGCTGGATCGACAGGCCCCACTTCGTGCCGGCCTTCTTCTGGTACGCGGTGGCGAGGGCCTGCATCTCGGACCAGTTGGCCGGGGCCTTGGTGATGCCGGCCTTCTGCGCCAGGTCGGTGCGGTAGTAGAGGACCCGGGTGTCGACGTACCAGGGCACGCCGTATGCGGTGGAGTCCACGACGCCCTGGTTCCAGGCCGCCGGGAAGAAGTCGCCCTGCTTGAAGGTCTTGGTGTCCACCGGCTCGAGCACGCCCATGTCGGCGAACTCGCCCATGTAGCTCCCGCCCATCTGCGCGACGTCCGGCAGCGTGCCCGCCGCAGCCGCGGCGACCAGCTTCTGGTGCGCGACGTCCCAGCCGACCGGGGTGACCTTGATGGTGATGTTCGGGTGCGTCTTGTTGTACGCCTTCGCGACGTCCCCGAGCTTCTCGCCCTCGGCGCCCATGGCCCAGACGGTCAGCGTCTGCTTCGAGTCGGCGGCGACGTCCGCACCGCCGGAGCTTCCGCAGGCGGTGAGTACGAGTGCCGATGCGAGCCCGAGAGCGACGACCGAAGCGGTTCTGGCGGTGCGGTGCATGGAGGGCTCCTCCTTGAGCTTCCCTGACATCCCTGATGTATGCGCATCCTGTAAGCGCATACATCACTCTGTGGCAGCTGCTTCGGAAACCACAAGAGGGGTCTTGGTCACACTCCCGTAACGGGACTGCCTTATGTGAAAGGTAAATGAACCATTTGCGCGATACAGGTATATGTGACGCACTTCGCTCCCTCCCGGGCGCCGCATAGGCTCCCGCCCATGGCCGCCTTCGCACACGGTTTCCCCTTCGATCCCGCATACGGGCACACCCGGGAAGAGCTCCTGCGCGTTCCCGCGCCCGCCCCGCCCGCCGATTTCGGCGCCTTCTGGCGGTCCGCGTACGAGGCCGCGCGCCAGGTCGACACCGCGCCCGAGGTGGGCGCGCCGGTCGAGGAGCGCGACGGCGTACGGATCCACGAGGTGAGCTATCTCTCGGTGGGCGGAGTGCGCCTGGGCGGCTTCCTGGCCCTGCCCACCGAGGGCCCCGCCGCCCACGGCTTCGTCATCGCGCACGGCTACGGCGGCCGCGACCACGCGGGCCCCGACGTACCGCTCCCGCTGCCCCGCTCGGCGGCGCTGCTGCCCGCCGTACGCGGCATGAGCAGCGGCAGCCTGATCCCCGGCATCCCCTCGGACTCCGCGGCCCACGTCCTGCACGGCATCGCCTCGCGCGACAGTTACGTCATCGGCGAGTGCGTGGCCGACCTCTGGTGCGCGGCCTCCGCCCTGCACGAACTGGTCCCCGCGCTCGGCCCGCTCGGCCTCCTCGGCGAGAGCTTCGGCGGTGGCCTCGGTGCGCTGGCCCTGCCCTGGGACGACCGCTTCGCCGCCGCCCAGCTGACCGTCCCCACCTTCGGCAACCACCCGCTGCGGCTCACACTGCCGTGCACGGGCAGCGGGGAATCCGTACGCGCACACCATCGCGAACACCCCGAAGTCACCGCCGTACTGCGGTACTTCGACGCGGCGACGGCCGCATCCCTGATCCGGGTCCCGACCCTGGTGGCCCCGGCGCTCTTCGACCCCGCGGTGCCGCCGCCGGGCCAGTTCGCCGTGTACAACGCGCTGCCGCCGGGTTCACCGGAGCCGCACGTCCTGTCGGCGGGCCACTTCGAGCACGCGGGTACGGAGAAGGAGCGCAGGCTCCTGACCGAGGCGTGCGCCCGTTTCTTCGCCGAGCACCTGGCCTAGAAGCTCCCCGGCGGGTCAGCAGCCGCAGCTGCCCCGCCGCGCCACGTTCACGGGCAGCATCAGCGACACGGGCTCGCCCCCGCGTCCCGCCCCAAGGCGCTGCACCAGCAGGTCGACGGCCTCCTCGCCCATCCTGCGCATCGGCTGGCGCACGGTGGTCAGCGCGGGCCGCACCAGGCGGCTCAGCGGGATCCCGTCGAAGCCGGTCACCGCCATGTCCTCGGGCACCCGTACACCCCGCCGCTCCAGTGCGTGCAGGGCGCCCACCGCCATCTGGTCGTTGGCGAAGAGCATGGCCTCCAGGGGCTCGCCGCCCCGGTCGAGCAGGGCGTCGGCCGCCCGCGACCCCTCCGCCTGTGTCATGAGCGGCGCCTGCAGATCGGGCTCTTCGCGTACGGGGATGCCCGCCGCCAGACACGCCTCGCGATAGCCGGCGAACCGCGCCCGTACGTCCGGCGAGTACTCCTCCCCGCCCACGAAGGCGAGCCTGCGCAGCCCGTGGTCCTCCACCAGGTGCCGGGTCAGCTCGCGCTGGCCGTCGGCGTTGGCGACCTCGATGTGGTCGAGATGGTCCAGCTGGTCGCTCTCGCGCGGGCCCGCCAGCATCACCACGGGCAGCCGCCGCGAGATGACCTCCAGCTCCTCGGTCGGCACGGTCCTGGCCAGTACGGCGAACCCGTCCACGCGCCCCGCCACCTTGGCGACCAGACTCTCGGGCCCACCCTTCAGCGACGCGGCGATCAGCAGCGCGTACCCGTGCCGGCGCGCGGCCCGCTCCATGCCCCGGATGATCTGGTCGGAGTAGAGCATCGCGGCGTCGTCGTCGGCCTCGTCGCCGGCCTCCGCCTCGGTGGCCGGGTCGGCATAGTCAGGGAAGCAGAGGCCGAGGACGCCCGTCGACCGGCTGGCCAGGCCGCGCGCGTTCCCGCTGGGTACGTAACCCAGCTCGCGCGCGGCGGCCAGCACCCGGTCGCGGGTCTGCTGCCGCACCGAGTCGGGGTTGCGGTAGACCCGCGACACCGTCGCGATGGACACACCCGACTGCTCGGCGACGTCGTACACCGTGGGGGCTGAGCTCACCCGATCAACCGCCTAGATCTCTGGGAACGCACTGCGAACACCTCGCATGAAAGCGCATTCAGACTAGGCGCGGATCCGACCCGCGGGCAAGCAAGACCCCTCTGACCTCACCCGGAGCCGCGCCGCCCGATCTTGTTCCCGAGCCAGACCAGCGGGTCGTACTTCCGGTCCACGGCCCGCTCCTTCAGCGGGATCAGCGCATTGTCGGTGATCTTGATGTGCTCGGGGCAGACCTCGGTGCAGCACTTGGTGATGTTGCAGTACCCGAGCCCGTGCTCCTCCTGCGCGGTCCGCTTCCGGTCGAGCCCGGCCTCCTCCGCCGCGTCCAGCGGATGCATGTCCAGCTCGGCGACGCGCATCAGGAAGCGCGGCCCGGCGAAGGCGTCCTTGTTCTCCTCGTGGTCGCGCACCACATGACAGGTGTCCTGGCACAGGAAGCACTCGATGCACTTGCGGAACTCCTGCGAGCGCTCCACATCCACCTGCTGCATCCGGTACTCGCCGGGCGCCACCCCCTCGGGCGGTACGAACGACGGGATCTCCCGCGCCTTCGTGTAGTTGAACCCGACGTCCGTCACCAGGTCCCGTACGACCGGAAAGGCCCGCAGCGGGGTGACCGTGATGACATCGGTCCGCTCGAAGGTCGACATCCGCGTCATGCACATCAGCCGCGGCCGCCCGTTGACCTCCGCGCTGCACGAACCGCACTTGCCCGCCTTGCAGTTCCAGCGCACCGCCAGGTCGGATGCCTGGGTCGCCTGCAGCCGGTGGATGATGTCGAGGACCACCTCGCCGTCGTTCACCTCGACGGTGAAGTCCTGCAGATCGCCCCCGTCCGCATCACCACGCCACACCCTGAAGTCAGCTTTGTAGGACGTCACTCGTACAGCTCCTCTTCGGCGAGGTACTTGACCAGCTCCTCTTTCTCGAAGAGAGCCAGCAGGTCGGGACGGATGGCCACGGTCTGTTTCCGTACGAGCTCGATCTGCCCGCGCACCGGATCGGTGGCCGCCAACCCCCCGCTGGGGTCGGCCAGTTGGCAGAGCAGATTGACGGGCCGCCAGCCGCGGTCCATCGTCGGGAAGTCCTCCCGGGTGTGCCCGCCGCGGCTCTCGGTCCGCTCCAGGGCGGCCCGCGCGATGCACTCGCTGACCAGCAGCATGTTCCGCAGGTCGAGGGCGAGGTGCCAGCCAGGATTGAACTGGCGGTGGCCCTCGACGCCCGCCCGCCTGGCGCGTACGCGCAGATCCGCGAGCTTCTCCAGGGCCTGTTCCATCTCGGCCTCGCGCCGGATGATCCCGACGAGGTCGTTCATCGTCTGCTGGAGTTCCTGGTGGAGGGTGTACGGGTTCTCCGCGACCTGCCCCTCGGCCGAGAGGCCCTCCTCGGGCTCCTCCGCGCTGAAGGGCCGCAGCGCCTCGGCGGCTGCCGCGTCGATCTGCGCCTCGTCCACCGGGGGGCGGTCGGCGGCGCCGATGAGGGCGGCCGCGTACGTCGCCGCGTGCAGCCCTGCCCGCCGGCCGAACACCAGCAAGTCGGAGAGCGAGTTCCCGCCCAGCCGGTTCGAGCCGTGCATGCCGCCCGCGACCTCTCCGGCCGCGTACAGACCCGGTACGGCGAGGGCGGCAGCGGTGTCGGAGTCGACGGCGATGCCCCCCATGACGTAGTGGCAGGTGGGCCCGACCTCCATGGCCTCCGCCGTGATGTCCACGTCCGCCAGCTCCTTGAACTGGTGGTACATGGACGGCAGTCGGCGCCTGATCCGCTCGGCGGGCATCCGTGTCGACACGTCCAGGAAGACGCCGCCGTGCGGTGATCCGCGCCCCGCCTTCACCTCGGAGTTGATGGCGCGCGCGACCTCGTCGCGCGGCAGCAGCTCGGGCGGGCGCCGGTTGTTGTCGGGGTCGTCGTACCAGCGGTCGCCCTCGGCTTCGGACTCCGCGTACTTCTCCTTGAAGACATCGGGGATGTACTCGAACATGAACCGCTTGCCCTCGGAGTTGCGCAGCACGCCCCCGTCGCCGCGCACGGACTCCGTGACGAGGATCCCCTTCACCGAGGGCGGCCAGACCATGCCCGTCGGGTGGAACTGCACGAACTCCATGTTGAGCAGCGGTGCGCCCGCGAGCAGCGCCAGCGCGTGCCCGTCCCCCGTGTACTCCCAGGAGTTGGACGTCACCTTGAAGGACTTGCCGATGCCGCCGGTGGCGAGCACCACGCTCGGGGCCTGGAGCACGAAGAAGCGCCCGGACTCCCGCTCGTAGCAGAAGGTCCCTGAAACGCGGCCCTCCTCGTCCTTCAACACCCGTGTGACGGTGCACTCCTGAAAGACCTTCAGGCGGGCCTCGTAGTCCCCGAACTCCTTCTTGTCCTCCTGCTGCAGCGCCACGATCTTCTGCTGGAGCGTCCGGATGAGCTCAAGGCCCGTGCGGTCGCCGACATGGGCGAGCCGCGGGTACTCGTGCCCGCCGAAGTTCCGCTGCGAGATCCGCCCGTCCTCGGTGCGGTCGAAGAGAGCGCCCCAGGTCTCCAACTCCCAGACGCGGTCGGGTGCTTCCTGCGCGTGCAGCTCCGCCATCCGCCACTGGTTGAGGAACTTTCCCCCGCGCAGCGTGTCGCGGAAGTGCACCTGCCAGCTGTCGTTCGAGTTCACATTGCCCATGGAGGCGGCGATCCCGCCCTCGGCCATGACGGTGTGCGCCTTACCGAAGAGCGACTTGCAGATGATGGCGGTACGCGCCCCCTGCTCGCGCGCCTCGATCGCCGCCCGCAGCCCGGCGCCGCCCGCGCCGACCACGACGACGTCCCACTCCTGCCGGTCGAGCTGAGTCATCTAGAAGGCCCCATTTTCAAAAGAAGCGCGGATCGTCGAAGACGCCTGAAGCGACGAGATACACATAGAAGTCGGCGAGCCCCACACTGATCAACGAGGCCCAGGCGAGCTGCATATGACGGCCGTTCAGCTTGCCCACCCAGCCCCACAGCCGATAGCGCACCGGGTGCTTGGAGAAGTGCCGCAGCCGCCCGCCGATGATGTGCCGGCAGGAGTGGCAGGAAACGGTGTACGCCCAGATCAGGGCAATGTTCACCAGGAACACCACACTGCCGAGACCCATGTGCCCCCACCGGTAGTGCTCGTCACGGAAGGAGAGCACGGTGTCGTACGTGAGGATCCCGGCGACGATCAGCGCCGCGTAGAAGAAGTAGCGATGCAGGTTCTGCAGGATCAGCGGGAAGCGGGTCTCGCCGCTGTAGCTCTGGTGCGGCTCGGCGACCGCGCAGGCCGGGGGCGAGGCCCAGAAGCCCCGGTAGTAGGCCTTGCGGTAGTAGTAGCAGGTCAGCCGGAAGCCCAGCGGGAAGATCAGGATCAGCAGCGCGGGGGAGAGGCCCCACCAGCTGCCGAACAGGTCCCAGTTGGGGCCGTGCCGCATGGGGACGCAGTCGTCCGCCAGGCAGGGCGAGTAGAACGGCGAGACGTAGGGCGCCGCGTAATAGTTGCTGTTCGCGAAGGCCCGCCAGGTCGAGTAGACGACGAAGGCGAGCAGCCCGGCGGCGGTGATCGCGGGCGAGAGCCACCAGCGGTCGGTGCGCAGATGCCGGGCGGAGATCGCGGCGCGCGACGGGTCGTGCACGCCGGTGAGGGGTTGGGGTTCCGTACCTGTGGCCAACGAGGACTCCAGAGACGTCAGGGTGCGTGCCGGTCACGCGCGCCGAGACCCTCGTCGTCCGAGTCCGTCCACAGCGCCGCATCGTAGGGGGTGTCGGGAATGGTGATCAGGTCGGCTCTGTCCCGGGGCTGATCCCGCGGTACGGAGTCACGCAGCAGCGCGAGGGACTCGCGGAGGTGGGCCGCGTCGGTGCGTACGCGGCGGATCTCCAGGCCGGTGCCGACCTGCTGTTCCAGGCGGCCGACGGACCGGGTCAGATCGTCGAGACAGTGCTGAGCAGCCGTCAAATCGTCCTGCAGGGACATGACTTGCCTCACTTCCGCCGGTGCGGACGGCAACACTTGCGCGTCGGAGAGTGTCGCGCGTCACATCCCCACTTGTGAAGGGATGCGCACGAACTCCGGTAGCGCAGATCGCCGCGCGCCCCTCCGATGGCGGCCGCGCTACGCCGCACGGGTGGGTTCCGGACGCCCCCGCGCCGTGTCGCCCGCTCCTCTCCCCACTGGTCCTCTTCAGTGAATAGGCAATACGTGTGATCAGCTTCAAATGCCACCAAAAGCGAAGAATCCGGTCTATTTCGGTACCCGCCCCCCGGAGGTTCCAGCCATGTCCAGAGCGAAGCGACTGCTTCCCGTCGCGCTCCTCACCACTGGTGTACTCGCCCTGGCAGGCTGCGGCGCCAGTGACGACGCCGACTCCGCCCCGGCCGCCCCCCAGGACGTCGCCCCCGCGGGCCGCGCCGAGCTCGCCGACGGCGGCACGCTGCGCTGGGCCGTCGACGCGATGCCCGAGACGCTCAACGCGTTCCAGGCCGACGCCGACGCCACCACCGCGCGCATCACCGGCGCCGTGCTCCCCAGCCTCTTCACGCTCGACGCGAAGGGCCGTCCGCAGGCCAACCCCGACTACCTGGAGTCGGCCAAGATCGTCACGGCCGAGCCCAAGCAGGTCGTCCTCTACCGCCTCAACCAGAAGGCGGTCTGGAGCGACGGGCGCGAGATCGGCGCCCCCGACTTCGTCGCCCAGTGGCATGCGCTCAGCGGCAAGGACTCCTCGTACTGGACCGCGCGCAACGCGGGCTACGACCGCATCGAGAAGATCGAGAAGGGCGCCGACGACCTGGAGGTCAAGGTGACCTTCTCCAAGCCGTACGCGGACTGGCGCTCCCTCTTCTCGCCGCTGTACCCGAAGGAGGTCATGGGCTCCCCGACCGCCTTCAACGACACGGCGCGCACGGCGCTGAAGGAGACCGCGGGCCCCTTCAAGGTCAAGGAGCTCGACCGGGACAAGGGCACCACCACGCTCGTACGCGACCCGCGCTGGTGGGGCACGCCCGCCAAGCTCGACTCGCTCGTGCTGACCGCGGTCCCGCGCGAGAAGCGCGCCGCGGCCCTCACCGCGGGCAGCCTCGACCTCGCCGACGTGGACGCCGCCGTCGCCGACCGGATCACCCGCGCATCCGAGGACAAGAACGCGGGCGTCACCGGCGGCCCCGCCGCGGCGATCACCCCGGTCAGCGCCCTGCGCTCCTGGGCCCTGGCGCACGGCTCCGAGGGCGAGGAGAAGGCCGCCGCCGCACGCAAGGCCCGCAAGCAGACCCAGGCCGCGATCAAGGTGTACGACGCCCAGCAGTCGAACCTGCGCGGGTACGACGTCCGCAAGTCCCTGGAGCCCGCCTACACCCAGCTCGCGCTGAACGGCAGCTCGGGCCCGCTCGCCGACGAGCGCGTACGCCGCGCGGTCGCCCGCGCCCTGAACCGCGAGGAGCTCGCCGCCGACGTGCTCAAGCCGCTGGGCCTGCCCGCGGAGGCACCCGGCAGCCACCTCGCCCTGGCCGGCCAGGAGGCGTACGCGGACAACAGCAGCGCACTCGGCGACCAGGACACCCACGAGGCCCAGGCCCTGCTCGCCGACGCGGGCTGGAAGCAGGGCGGCGCCGCCCCCACCGCCAAGCCCGAGGGCGCCAAGGCGGGCAGCAAGGCGGACCAGGACGGCAAGCAGGACGGCAAGCACGACGGCCGGCACGCCGACGGCCACGGTCACCGGGTCGACGGTGCGTACGCACCCACCGGCACCCGCGCCCCGGCCGGCGGTGTGCCGTCGAACGTGCTGACCAGGGACGGGAAGCCGCTGACCCTGCGCTTCGTGCTCCCCTCGGGCCCCGGTTCGGAGTCGCTGCGCGCCACCGGTGAGCGGATCACGCAGATGCTGGACGCCGTCGGGATCACCACCGAAGTCACCAAGGTCTCCGACGACAGCTACTTCAAGGACCACGTCGCGTCCGGTGACTACGACCTGGCGCTCTACTCCTGGCCCACCACCGCCTACCCGGCCACCGACGGCCGCCCGATCTACGCGAAGCCCGTGCCCGCCGCCGACGGCTCGCTCACGGTGGAGCAGAACTACACCCGGGTCGGCACCGACCACATCGACCAGCTCTTCGACCAGGCGGCCGGTGAGCTGGACGAGGACGCTTCCCGCGATCTGGTGGAGCAGGCGGACGCCCGGATCTGGGCGGCTGCAGGATCGATCCCTCTCTACCAGCGCCCGCAGCTGGTGGCCGCCCGGCAGACCGTCGCCAACGCCGGGGCCTTCGGCTTCCAGACCCCCCGCTACCAGGACATCGGCTTCACGAAGTAGTCCCCGTACACGAGCCGTGAAGCTCAGATCGAGCTCAATACCCTTGCCCGCCGGCCACCCCGGCGGGCAAGGTCGTTTCCACCTCTTGACCCGAGGGCAGCTTCACCGCAGGTCCACCCCCCATGCACCGACTTTTCTCGTCCGGAACGGCTCGATACGGCCGCTGAGGATCGCCCGGGAAGCCCCCGGCGCGCCAGCCCCGTACCATGGGGCATAGCCGTGGCCTGTTCGCCCGGCGGGCGGACTCAGCAGAAACGCCGCATCCCACGATCGAGAGAAGCGCTAGCCAGTATGCCCACGCGCCATGACATTCGTAACGTCGCCATCGTCGCCCACGTCGACCACGGCAAGACCACCCTGGTCGACGCCATGCTCAAGCAGGCCGGCGCCTTCGCCGCGCACGCCGCCGAGCACCTCGACGACCGCATGATGGACTCGAACGACCTGGAGCGTGAGAAGGGCATCACGATCCTGGCCAAGAACACGGCCGTGAAGTACCACCCGAAGGATGGCGGCGACGTCATCACCATCAACATCATCGACACCCCCGGCCACGCCGACTTCGGTGGTGAGGTCGAGCGCGGTCTCTCGATGGTGGACGCGGTCGTCCTTCTCGTCGACGCCTCCGAGGGCCCGCTGCCGCAGACCCGCTTCGTGCTCCGCAAGGCGCTGCAGGCCCGGATGCCCGTCATCCTCTGCATCAACAAGACGGACCGCCCGGACTCCCGGATCGACGAGGTCGTCAACGAGACGTACGACCTGTTCCTGGACCTGGACGCGGACGAGGACCAGATCGAGTTCCCGATCGTCTACGCCTGTGCCCGTGACGGCGTCGCCTCGCTGACCAAGCCGGAGAACGGCACGGTCCCGGCGGACAGCGAGAACCTGGAGCCGTTCTTCAACACGATCCTCTCGCACGTCCCCGCCCCCGAGTACGACGAGGACGCCCCGCTCCAGGCCCACGTCACCAACCTCGACGCGGACAACTTCCTCGGCCGTATCGCGCTGTGCCGCGTCGAGCAGGGCGAGCTGCACAAGGGCGACACCGTCGCCTGGATCAAGCGCGACGGCACGATGTCCAACGTCCGCATCACCGAGCTGATGATGACCGAGGCGCTCACCCGCAAGCCCGCCGACAAGGCCGGCCCCGGTGACATCTGCGCGATCGCCGGTATCCCGGACATCATGATCGGCGAGACCCTGGCCGACCCGGCGAACCCGATCGCGCTGCCGCTGATCACGGTCGACGAGCCCGCCATCTCGATGACCATCGGCACCAACACCTCGCCGCTCGTCGGCAAGGGCGGCAAGGGCCACAAGGTCACCGCCCGCCAGGTGAAGGACCGCCTCGACCGCGAGCTCATCGGTAACGTCTCGCTCCGTGTCCTCGACACCGAGCGCCCGGATGCCTGGGAGGTCCAGGGCCGTGGTGAGCTCGCGCTCGCCATCCTGGTCGAGCAGATGCGCCGCGAGGGCTTCGAGCTCACGGTCGGCAAGCCCGTCGTCGTCACCAAGCAGGTCGACGGCAAGACGTACGAGCCCATCGAGCGCATGACGGTCGACTCCCCGGAGGAGCACCTCGGCGCCATCACGCAGCTCATGGCGACCCGCAAGGGCCGTATGGAGACCATGACGAACCACGGTTCGGGCTGGATCCGCATGGAGTGGATCGTCCCGGCGCGTGGCCTCATCGGCTTCCGTACGGAGTTCCTCACGCAGACCCGCGGCACCGGCATCGCGCACTCGATCTTCGAGGGCCACGAGCCGTGGTTCGGCGAGCTGCGCACGCGCCACAACGGCTCGCTCGTTGCGGACCGCGCGGGCTCGGTGACCCCCTTCGCGATGGTCAACCTGCAGGAGCGCGGTGTCATCTTCCTGGAGGCCGGCACCGAGGTCTACGAGGGCATGATCATCGGTGAGAACTCGCGTGCCGACGACATGGACGTGAACATCACCAAGGAGAAGAAGCTCACCAACATGCGTGCGGCCGCCGCCGACAACACGGAGAATGTCGTCCCGGCGCGCAAGCTCTCCCTGGAGCAGTCCCTGGAGTTCTGCCGCGACGACGAGTGCATCGAGGTGACCCCGGAGACCGTGCGTATCCGCAAGGTCGTCCTGGACGCCAAGGAGCGCGGCCGTACGGCTTCGCGCGCCAAGCGCTGACGCACTGACGCCGGTTCACGCTGAAAGGCCCGGACCCTGCCATCGATCGATGGCAGGGTCCGGGCCTTTCGTCAACTCCTTTTAGCCGGCGAAGCGTCCGGATATCGACCGTCGCTCTCCGGCTTGCGTGTTAACAGTCCGTTTCGTGCGTGTCTGTCTCGACTTGGTTTGTCCGGATTTCGGGTCTACGCGCGGGTACGCGCGGGACTGATGTTGTCAAACCGAGACCCTTTAAGTGTGGTTTACAGCCTGGTCGTACTTAATAGTTGCCTCATTGAGCTCGGGTCAATGGGTCAACCACTTTGGGGAGTGTCGACTCACGAGCACACTCGGGGCACTTGGTGCCATCGCCTGCAGGGGTGTCGGCGATGATCCAGGGCCCCTCTTGTTAGATCAGTGGACTCATGAGGAGGAACCCATGCGCGGTGCCAAGAGCGCCAAGTGGGTCGTCGGCACGATAGCCGTGGCCCTGGCAGCAACCGCTTGTGGCGGCGGCAAGTCGGACAGCGACAACGCCGGAGCCGAGGTCAACCCGGCCGGCGTGCTCAGCTACCAGAGCAGCGAGCCGCAGCACCCGATCCAGCCGGCCAACGTCATGGAGACGGGTGGCGGCCGTATCACCGACGCCCTCTTCGACGGCCTGGTGGACTTCGACGCCAAGACCGGTGCTCTCACGAACACCATGGCCGAAGGCATCACGCAGGAAGACGCCAGCCACTACACCATCAAGGTGAAGAAGGGCTGGACGTTCCACAACGGCGAGGCGGTCACCGCCAAGTCCTTCGTGGACGCCTGGAACTGGGGCGCGGACGCCAAGAACGCACAGCAGAACGCGTCTTGGTTCTCCGACATCAAGGGCTACGACGAGGTTCACCCCGAGAAGGGTGACCCGAAGGCCAAGACCATGTCGGGTCTGTCCACCCCGGACGACTACACGATCAAGGTCGAGCTCTCCAACCCGGCGCCGTACTGGACCTACAAGCTCGGCTACAGCTCCTTCCTGCCGCTGCCGAAGGTCTTCTACACGAACCCGAAGAAGTACGGCCAGGAGCCTGTCGGCAACGGCCCGTACCAGTTCGTGAAGTGGAACCACAACAAGGACTTCCTCACCAAGACGTACGCGAAGTACGCGGGTGCGGAGAAGCCGAAGAACGGTGGTGTGGACTTCAAGTTCTACACAACCTCCGAGGCCGCCTACCAGGACACCGTCTCCAACAACCTGGACATCCTTGACCAGGTCGACCCGAGCGACATGTCCAAGTACCACCAGGACCTCGGCAAGCGCGCCGTGGACGCTCCGCAGAACTCGATCCAGACCATCGCCGTCGCCGAGTACTCGCCGACGCTGAAGGGCGTCAAGGACCGCGGCAAGTTCGTCAAGGGCGTCTCGATGGCCATTGACCGCGCCACGATCACCAAGACGATCCTGGCGGGCTCGCGTACCCCGGCCACCGGCTTCGTGCCGCCGGCCGTCAAGGGCTACGTCGCCGACGCCTGTGGCGAGGCCTGCTCGTACAACCCCGCCAAGGCCAAGCAGCTGATCACCGAGGCCGGTGGCGCCAACGCCACGGTCTCCGTGCTCTACAACGCCGACGGTGGCCACAAGGAGTGGGTGACGGCCGTCTGCGCCAACATCACCCAGAACACGGGCCTCAAGTGCGAGCCCGACTCGAAGGCCGACTTCAAGACGGCCCTCGACGTCCGCACCAAGAAGAAGGTCCAGTCCTTCTACCGCTCCGGCTGGGTGCAGGACTACCCGCTGAACGCCAACTTCCTCAAGGACCTGTACGGCACCACCGCCGCGGGTAACGAGGGTGGCTACTCCAACAAGACGTTCGACGAGCTGACCGCGAAGGCCGACAAGGCCACGACGCTCGACGAGTCCGTCAAGCTGTACGGCGAGGCCGAGAAGGCGCTGTACGACGACATGCCGGCGATCCCGCTCTGGTACTACAAGACGAACGCCGGCTACTCGGCCAACGTCAAGGACGTCACCTACGACACCTTCGGTGTCCCGGTCTTCACCGACGTCCAGGTGCTGAAGAAGTAACCAGGCCGCTGACGGTCGATTCATCCTGGCTCCTTCGCGAAACGCAGGCGCCAACCGTGCATACGACGACCGGCCCGTTCCTCCCTCCCACAAGGAGGGGAACGGGCCGGTCGCCGGAGCGGCTCTGACAATGGAGGCTCCATGGGGCGCTACGTCGCAAGGCGACTGCTCCAGATGATCCCGGTGTTCATCGGGACCACTCTGCTCATCTTTCTGATGGTCTACTCACTCCCCGGTGACCCCGTCCGGGCGCTGTGGGGCGACAGACCTGCCGACCCGCAGGCAATGGCCAGACTGCGGCACGAGTACTGGTTCGACCGGCCCGTGCTGGAGCAGTACTGGCACTACATCAGTGGGGTCTTCCAAGGGAACTTCGGGACCAGCTTCGTCACCGGCCGCAAGGTCCTCGACGTGATCAGCGAAGCGTTCCCGATCACGCTCCGCCTCGCCTTTGTCGCCTTTGTCATCGAGATCGTCGTGGGTCTCACCCTCGGTCTGGTCTCCGGGCTCAACCGCGGCAAGATCGCGGACAAGATCGTCCTCGTGCTCACGCTGCTGCTGATCTCGATCCCGATCTTCGTGCTCGGCTACATCTTCCGTACGGTCTTCGGCAACCAGCTCGGCTGGGTCACCCCGACCGTCCAGGACTCCACCGACATCTCGCAGTTGATCCTCCCGGGCATCGTCCTCGGGTCGCTCTCCTTCGCGTACATCGCCCGGCTCAGCCGGACCTCTCTGGCGGAGAACCTGCGGGCGGACTACATCCGCACCGCGATCGCCAAGGGGCTCCCGCGCCGCAGGGTCATCGGTGTCCACCTGATGCGCAACTCCCTGATCCCCGTGGTGACCTACCTCGGCATGGACCTCGGCGCGCTGATGGGCGGTGCCATCGTCACCGAGGGCATCTTCAACGTGCACGGCATCGGCAACGAGCTCTACCGGTCGATCAACCAGTCGGACAACGCCACCGTGGTCGGCATCGTGACCGTCCTGGTGCTCGTCTATCTGGTGACCAGCCTCCTCGTCGACCTGCTGTACGCCGCTCTGGACCCGAGGATCCGTTATGCCTGAGGCCCTCACCACCACCACCGAGACCGACACCGAGCCTTCGGCCGCTGCCGTTCCGACTCCCGCTCAGGAGAAGGCGCGCAGCCTCTGGTCGGACGCCTGGCACGATCTGCGGCGCAATCCGTTCTTCGTCGTCTCCGCGGTGCTCATCGTCTTCGTCGTACTGGTCGCCGTCGCTCCGGGGCTCTTCACCTCGGTCGACCCCGCCCACGCGGACCTGGCCAAGCACTACCTCGGCAAGCCGAACTACAGCCACTTCTTCAAGGAGGACTGGTTCGGTTACGACGTCCAGGGCCGGTCGGTCTACGCCCGCACCCTGTACGGTGCCCGCGCGTCGGTCATCGTCGGTGTCTGCGTCACCGGGCTCGTCGCCATCGTCGGCGGCATCGTCGGCATGCTCGCCGGATACTTCGGCGGCTGGGTCGACTCGCTGCTCTCCCGGCTGACCGACGTGTTCTTCGGCATCCCGCTGCTCCTCGGCGCGATCGTCGTGCTCAACGCCTTCGCCCACCGCACCGTGTGGTCCGTGGTGATCGCGCTGGTCTTCCTCGGCTGGGTCCAGATCACCCGCGTCATGCGCGGTTCGGTGATCACGGTCAAGCAGGCGGACTACGTCCAGGCCGCCAAGGCGCTCGGCGCCAGCACCGGCCGGATCATGCTCCGGCACATCCTGCCGAACGCCATCGCCCCGGTCATCGTGGTCTCCACGATCGCCCTGGGCGGGTACATCGCCACCGAGGCGACGCTGTCCTTCCTCGGCATCGGGCTCCCGCCCAGCGCCGTCTCGTGGGGCAACGACATCTCCACGGCGCAGACCTCGATCCGTAACGCTCCGCACGCGCTGTTCTTCCCCAGCGCGATGCTCTCGCTCACGGTTCTGGCGTTCATCATGCTCGGCGACGCGGTCCGCGACGCCCTTGACCCCAAGCTGCGCTGAGGAGGGCGTACGACGTGACCATCATCGAAGAAACCGCGAGCGTTCCGGCGCCCCGGTCGGGTGACTCCGACAGCTCTCCGCTGCTCGAAGTCCGCGACCTGCACGTCGAGTTCCACACCCGTGACGGCATCGCCAAGGCCGTCAACGGCGTCAACTACAGCGTCGGTGCCGGCGAGACTCTCGCCGTCCTCGGCGAGTCCGGCTCGGGCAAGTCCGTGACCGCGCAGGCGATCATGGGCATCCTCGACATGCCGCCGGGGAAGATTCCGCAGGGCGAAATCCTCTTCCGCGGCCAGGACATGCTCAAGATGTCCAACGAGGAGCGGCGGAAGATCCGCGGCCAGAAGATCGCGATGATCTTCCAGGACGCGCTCTCCTCCCTCAACCCCGTGCTCTCCGTGGGCTATCAGCTCGGCGAGATGTACCGCGTGCACATGGGTCTCTCCCGCAAGGAGGCCAAGGCCAGGTCCATCGAGCTGATGGACAAGGTCAAGATCCCGGCCGCCAAGGACCGGATCAACGACTACCCGCACCAGTTCTCCGGCGGTATGCGCCAGCGCATCATGATCGCCATGGCGCTGGCCCTCGAGCCGGACCTGATCATCGCGGACGAGCCGACCACGGCACTCGACGTGACGGTCCAGGCCCAGGTCATGGACCTGCTCGCCGAGCTCCAGCGCGAGTACAACATGGGTCTGATCCTGATCACCCACGACCTCGGCGTCGTCGCCGACGTCGCGGACAAGATCGCGGTCATGTACGCGGGCCGGATCGTCGAGACCGCACCGGTGCACGAGCTCTACAAGCGCCCGGCGCACCCGTACACGCGGGGTCTGCTCGACTCGATCCCGCGCCTGGACCAGAAGGGCCAGGAGCTGTACGCGATCAAGGGCCTGCCGCCCAACCTGCTGGCCATCCCGTCCGGTTGTGCGTTCAACCCGCGCTGCCCGATGGCGCAGGACATCTGCCGTACGGACACCCCGGCGCTCGCGCCGGTCGCCGAGCAGGACGGCAGCGAGCTCGTCGGCCGCGGCAGCGCGTGCCACTTCTGGAAGGAGACGATCCATGGCTGACTCGACGCCGAACCTGGCGAAGGTGGACGTGGTCGACGCCTCGACCACCTCCGAGGTGGAGGCCGTGCTCGACGCCCCCGTCGACCGCGGTGAGCCGATCCTCCAGGTCCGCAACCTCGTCAAGCACTTCCCGCTCACCCAGGGCATCCTCTTCCGGCGCCAGATCGGCGCCGTGAAGGCGGTCGACGGGATCTCCTTCGACCTCTACCAGGGCGAGACGCTGGGCATCGTCGGCGAGTCCGGCTGTGGCAAGTCCACGGTCGCCCGGCTGCTGATGACGCTGGAGACGGCGACCGCGGGTGAGGTCTTCTACAAGGGCCAGGACATCACCAAGCTGTCCGGGCGCGCGCTGAAGGCCGTACGCCGCAACATCCAGATGGTCTTCCAGGACCCGTACACCTCGCTCAACCCCCGTATGACGGTGGGCGACATCATCGGCGAGCCTTTCGACATCCACCCCGAGGTGGCCCCGAAGGGCGACCGGCGCCGCAAGGTCCAGGAGCTCCTGGACGTGGTGGGTCTCAACCCCGAGTACATCAACCGCTATCCGCACCAGTTCTCGGGCGGCCAGCGCCAGCGCATCGGCATCGCCCGCGGCCTCGCGCTCAACCCCGAGATCATCATCTGCGACGAGCCGGTCTCCGCCCTGGACGTCTCCGTCCAGGCCCAGGTCATCAACCTGATGGAGAAGCTGCAGGACGAGTTCAACCTCTCCTACATCTTCATCGCGCACGACCTCTCGATCGTCCGCCACATCTCGGACCGGGTCGGAGTCATGTACCTCGGCAAGATGGCCGAGATCGGCACGGACGAGCAGATCTACGACCACCCGACGCACCCCTACACCCAGGCGCTGCTGTCGGCGGTCCCGGTCCCCGACCCGGAGGCCCGCGAGGGCCGCGAGCGGATCATCCTCACCGGTGACGTCCCCTCGCCGGCCAACCCGCCGTCCGGCTGCCGCTTCCGCACCCGCTGCTGGAAGGCCGAGGAGCGCTGCTCCGTCGACATCCCGCTGCTGGCGATCCCGGAGCGCTTCAAGGGCGCCGACACCCCGGCCGCCCATGAGTCGGCGTGTCACTTCGCCGAGGAGAAGGACGTCGTGCACGCGGCGTAATTCCTCCCTGAGCACTACGACTCAGCCCCCGTCCGCCGGTCATTCCACCGGCGGACGGGGGCTTTGTCGTGCGGTGCCCCGGCGACGCGGAACGCGTAGCCCTCCCGGTTCACAATGGTCCAAATGGGGCCGATAAACGTGCATTAAGTCTGGTGTGGGGACATATTTGGGCCTAAGTGAGACTTGAGGACCTGAGGAGGCACTCCATGCGCGGAGCCACGCACGCCAAGTGGACCGCATGCGCGGTCGTCGTTGCCCTGGCGGCGACCGCCTGCGGCGGCGGGGGGGACAGCGGCGGCAGCGGTGGCAGCGGTGGGGTGGTCAGCTCCTCGTGGGGCGACCCGCAGAACCCGCTGGAACCGGCGAACACCAACGAGGTCCAGGGCGGCAAGGTCCTCGACATGCTGTTCCGCGGACTGAAGCGGTACGACCCGAAGACCGGTGCGGCCAAGGACGCGCTCGCCGAGAAGATCGAGTCCTCGGACTCGCAGAACTTCACGGTCACGGTCAAGACCGGCTGGACCTTCTCCAACGGCGAGAAGATCACCGCGAAGTCGTTCGTGGACGCCTGGAACTACGGTGCCCTGCTGAAGAACAGCCAGAAGAACGCCTACTTCTTCGGCTACATCGAGGGCTACGACAAGGTCCACCCGGAGTCGGGCACGGCGTCCGCCGACACCCTCTCCGGGCTGAAGGTCACCGGCGACCAGACCTTCACGATCAAGCTCAACCAGAAGTTCTCGACGTTCCCCGACACCCTGGGCTACGCGGCCTACGCCCCGCTGCCCAAGGCGTTCTTCGACGACCACGACGCCTGGCTCTCCAAGCCCATCGGCAACGGCCCGTACACCGTGGACTCGTACACCAAGGGCTCGCAGATGAGCCTGCGCAAGTGGGACGACTACCCGGGCGACGACAAGGCGCAGAACGGCGGCGTGGACCTGAAGGTCTACACCGACAACAACACCGCCTACACCGACCTGATCGCCGGCAACCTCGACCTCGTCGACGACGTGCCCGCCTCTCAGCTCAAGAACGTCAAGAACGACCTGGGCGACCGGTACATCAACACCCCCGCCGGCATCATCCAGACCCTCGCCTTCCCGTTCTACGACAAGGACTGGAACACCCCGGGCGCGGTCAAGGTCCGCAAGGGCCTGTCGATGGCGATCAACCGCGAGCAGATCACCGACACGATCTTCCAGAAGACCCGCACCCCGGCATCCGACTGGACCTCCCCGGTCCTCGGTGCGGACGGCGGGTTCAAGGAGGGCCTCTGCGGTGACGGCTGCGAGTACAACGCGGCCGAGGCCAAGAAGCTGATCGCCGAGGGCGGCGGCATCCCCGGCGGCCAGCTGAAGATCTCGTACAACGCCGACACCGGCTCCCACAAGGAGTGGGTCGACGCGGTCTGCAACAGCATCAACAACGCCCTGGGCAAGGACTCGGCGTGTGTCGGCTCCCCGGTCGGCACCTTCGCGGACTTCCGCAACCAGATCGGCCAGCACAAGATGACGGGTCCGTTCCGGGCCGGGTGGCAGATGGACTACCCGCTGATCCAGAACTTCCTGCAGCCGCTGTACTACACCAACGCCTCGTCCAACGACGGCCTGTGGACCAACCCCGAGTTCGACAAGCTCGTCGACCAGGCCAACGCGGAGACGGACACGGCCAAGGCCGTCTCCCTCTTCCAGCAGGCCGAAGGCGTACTGCGGGACCAGATGGGCGCCATTCCGCTCTGGTACCAGAACGGCAGCGCCGGCTACTCGGACAAGGTCTCGAACGTCGCGCTGAACCAGTTCAGCGTCCCGGTCTACAACGAGATCAAGGTCAACTGACGCCCGAAGGCAGACGGCCCGGCGCGCACCTCGCGCCGGGCCGCACCCCTTCCCACGACCACGACCACGACCCCCGGAGCCCTTCATGGGACGTTATGTGATCCGGCGTCTGCTGCAGATGATCCCGGTCTTCTTCGGCACCACGCTGCTGATCTTCCTGATGGTGAACGTCATGGGCGATCCCATCGCGGGCCTCTGCGGCGACAAGCAGTGCGACCCCGCGACGGCCGCCCAGCTCAGCAAGGAGTTCGGCCTCGACAAGCCGGTGTGGCAGCAATACCTGACCTACATGGGCAATGTCTTCACCGGCGACTTCGGTACGGCCTTCAACGGCCAGAAGGTCACCGAGCTGATGTCCACCGCCTTCCCGGTCACCATCAGGCTGACCATCGTCGCGATCGTCTTCGAGGTCGTCATCGGCATCAGCCTCGGTGTGGTCACCGGGCTGCGGCGCGGCCGCCCCGTCGACACCCTGGTGCTGATGCTGACCCTGGTGGTCATCGCGATCCCCACCTTCGTCACCGGTCTGATGCTGCAGCTGCTGCTCGGTGTCCAGTGGGGGGTCATCAAACCGACGGTCTCCTCCGACGCCCCGTTCAACGAACTGCTCATTCCGGGGCTCGTCCTGGCCTCCGTCTCGCTGGCGTACGTCACCCGGCTGACCAGGACGTCGATCGCGGAGAACGCCCGCGCGGACTATGTGCGCACGGCCGTCGCGAAGGGGCTGCCCAGACGGCGGATCGTCGTCCGCCACCTGCTGCGCAACTCGCTGATCCCGGTGGTCACCTTCATCGGTACGGACATCGGGGCCCTGATGGGCGGCGCGATCGTCACCGAGCGGATCTTCAACATCCATGGCGTCGGCTACCAGCTCTACCAGGGCATTCTCCGCCAGAGCACCCAGACGGTCGTCGGCTTCGTGACCATCCTGGTCCTGGTCTTCCTGCTGGCGAACCTCATCGTCGACCTTCTCTACGCCGTACTGGACCCGAGGATCCGATATGCCTGAGCCGCAGCCTTACGACCCCGCCATCGCCGGCACCGGTGCCGGCGGCGCAATGGACCTCGCGGTGAGCGAGGCCGGCACCGTGGACGGCGGGCGTCCCCCCAAGGACCCCTCCGAGAAGGCCCGCAGTCTCTGGTCGGACGCGTGGCGCGAGCTGCGCCGCAACCCGGTCTTCATCATCTCCGGTCTCGTGATCGTCTTCCTGGTGATCATCTCGCTCTGGCCCTCGCTCATCGCGGGCGGCAACCCGCTCAGGGCCGACCTCTCCAAGGCCCAGCAGGGCTCGTCGCCCGGCCACCCCTTCGGCTACGACCCGCAGGGCCGCGACGTCTACACCCGGGTCGTCTACGGCACGCGTACGTCGGTGACCGTCGGCGTCTGCGCGACCCTCGGAGTGGCGATCCTCGGCAGCGTCCTCGGTGCGCTCGCCGGGTTCTTCGGCGGCTGGTCGGACTCGGTGCTCTCCCGGATCAGCGACATCTTCTTCGGTATCCCGGTCGTGCTCGGCGGTCTGGTGTTCCTGTCCGTGGTGCCGGGCACCACGGTCTGGCCGGTGATCGGCTTCATGGTCCTGCTGGGCTGGCCGCAGATCGCCCGTATCGCCCGCGGATCGGTGATCACGGTCAAACAGAACGACTTCGTGCAGGCGGCGCGGGCACTGGGCGCGAGCAACTCGCGGATGATGCTGCGCCACGTCGCACCGAACGCCATCGCGCCCGTCATCGTCGTGGCGACCATCGCGCTGGGGACGTACATCTCGCTGGAGGCGACGCTCTCCTACCTCGGGGTCGGGCTCAAGGAGCCGGCCATCTCCTGGGGCATCGACATCTCCGCGGCCTCCGGTTACATGCGCAACGCACCGCACATGGTGCTCTACCCGGCCGGCGCGCTGGCGCTGACGGTGCTCGCGTTCATCATGCTCGGCGACGCGGTGCGCGACGCCCTCGACCCCAAACTGAGGTAAGCGCCCATGCTGCTCGAAGTGCGCGATCTGCACGTGGAGTTCCACACCCGCGACGGTGTGGCCAAGGCGGTCAACGGGGTCAACTACTCGGTGGCCGAGGGCGAGACGCTCGCCGTGCTCGGTGAGTCGGGGTCCGGCAAGTCGGTCACCGCGCAGGCGATCATGGGCATCCTCGACATGCCGCCCGGCAAGATCTCCGGCGGAGAGATCCTCTTCAAGGGCCAGGATCTGCTGAAGCTCAAGGGCGAGGAGCGGCGGAAGGTCCGTGGCCAGGAAATGGCCATGATCTTCCAGGACGCGCTCTCCTCGCTCAATCCCGTACTGACGGTGGGCGAGCAGATCGGTGAACTGTTCACCGTCCACAAGGGGTTGTCCCGCAAGGACGCGAAGACCAAGGCCGTCGAGCTGATGGACCGGGTGCGGATCCCGGCCGCCAAGGAGCGGGTCGGGCAGTATCCGCACCAGTTCTCCGGCGGTATGCGCCAGCGCATCATGATCGCCATGGCGCTGGCCCTGGAGCCCTCGCTGATCATCGCGGACGAGCCGACCACCGCGCTGGACGTGACCGTCCAGGCCCAGGTCATGGACCTGCTCGCGGAGTTGCAGCGCGAGCTCAACATGGGGCTCATCCTCATCACCCACGACCTGGGAGTCGTCGCCGACGTCGCCGACAAGATCGCGGTGATGTACGCGGGCCGGATCGTCGAGACGGCGCCGGTGCACGAGATCTACAAGGCCCCGGCGCACCCGTACACCAAGGGTCTGCTGCAGTCGATTCCGCGCCTGGACCAGAAGGGCCAGGAGCTCTACGCGATCAAGGGCCTGCCGCCCAACCTGCTGCGCATCCCGCCGGGTTGCGCCTTCAACCCGCGTTGCCCGATGGCTCAGGACGTGTGCCGCAGCGACGTACCGCCGCTCGCCAAGGTGTCCGAGACGCGTCAGAGCGCCTGCCACTTCTGGAAGGAGACACTCGGTGACAACGACGCAGCCTGAGCCGATCCTCGAGGTCCGCGACCTCGTCAAGCACTACCCGCTCACCCAGGGCATCCTCATCAGGAAGCAGGTCGGCGCGGTCAAGGCGGTCGACGGGATCTCCTTCGACCTCGCGGCCGGCGAGACGCTGGGCATCGTGGGGGAGTCGGGCTGCGGGAAATCCACGGTGGCCAGGATGCTGGTGAACCTGGAGCGGCCGACCGCCGGGCAGATCAAGTACAAGGGCGAGGACATCACGACGATGTCCGGACGTGCGCTCAAGGCCGTACGGCGCAACATCCAGATGGTGTTCCAGGACCCGTACACCTCGCTGAACCCCCGGATGACGGTCGGCGACATCATCGGGGAGCCGTACGAGATCCACCCCGAGGTGGCGCCCAAGGGCGACCGGCGCAAGAAGGTCCAGGATCTGCTGGACGTCGTCGGGCTCAACCCGGAGTACATCAACCGCTATCCGCACCAGTTCAGCGGCGGTCAGCGCCAGCGCATCGGCATCGCGCGCGGGCTCGCGCTGCAGCCGGAGATCATCGTGGCCGACGAGCCGGTCTCGGCGCTCGACGTCTCCGTGCAGGCGCAGGTGGTGAACCTGCTGGACAAGCTGCAGACCGAGTTCAATCTGAGCTACGTCTTCATCGCGCACGACCTCTCCATCGTGCGGCACATCTCCGACCGGGTCGGGGTGATGTACCTGGGGCGGATGGCGGAGATCGGGACCGACGAGCAGATCTACGAGCACCCGACGCACCCCTACACCCAGGCGCTGCTCTCGGCGGTCCCCGTACCGGACCCGGAGGCCCGCGCGCAGCGCGAGCGGATCATCCTGGCCGGCGATGTGCCCTCGCCCGCCAACCCGCCGTCGGGCTGCCGCTTCCGCACCCGGTGCTGGAAGGCGCAGGAGCGGTGCGCGCAGGAGGTTCCCGAGCTGGCGGTGCCGGCGGTGTTCCGGCTGGAGAAGGGGCCGGCGCAGCACGACTCGGCCTGCCACTTCGCGGAGGAGAAGGTCGTGGTGCCGCCGTCCCAGGGGTAGTTACTCGCTTTCCAGGGTGCGCAGGGCCGGGTCGAGGATGATGTCCTCCGCCCGGTCCGCGGCGTCTGTGGTGGGGTCCTCGGGGAAGTGGCAGGCCGTGAGGTGGCCGGCGCCGTTGCCGGAGATCTGCACCAGCGGGGGCTCCTCGGCGGCGCACTTGTCCTGGGCCTTCCAGCAGCGCGTACGGAAGCGGCAGCCCGATGGCGGGTTGACCGGGGACGGGACGTCGCCCGCCAGCCTGATGCGCTCGCGGCTGCTGTCCTCTTCGGAGTCGGAGAGGGCGGCCTCGGGGACCGCGGACAGCAGGGCGTGGGTGTAGGGGTGGCGGGGGCGGAGGTAGATCGCGTCGCGGTCGCCGACCTCGACGATCTTCCCCAGGTACATCACGGCCACGCGGTGCGAGAAGTGGCGTACCACCGCCAGGTCGTGGGCGATGAACAGGAACGCGATGTCCAGTTCGCGCTGCAGTTCCTGGAGCAGGTTGACCACCTGGGCCTGGATGGAGACGTCCAGGGCCGAGACGGGTTCGTCGGCGATGATGAGCCTGGGTTCCAGGGCCAACGCCCTTGCCACGCCGATGCGTTGGCGCTGGCCGCCGGAGAACTCGTGCGGGAAGCGGTTGAAGTGCTCGGGGTTGAGGCCGACGATCTCCAGGAGTTCGCGCACCCGGGTCTCCCGGCCGCCGGCCGGGTTGATGTTGTTGATCTCCATCGGACCCGAGATGATCTTGCCGACCGTCTGGCGCGGATTGAGCGAGGAGTACGGATCCTGGAAGATCATCTGGATCTCGGAGCGGATCGGCGCCAGCTGGCGGCGGTTCGCGTGGGTGATGTCCTGGCCCCGGTAGGTGAGCTTGCCGGCCGTCGGCTCCAGGAGGCGGGTCAGCAGCCGCCCCGTGGTCGACTTGCCGCAGCCCGACTCGCCCACCAGGCCGAAGCTCTCGCCCTGGTAGATGTGCAGGTCGATGCCGTCCACCGCCTGTACGGCGCCGACCCGGCGCTTGACGGGGAAGCCGCCCATGATCGGGAAGTGCTTGGTCAGCCCCTCGGCGGTGAGCAGAACCTCGCCGGGTGCGGCGGACGCCTTGTCCCTGGGCGCGGGGATGGTGGCCTCTTGAGCCATGGTGTGTCGCTCCTAAGACCTAGGACTGGGACAGCCCGAGACGGGGCTTGATCTGCTCGATGAAGAGGGACTGCTTCTGGTCCGCGGTGAGGTGGCAGGCCGCGCCGCGTCCCGCCGGGATCTGCGGCCGTTCGCTCTCGCACCGGCCGCCGCCCACCTCGGAGGGGAAGGTGCAGCGCGGATGGAAGGCGCAGCCGGACGGCGGGTCGAGCAGGCTCGGCGGGGTGCCGGGGATCGGTGTGAGGGGCTCGTTCACGTCCGACGTCAGCCGGGGCATGGATCCCAACAGGCCCCAGGTGTAAGGGTGTTGCGGGGACTTGAGTACCTCCCGTACGGAACCGCGCTCCACCGCCCGGCCCGCGTACATCACCAGGAGGTCGTCCGCGACATTGGCGACCACCCCCAGGTCGTGGGTGATCAGGATGATCGCCGAGCCGAACTCCTGCTGCAGGTCGGAGAGCAGGTCGAGGATCTGCGCCTGGACCGTGACGTCCAGGGCCGTCGTCGGCTCGTCCGCGATGAGCAGTTCGGGGTTGCAGACCAGCGACATCGCGATCATCGCACGCTGGCGCATTCCGCCGGAGAACTGGTGGGGGTAGTCGTTCGCCCGGAGCCGCGGATTGGGGATGCCGACCTTGCCGAGCATCTCCACCGCCCGGTCCCAGGCCTCCTTCTTGGAGACGCCGCGGTGCTTGCGGTACGGCTCGGAGATCTGGCGGCCGATCGTGTAGTACGGCGAGAGCGCGGTGAGGGAGTCCTGGAAGATCATCGCGACCTTGTTGCCGCGCAGCTTCTCCAGGGTGCGCTCGCCCGCACCCGTCATCTCCTGTCCGTCCAGGATGATTTCGCCGCGGGTCTCGGTGTGGCGGGGGTCGTGCAGGCCCAGTACGGACAGGTTGGTGACCGACTTGCCGGAGCCGGACTCGCCGACGATGCCGAGCGTCTTGCCGCGCTCCAGATCGAAGGAGAGGCCGTCGACGGCCTTGACGGTGCCGTCCTCGGTGGAGAAGTGGACGTACAGATCGCGTACGGACAGGAACGCGGACCCGGCGGAGGAGGGCGCCGGGGATCCCTCCGGTTTGGTCAGAGTGGTCACGGAAGTGGGCTCCTAGGACAGGCGCACGCGCGGGTCGATGTAGGCGTAGGCGGCGTCGACGATGATGTTGGCGACCACGATGGCGCTGCAGCCGACGAGCATCACCCCCATCAGCGTGGGCAGATCGGTCTGGCCCACGGAGTCGACGGCCAGCCGGCCCAGGCCGTGCAGATTGAAGGTGAACTCGGTGATGATGGCGCCGCCGAAGAGGCTGCCCAGGTCGATGCCGAAGATGGTGACGATCGGCGCGAGCGCACCGCGCCAGGCGTAGCGGAAGAAGACCGTGGAGCGGCTCATGCCCTTCGCGCGGGCCGTGCGCACGTGTTCCTCCTCCAGCTGCTCGATCATCTGCGAGCGGGTCATACGGCTGTAGTTGGCGATGAAGATGATGGAGAGCACCAGCCAGGGCAGCAGCATGCCCGCGAACCACTTGCCCGGGTTCTCGGTGAAGGGGTGGTACGCGGGTTCGTCCAGGAGGCCGATGCCGCTGACGAAGAAGGCGAGGGCGAGCGTGCCGACGAAGTAGATCTGCAGCGAGTTGCCGATCAGCGACAGCGAGCTGAAGAGCTTGTCGATGTACGTGCCCCGGCGGGCGGCGGCGATCATGCCGATGCCGACGCCGACGATCAGGAAGACGAAGGCTCCGCCGAGCGTGAGCGAGAGCGTCGTCGGGAAGCGGTCGACGATGGTGCCCCAGACCGGCTGCTGGTTGGAGAAGGAGTAGCCGAGGCAGGGCGCCGGGCAGTGGCCCACGGAGAAGTCGCGGCCCACGAAGATCCCGGACATGTAGTGCCAGTACTGGACCGGGACGGGCTGGTCGAGGCCCAGGTTCTTGTTGATGAGGGCGATCGCGCCCGGGGTGCAGTTCTTTCCGCAGGACATCAGCGCGGGCTGCGAGGGGATCGCGAAGAACAGGAAGAACGTGATCGCGCTGATCAGCAGGATGATGACGAGTGCGCCGAGCGAGCGGCGGGCCAGGAATCGAAGCATGGTGTCGCGGTTCTTCCCGTGAAGGCCGGCGGTTCAGGCGGGGGAGAGAGGACCTGCCCGCTGCCGCCGCCCCTGGTGTGGGCGGGCGGCGGCAGCGGACGCGGACGTGCTACTTCACGAACACGGCGGTCGGGTCGACCGTGCCGTACACGGAGTGGTACTTGACCCCTCCGACGTTCGAACCCCACAGCGAGTACTGCTTGTTGTAGAAGGTCGGAACGCCGGGGATGTCCTCGGTGAAGATCTTGTCCGCGAGCGTCATCCACTCGGGGGCGGCGGTCTTCACGTCGGGCACCGCGTTGATGCGGTCGATCTCGGAGTTCACTCCGGGGACGTTGATGTGCGCGTAGTTCGAACCGCCGTCGGCGATCGTCCGGCCGTCGTACAGCAGCGGGACGACGGTGGAAGCGACCGGCCAGTCGGCGCCCCACGAGGTGCGGTAGATGTCGAACTTGTTGCCCACCTCGGCGATCGCGGTCCGCCAGACGTTGGAGTCGATCTCCTTCTTCTGGACCTTGAAGCCGGCCCGCTCCAGCGCCTGGGTGATGACCACGGAGACCTTCTGCTGGACGTCCGTGTTCGGGTAGCCGTAGACGATCTCGGTGTTGAGCTTGTTGGCCTTGGTCAGGATCTCCTTGGCCTTGGCCGTGTCACCGGCGGGGTGCGTCTTCTTGCCGTACGGGTCGGATGCCTTCCACCCCGCGAGCGAGGGGGAGAGCAGGTTGGTGGCGACCTCGCCGGCCGTGGCGCCGCCGTTCTGCTGCAGGATCTGGCTGTTGGGCATCGCGTACGCGAGCGCCTTGCGGACTTCGGGGTCCTTGAGGCGCGTCATGTTGAAGCTGATGTAGTCGACGTAGGGCTGGACCTCGACGAAGCTGCGCGCCTTGGCCGTGGAGTCCGAGAGGACCTTCTGCGTCAGCTCGGGGGCCACCGCGTTCGAGAACGAGAGGCCGTTCTTGTCCTCGCCCTGGTCGGCGAGGAAGCGCCGGGTCGAGTCGGCGAACTGATGGCCGAAGTCGATGTTGAAGGAGTCGACGTACTGGTGGCGGATCGGGTCCGTCTTCGGGTCCCAGTTGGTGTTCTTCACCAGTGTCAGCGACTTGCCGACCTTGTACGTGCCGACCTTGTAAGGGCCGGACGAGAAGGGGGCGTTGTCGTACTTCTGCTTGGTGTCCTTCGCCTGCTTGATCGCGCCGACGTTGGGCATGGCGACCGCGTAAGGGGCGTCGGCGTGCGGCTTCAGGAAGTGGAAGATGATGGTCTTGGCGTCCGGCGTCGAGAGCACCGAGTCGGGCAGGTGCTTGCCGTCGTACGGGCCGTTCGGCAGCGCCTTGCGGAAGGAGACGCCCTCGCCGGACAGCCACTGCGGGATGTAGAGCGGGCCGTCGGTCTCGAAGGGCGCGTACAGCCGCTCGATGCCCCAGCGCACGTCCTGCGAGGTGATGGGCGAGCCGTCCTCGAACTTCAGGTTGTCCTTGAGCGTGTACTTCCAGGTCTTGCCGCCGTCGGAGGACGTGCCGGTGTCGGTGGCGAGGTCGCCGACGACCTTGACCGTGCCGTCCTGCGCCACCTTGTAGGAGGTGAGCGTGCGGTTGTAGAGCATCTGCACGGTGAGGACGTCGGAGTAGTAGATCTGGCCCGGGTCCAGGTGGTTGAAGGCGTCGCGCTGCAGGACGGTGATCGCCCCGCCCTTCTTGGCGCCGGGGACCTCGGCGGCGGGGCCTGTGGAGTCCGCCGCGGTGCCGAGGGAGTAGTTCTCCGCCTTGTTGTTGTCCTTGGT
This sequence comes from Streptomyces sp. NPDC050738, assembly GCF_040654175.1. Classification (NCBI taxonomy): domain Bacteria; kingdom Bacillati; phylum Actinomycetota; class Actinomycetes; order Kitasatosporales; family Streptomycetaceae; genus Streptomyces; species Streptomyces sp. NPDC050738. Next base: position 455,207 of record NZ_JBFAHN010000006.1, on the reverse strand, counting down.
CGGGGCGGACGAGTTCTTCTCGCCGCTTCCGCCCCCGCCTCCGCTGCTGCAGGCGGTGAGCGCCAGTGCCCCCGCCGCAAGAGCGACGGCTGCCAGCCGTACTCTGCTCATCACGGTTTTCCTCATGAAATGTCGCACCTGCCTGTCCATCGTTGCCCTGATGTGACGTGCTCTTCGCGCTGTTCCTGGTGCTCGGTACGTGGTGCTCAGTGCTTGGTCCGGGGATCGAACGCATCCCGGACCGAATCCCCCAGCAGGTTGAAGGCGACCACGAAGACGATCATCGCGATGCCGGGGAAGAACAGGTAGGTCAGGTCGCTGACGTAGTACTGGGCGCCGTTGGCGAACATCCGGCCCCAGTCGGGCGTCGGTTCGAGGATGCCGACGCCGATGAAGGAGAGACCGGCCTCGATGGTCACGAACGACGGCAGCATCAGCGTCGACTGGATCAGGATCGGCGTCCACAGATTGGGGATCAGCTCCTGGCGGATGATCCGCCACGGGGATGCGCCGGTGACCCGGGCCGCTTCCACGAACTCCCTTTCGCGCAGGCTGAGCACCTGCCCGCGCAGCAGCCGGGCCAGGCCCATCCAGCCCAGGAACCACAGCACCAGGATCAGCGTCACCACCCGCAGGTAGGTGGGCGTCTCCTTGTCGGGGCTCACGAAGAGCGAGTAGACGACCGGGGTGAAGGCGACGAAGGAGAGCTGGGCGGGGAAGGCGAGCAGCAGATCGATGAAACGGCCGAGGAAGTAGTCGGCCCTGCCGCCCACATAGCCGGCCGTGACCCCGATCAGGACCCCGGTGACCACGCAGAGGATCGTGGCCGCGACGGCGATCAGCAGCGAGGTCCGGATTCCGTAGACCAACTGCATGAACACGTCGCGGCCCAGCGTCGGTTCGATGCCGAACCAGAAGTTGCTGTCGATGCCGCCGTTCGCCTTGATCGGATAGCCGAACTCATTGAGGAGACCGGGCTTGTCGAGGCCGTAGGTGGCGGTCGGGTTCTTTCCGTACATCTTCGAGATCAGTGGTGCGGCCAGCGCCACGATGAAGAAGAACAGGACGATGAATGCGGACACGACGCCCGTACGGTCCCGTTTGAAACGGCGCCACATGATCTGGCCCGGAGAACGCCCCTCCAGTTTGACCGGACCTCCGCCGGGCCCGCCGGGTGCGAGACCGGGGTCCAGAGAAGGGGCGTCAACTCCGGCTGCCGCAGCCTGAGATGGACTGGTCATCACTCTGCCCCCGCTGTGTGAATCTCGTCTGCAGTCGTCGCAGCTGAGCGGACTGTGGCAAGCGATATCTACGCGAGTCAAGGGCTTGGGAAGGAAAGGTATGGGGCGCATGCGCATCTTGAGCGAAGGTTTTGCAGATTGACGTGATGACGTGCTTGACAGGCAATCTCTACATCCGGCATCGGATGAAATATGCGGATCAAATTCGTTAACACGCAGGCAACTTGACTGTCGCAACTCCGATATACGAACGCGACAACCTGAACAGCGTACGGCCGTGCGGGTGCCGTAGATCGGCCGGGACGCGCCATGTCGTTCCGGCCGGTCGCCCGGCCGCTGCCGTACCTCTTGTTCAACTGCCGTACCGCAGTGGATTATCGCGAGCGTGCTACTCACCCGTGGGGCCCGCGTCACCGGCGCCGTCGTCTGTGTGCTGCTCGCGCTGATCGTCGCGGCATGGATCGTGCGCGACCTCACGACTGCGGACGGCCCCGCCCAGTTGTGGCGGTTCTGGGAATCCGGGCCCTCCGGGCTCGGGCAGGCCTCGCTGACGACCACGCCGTACGACCTGCTGCTGGTCGTCGTGTACGTCGCCGTGGCTCTCGCCGCCCTCCGATCCCCGCTGGCCGCCCAGGCGTTGGTCGCAGCGGCCGTGATCACGCTGGTGGTGCGGCTGCCCGCGCTCTGGGTGGTCCGCGCCGACTGGATGCGGCAGTGGTCCGGGCACGATCTGCGCGATCGGGCCCTGTGGAGCGCCTTCGCCGCGCTGGCGGGCGCTCTCGTCCTGCTGATCGTGGCGGCCGCGGGGCGCGGGCCCGCCGACGGAGCGGATGATCCGGTGCCGACCCGGCCTCGGCTGGGCGCGGGAGTAACCGCCTTTGTCTTCCTGGGAGTTGCCGGGGGTGCGGCGCTGGCCCTGGAGGGATGGACGGCCGTCGACGTGATGGACATCAGCCGGCGGGCGTACGAGCACCGCTTCACCGGCGAGGCAGGCCTCTACACCCCGCTGCTCGGGGTCCCGGCCGGCTGGCTGAACGTGACCCTCGGCGCACTGAGCCTGGTGGCGGCCGTGGCCGCGGTGGCCCGCGCCCGGTTCTCCCGGCCGCTGGGTCTTGTGGTGGGCCTCGTCCTGGCGGGTGCGGGCGGGATCTTCCTCTCGTCCATGGTGCGCCACAAGGCGTTCCCGCACATCGACGAACTGCCCGCCCGTGGCCAACTGGCCGTCTACCTCCAGCTGTTCTATCTGCTGGCCGGTGTGGTGGTGCTGCTCGTGTTCGCCCGCCGGGGCGTGAGCGACGAGGCCGGATTCCGTCCGGCCCCGTCGTGGCAGCAGCCCGGATTCGGGCCGCCGCCGCCCAGTGCTCCGCCGCCCGGATGGTGACTAGCTCAGGCCCAACGACCGCTTGAGGAAGTCCACTTGGAGCAGGAGCAGATTCTCGGCCACCTGCTCCTGCGGCGTCATGTGGGTGACACCGCTGAGCGGCAGCACCTCGTGCGGGCGGCCTGCCGCCAGCAGCGCCGAGGAGAGCCGCAGGGTGTGGGCGGCCACCACGTTGTCGTCCGCCAGGCCGTGGATGACCATCAACGGGCGTGCGGGGTCGGCCGGTTCGGTGAGCCCGTCGTCGGTGACCAGCGAGTTTGCCGCGTACGCCTCGGGCTGCGCGGTGGGGTCCCCGAGGTACCGCTCCGTGTAGTGGGTGTCGTACAGCCGCCAGTCGGTCACCGGCGCCCCGGCGATCCCCGCGTGGAAGACATCCGGACGGCGCAGCACCGCGAGCGCGGCGAGGTAACCGCCGTAGGACCAGCCTCGGATGGCGACCCGGCCGAGGTCCAGCGGGAAGCCCTGCTCCGCCAGCCCGTGCAGCGCGTCGATCTGGTCGTCCAGGGTGAGGACGAAGTTGTCCCTGATCGCCTTCTCCCAGCCGGGCGAACGCCCGGGCGTGCCCCGCCCGTCGGCGACGACCACGGCGAAGCCCTGGTCGGCGAACCACTGGGAGGTGAGGTAGGGATTCTGCGCGGCGAGCACCCGCTGGCCGTGCGGACCGCCGTACGGGTCGAGCAGCACCGGAAGCACCCCGTCCGACTCCCGGTGACCGGTGGGGAGCAGGACGGCGCACGGAATCTTCCGTGCGCCCCCCTCGGTCAACTGCACGCGGGCGGTGAGCGACGGCTTCTCGGCGTACGAGACGATCGTGGCCGCCTCCTTGCCGTCCCGCTCCACCCGTACCACCGTGCCCGGCCGGTCCGGCCGGGCCGATGACAGGACCGTGACGCGGCCGGAACGCACCGCCGAGTGGACGCCCGCGCCGTCCGAAATCCGCTCCACGCCCAGCTCGTTGACCCGGTAGACATGGATCTCCCCGGTCTCGGGGGCTGCGGCCTCCTCGCCCGCCGAAGCCGAGACCAGGACATCGGACGCGGAGATGTCGAGCACGGCCCGTACGTGCAACTGCCCGCCGGTCAGGGTCCGGTCGCCCACCGCGAGGACCCGCGCCCCGCCCTCGTCCGCGATCCGTACGAGCTTTCCGTCCGGCGACCAGGCGGGCACGCCATGGAACAGATCCAGCCACACCGGGTCCTCGTCCATGTGCACGGTCCGGGTGGCACCCGACTCCGTGTCGACCGCCAGGAAGCGCTGGCTGCGCTGGTCGCGCGCCTGGACGAGAAGCAGCGGCGCGCCCTCGGACGACCAGTGCACGGACGCCAGATACGGGTGGCGTGCCCGGTCCCACACCACCTCGGTGCGGGTCCCGTCCAGCTCCTGCACGAAGAGCCGCACCTCGGCGTTGGGCGTCCCCGCCGCCGGATAGGCGACCTCGGCCGGCTCGCGGTCCGGATGCGCGGGATCGGCGATCCACCACCGCTGTACGGCGCTGTCGTCGGCCCGCGCGACCAGCAGCCTGGCCGAGTCGGGCGCCCACCAGTAGCCGCGGCTGCGCTGCATCTCCTCGGCCGCGATGAACTCCGCGAGGCCGTACGTCGTGCGCGCGTCCTCGGGCTCGGCCAGCGCCCTGTCGCCCTCGCCGTCGGCGCCGACCACCCGCAGCGCGCCGTTCGCCACGTACGCGACGAGCAGGCCGTCGGGGGAGGGGCGGGGGTCGAGCACCGGTCCCGGCACGGGGAGTTCGCGGGTGGCCCCGGTCCTCACCTCGGCCGTGAAGAGGCGGCCCGAGAGCGCGAAGGCCGCGAGGGAGGCCTCGGCGTCAACCGCGTAACCGACGATGCCCGCCGAACCCTCCCTGCTGCGCTCACGGCGCGCCCGCTCCTGCGCGGAGAGCTTCTCCGCGGTGCCGCCGAGCAGCGCCTGCGGGTCGGCGACCAGGCGTTCGGCCGGGCCGGCCGGTTCGTCGAGCGACAGCGCCCAGAGGCCGCCCGCCCGGTCGGTGCCGGAAGGAGAGCGCAGAAACAGGACATGGTTCCCGTCGGGCGAGACGGTGAAAGCGCGCGGGGCGCCGAGGGTGAAGCGCTGGGTCCGTGCGTACTGGCGCGGGAACGAGAGCTGCTTCGGCGAGTTGGTCGGCATGGCATGAACCTAGGGGATGCCCGGCGGGCATGCGCCCCCCGTGCTGCCGTGCACGGATCAATGCGCTGCCACGGATAGTTATGATCCGTAGCGCTGGGTGGGTATGCAGCTACCGGCTGCAGTCGTGCTGCCCTTTTTCGACGCGTGGGAGGTGAACCGCCACATGGCACTCTCGATTTCGGCGGTCGTGCTGCTGGCGATCATCGTTGCTCTGATGGTCAAGAAGTCCGGGCTCAAGGCCGGTCACGCAGTGGTCTGCACGCTGCTCGGCTTCTATCTCGCGAGCTCCTCCATCGCACCCACGATCCACACGCTGACCACCAACGTGGCCGGGATGATCGGCGGCATCAAGTTCTGAGGCGCGGATCGGGGGCGCGCGGATCAGGGGGCGCGGGCTCGTAGGCTGTCGGGTATGACGGACCTCCCTGCCCGTCGTCTGCTTCTGGTGCACGCGCACCCCGACGACGAGTCGATCAACAACGGCGCCACCATGGCCAAGTACGCCGCCGAAGGCGCACTGGTCACCCTGGTGACCTGCACCCTCGGCGAAGAGGGCGAGGTCATCTCGCCCGGACTCGCCCACCTGGCCCCGGACCAGGAGGACTGCCTGGGACCGCACCGCATCGGCGAACTGGCCGCCGCGATGAAGGAGCTGGGGGTCGACGACCACCGCTTCCTCGGCGGTCCCGGCCGGTTCCGCGACTCCGGGATGATGGGCGTCGAACAGAACCACCGCGAGGGCGCGTTCTGGAACACGGACGTCGACGAGGCGGCCACGCACCTGGCGGAGATCATCCGGTCCGTGCGCCCGCAGGTGATGATCACGTACGACACCGAAGGCGGCTACGGCCACCCCGATCACATCCAGGCGCACCGGGTCGCGATGCGCGCCGCCGATCTGGCGGCCGAATCCGCCTTCCGGCGGGACCTCGGAGAGCCGCACACGATCCCCAAGATCTACTGGAACCGCGTACCGCGCTCGGTCGCCGACGAGGGCTTCGCGCGGCTGCGCGCTTCGGGCGCGGAGTTCCCCGGGATCGCGGACGTCGGCGATGTGCCTGGCGTGGTCGACGACGAGCTGATCACCGCGGAGATCGACGGGGAGCCGTACCGGCAGCAGAAGACGGCCGCGATGCGCGCCCACGCCACCCAGATCGCGGTGAACGGGCCTTTCTTCGCGCTCTCCAACGACCTGGGGCAGCCGCTCTTCGCGCGGGAGTACTACCAACTGGTGCGAGGGGTCTCCGGGGCGCCCGAGGGCGAGCGCGAGACGGATCTCTTCGCCGGTACGGCAGTGGGCGCGGCAGCGGAGGAGCACTCGTGACTGTATTTTCCCGGGGGACGACCCCCGGACCCCCGGCCGAACAAGCAGGTCAGCCGGGCCAACCGGAGCGGAATCTGCGAGGCGGCACGGAGTGAGTACGCAGCAAGGGCCCGGCACCGGGCTCGCCGCCCCGCTGAACTTCGGCCGGATCGCCGCCTACTTCGGGCTGCTGGTCCTCGGCGCGCTGACGGGCGTCGCCGGCGCGCTGATCCAACCCGCCTGGTTCCCCGGCGGCTTGATCCTGGCGCTGGCGGCATCGGCCGGAGTCTTCTACGGCGGCCGGCTCGCCACCGGCACCACCCTCGGGGTCGGAGCACCCGCCGTGGGCTGGCTGCTCGCCGTCATGTTCCTGACCTCGACCCGTCCCGAAGGCGACTTCGTCTTCGGCGCCGGCACCGGTTCGTATCTCTTCCTGCTCGGAGGGATGATCGTCGCTGTGATCTGCGCCACCCTCGCCAAGCTGCCGCAGGCGCCCGGAGGTTCTGCCCGACCTGGGAAGTGATGTGGTGCTTCGCCCGGCGCGCGGAAGCGCCCGGGAGGGGAGTCGGAACGGTTCATTCCCCTGGGCGGGGGGTGTCATCCGGCGTCGGCCAGTATGGTGGTGCGCGCCGCCGAGCCTCCCGCGCCGGACCGCGTCACCCGGGGGGCACCCCTCAAATCCCCGGCCGGACAAGCTGGTCAGCTCGGGTGTTTGGGGCTGACTCCGCGAGGAGAACCGGAGCGATCCGGAGCAAAACGGGCGGCGGAGTCAACCGGGAGAACCTGCCTTGAGTCGTGAAACCGACAGTTCGTCCACCGGCCCCCAGGGGCGTGGCGGAGCCGCGTACCCCTCGGGTACGCCGCCCTACGGAACGCGCCAGTCACCTGAAGACGCCGCGGCTCCGGCCCCTTCGCCCGCGCCGCTGCCGGATGAGCCGAAGACCGAGACCACGCTGACGACGCGTATCCGGATCAACATCCCCGGATCGCGGCCGATCCCGCCGGTCGTGATGCGTACGCCGATGAGCGACGTGGACGGCGGGCCGAGCGGCGAGCGCACCGGCTCGACGCCCCGGCCCGAGGCGGTGGAGGAGCCGGCGCCCGCGCCGGAGCCCACGCCCGCGGCGGCCGAGGAGAAGCCGACCAGCGACTGGTTCGCCCCGCGCAAGTCCACTCCCGCCGCTGCGGCATCCGCCCCGGGGGCCGCTCCGGCCCCGGCACCCGCTCCGGCCGCGCCCTCCTCGGGCGGCAGCGGCGGCGGCGGGCAGCGGCCCGATCTTCCGTACTTCTCCGACGGGGCGCAGCGAGAGGGCAGCCCGTTCGGCGGTCCGTCAGGTCCGTCAGGTCCCGCGGGCCGCGTAGGTCCTTCGGGTCCCGGCGGTCCCGGTGGTCCTTCGGGTCCCGGAGGCGCCGGCGGTCCTGCCGGGCCGACGACCGGTCCCGCCACCGGTTCGGCGCCGCTGCTGAGGCCGACCGTCGTACGTCCCGATCTGCCGACCCGCTCGGGTGCGGGGGCCCCTCCCCGGGGCGCCACCCCGCCCGCGCCGCAGATGTCGGACGACACGGCCGTGCTCACCCCGCAGAAGGCCGCTCCCGCTCCTCCGGGGACGGGATCCCCGGCCGGTCCGCCCGCCGGTGGCAATGTCTCTGGCGACACGCTGACCAGCGGTATCCCGGTGATTCCCGCGGACCGGCGCTCGCCGTTCCCGCCCGGCCCCCTCGGCCAGGGCGGCCCCGCGGGCATCGGCGGACCCGGAGGGCCCGGCGGCCCGCAGGGCCCCCGCCCCGCAGGGCCCGACATGACACCGCGGCTCCCGGACACCCCGGGCGCGCAAGGCCGGGCCCCCGCGCCGGATGCGGCTCCCGCGGCGCCCGCCCCGGCCCGTACCGCTGCCAGGCCCGCCAAGAAGGGACGCTCGAAGCTGGTCCTGCTCGGCGTGGCCGTGGTCGTCGTCGCCGGTATCGCCTACGGCGCGGGCCTGCTGATGAACCACTCCGACGTACCGACCAACACCACGGTCCTCGGCGTCGACATCGGCGGCGGGACCCGCGAGGACGCGGCCAACAAGCTCGACGCCGCCCTCGGCAAGCGCGTCAACGACCCGCTGAAGCTCACCGTGGACGGCAAGCAGACCAAGCTCTTCCCGGAGAAGTCGGGCCTGACGCTGGACAGCCAGGAGACCGTCCGTAACGCGGCCGGAAGCGACTACAACCCGGTCACCGTCATCGGCTCGCTCTTCGGCCAGGAGCGCGTCGTCGAGCCGGTGATCAAGGTCGACCAGGAGAAGCTGAGCGTCGCGCTGAATGATCTGGCGGGCGTCTCGGGATCCGCCTCCGAGGGCACGATCAAGTTCGTCCCGGGCAAGGCCGTCGCCGTACCCGGCAAGGCGGGCAAGTCGCTGGACGTGGGCCGGTCGATGATTTCCGTACGCGACGCCTACCGCAACCAGGTCGAGACGGGCAGCGCGAACACCGTCCAACTTCCGGTCGCGGCCCGCCAGCCCACGATCACCCAGGCCGAACTGGACCGTGAGATGAAGGACTTCGCGAACCCCGCGATGTCCGGCCTGATCACGATCTACGCGGGCGGCAAGCACATCGACTTCGGCCCCGCGCGCTCGCTGCCGAAGATCCTTTCGGTGACTCCGGCCAACGGGAAACTGGTCGAGCACTACGACAAGGCGGCGATCGACAAGCTCCTGGAGGGCGTCTTCAAGGGCGTCATGGTCAACCAGGGCGGCACGAAGCACGAGGTGACGGCGGACGACGTGGCCACGGCCATGAAGACGGCGCTGCTGGGCAAGACCAAGGCGGACCGTACGGTCACGATCACCTGACCTGACCGCAACGCGCTGATCGGAGCCCCCGCACCTTCTGGGTGCGGGGGCTCCGTCATGCGCGCGCGGCCATGACATTTGTCATCGCAGACTCACGACAGGTGGTTCTGCCGCGAAGGGCCCCCGCTGCGCGAATCTTGACCGCATGACCACACAACCCGCTCCGGCCACCTCCGTGGTGAGCTTCGAGAACGTCAGCAAGAGCTACGGAGACGTACGTGCCGTGGCCGACCTCTCGCTCACCCTCCACCCGGGGGAGACGGTCGCACTCCTGGGCCCCAACGGAGCGGGCAAGTCCACCACCCTCGACCTTCTCCTCGGCCTCCGCCCCGCCGACACCGGCACCGTCAGCGTGTTCGGCACGACGCCCATAGACGCCATCGCGGCCGGGCGTGTCGGAGCGATGCTGCAGAGCGGCGGCCTGATGGAGGAGGTCACCGTCCGCGAGATCGTGAAGCTCGCCTGCGCACTGCACCGCAAGCCGCACCCGGTCGACGAGGTCCTCGCCAGGGCAGGGATCGACAAGATCGCCGACCGCAAGGTCAACAAGCTCTCAGGCGGCCAGGAGCAGCGCGTACGTTTCGCCATGGCCACCGCCGGCGACAATGACCTGATCGTCCTCGACGAGCCGACGACCGGCATGGACGTCACCGCCCGCCAGGCCTTCTGGGCCACCATGCGCGAGGCGGCGGACCAGGGGCGCACGGTCCTGTTCGCCACGCACTATCTGGAGGAGGCGGACGCGATCGCCGACCGCGTCCTGGTGCTCCACAAGGGCCGTCTGCTCGCGGACGGCACGGCCTCGGAGATCAAGGCGAAGGCGGGTGCCCGCCGTATCGCCTTCGACCTGGAGGGCGCGATCGACGAGCCCGCCCTGCGCGAACTCCCGTTCCTGACAAGCTTCACGCTGTCCACCAGCGGCTCCGCCCGCACGGTCCGCATCCAGTCCACGGACGCGGACGCGACGGTCCACGCGATCTACTCGCTCGGCCTCTACCCGCGCAACCTCGAAGTCGCGGGCCTCGGCCTGGAACAGGCCTTCGTCGCCATCACCGAGGCCGAGGAGGCCAAAGCAGCATGACCACCCTCATCAGGCTCGAAATCGTGCGGACCCTCCGCAACAAGAAGTTCATGTTCTTCTCGATCCTCTACCCGTCGATGCTCTACCTGATCATCGCGAGCGGGGCGTCTGCCACCGACAAGGTCCCCGGCACCGACCTCACCCTGCAGAACTTCTACGTCGTCGCGATGGCCTCCTTCGGCGCGCTGACCGCCGTCCTCATGGGCAACAGCGAACGCATCGCCAAGGAGCGCGAGAAGGGCTGGGTCCGCCAACTGCGCCTCACCTCGCTCCCCGGCCGCGGGTACGTCCTGGCGAAGATCGCCAGCGCGGCGGTGGTCACGCTGCCCTGCATCGTCGTGGTCTTCATCGTCGCGGCATCCGCGAAGAACGTCCGCTTCGACGCCTGGCAGTGGCTGGCGCTCACCGGTGCGATCTGGGCCGGCAGCCTGGTCTTCGCGGCCCTGGGTGTCGCCATCGGCTATATCGCCAGCGGTGATGCCGTCCGCCCGATCACCATGATCATCTACTTCGGTCTCTCGATCCTCGGCGGCCTGTGGATGCCGACCACGGTCTTCCCCGACTGGCTGCAGACCATCTCCAAGTGGCTGCCCACGCACGCGTACGCTGCCCTCGGCCAGTCCATCGAGATGGGCAACGCCCCGCAGGCCAAGGACGTGACGCTCCTCTTCGTCTACTTCCTCCTCTTCGCGGGCGGCGCGGCCTACCTCTACCGCAAGGACACCCTGAAGGCGTGAGCGAAGCACGGGACATCGGGATCGGCCGGGCACCCACGTCCGCCCGTGAGGCCGCGCGCAAGATGCTCTGGATCGGCGTCTGGCTGATCTCCCTCGGCCCTGACGCTCACGCTCACGCTCGACTCGGCCTGGCCGGTCCTCTTCGTGTGCGTGGCCGTGGGCGCCGGCGCCATGCTCCCGCGAGAAGGGCCGGCTTTGACCCGGGCATGACCTGCTCGCGACATGGGGCGGCATGGGGCTGATCGCACTGGCGGTGCTCTGGGCAGTGGGCGCGGGGGAAGCCGTGCCGGGCCGTTCGCTCGCCGACCAGCTGACCATTCCGCTCGGCATCCTGATTGCGGCGCCGATCGCCGCCAAGTTCGTCAAACGTCCGGTGCTCGAAGCGCTGGAGGAGTCCGGGACGGTGGACCTCGTGGAAGGTGATGCCTTCCCGATGTCCGCCTGGCGGGTCAGCGGGCCGAACGTCCTCGCCCTCGCGGCGGCATTCGCCGTGGTGCTGGTCATGGCCGGGATGTTCACCCGCAGCCTCGCTCCGGCAGGCATGGAGTTCGTCTTCGCGTTCGTCTCCCTGTCCCGTCTCCGCGTCATCCGCCGTTGGGAGCGTCGCAACGCCACCACGGCCTGGCTGGCGCACGGTCCCACCGCCCTCTACTTCCGTGAGGCCGCCGCGGCCTGAGTGCCCCGCTCGACGCTTACGGGTGCATCCGGGCCCCCTTCAGTACCTTGTCCACCGCGTTGCGCGGCCCGTGCACCGCGATGCCCACCAGGTCCAGCTGGTCCTTGCCGACCGCCCGTACCGCCGCGCGGTTGTCGGCGTCGTTGCCCGTCATGAACATGTCCGACGTGAACACCGCCACCGGCAGTGCCCGGCCCAGCGCCTTGGCGTGCGCGGACGCCAGCGTCTCCTTCGTACCCTCGAAGACCAGCACGGGCTGGCGGAGCATCGGCAGGTAGGCGGTGCCGTCGGCGTCGGCGTACGGCTCGCCGATCACCTCGGGGATCACCGTGCCCAGGCCGCTGACCAGGAAGGCCGTGACGTTCAGCCGCTGCCAGGTCTCCAGGTCCTCCCTCAGCAGTACGGCGATCTTGGTGTCGAAGCGGACGGGTGCGGCGCCGGTGGCGTTGTCGGTGGTCATGTACTGAGACTGCCGGACCCGCCTCTCCGCCGTCTTGTACGTTCTTTGCATGGTGGCCCGGCAGGAAATCTCCGCTTGGCGCCCGCCGGTCGCGGGCGTCGTCGAGGTCTTCCACGCCCACTTCACCGAGCACGCCTACCCGATGCACGTCCACGACTCCTGGACCCTGCTCATCGTCGACGACGGCGCCGTCCGCTACGACCTGGACCGCCACGCGCACGGCACCCCAGGCGACACCGTCTCCCTGCTTCCGCCGCAGGTCCCGCACAACGGCTCGCCCGCGACCCCCGGCGGCTTCCGCAAGCGCGTGCTCTACCTGGACATGTCCGTGCTCGACGCGAGCCTCATCGGCCCCGCGGTCGACGGGCCCGATCTCGTCGACCCCGTACTGCGCCGGCGCATCGGACAGTTGCACACCGCCCTCGCGGCGAGGGGCGACGAGCTGGAGGCGGAGAGCCGGCTCGCCTTCATCGGGGAGCGGCTGCGCGGACACCTCGGGCAGGCATCCGGTACGGGGGCGGGACCCGACCGCGGCCTCGCCCACCGCCTGCGCGAGCTCCTCGACGCACGGCTGGTCGACGGGGTCACCCTGGAGGAGGCCGCGCGGACGGTGCACGCCGATCCCACCCATCTCGTACGGGCCTTCAGCGGCGCCTTCGGGATCGCCCCGCACCAGTACCTGATGTCCCGCCGGGTCGACCGGGCCCGCCGCCTGCTCCTCGACGGGCGGCCCGCGGGGGACGTCGCCGCGGCCACCGGCTTCTACGACCAGTCCCATCTGACCCGGCACTTCAAGCGCGTCGTGGGCATCGCCCCCGGCCGCTACGCCCGTACGGGAGGGCGTCAGTTCAGCATGGCCCGCGCCGACCGCGCCCGGCCCCTGATCACTTCCGCCGTCGCCGGTTCGACCTCGGCCACGACATCCGCGTAATCCTCCAGCTCCGCCGCCCCGCGCAGGAAATCGCCGCGCTGGACCAGGAGTTGAGCGTGCTCGTAGCGCAGCCGCGCCGGATGGGAAGGCAGCAGCAGGGACAGCTCCACCGCCCAGAGCTGGACGTCCGAGCGCTCGGGACGGATGGCCGCCCAGGCGCGGATGTTGTTGAGGATGCGCAGGACGATGTCGAGCGGATCGGCGGGGGCCAGCATGGAGGGCTCCAGCGGGGCGCCCGTCGCACCCGCCACCAACAGGCCCGCGTCCTGCCCGGTGAGCAGCCGCCCCCCGTCGAACGGGTCGACCAGGACCAGGTCGTCAGGGGCGCCGAAGCCGACCACGAAATGACCCGGAAGGGCCACCCCGTACACCGGTGCGCCCGCACGCCGCGCGACCTCGATCCAGACGACGGAGAGCAGGATCGGCAGGCCTCTGCGACGGCGCAGCACCTGGTGCAGGAGGGAGGACTCCAGACGCTGATAGTCCCCGGGTACGCCCCTGAACCCCCCTGCCGTGCCCAGGAGTTCGCCCAGCGCAACCGCCCACGAGCGTGCCCCCGAGACCCCGAAGGGCAACAGGCCTGCCAGCCTGTCGAGTTCGATCTGCGCGGCGTCGATGCCGGTCCGGCCGAAAGTGGCGTCCGCCTGGGTGCCGATGAGCAGACACAGCTGCGCGAGGTCGGGGCGTTCCGCTCGCGCCTCGTCGGCGAACTCCCGCCGCCAGTCGGCGGCTTCGGGAGTCTCGGGTGATTCCTCGCGCATAACAGCCCCGTACCCGGCTAGAGCAGCCGGAAGTGGTGGTAGGTGTGGTGGGTCTGAAAACCCATGCCGTCGTAGAGGGCACGGGCCCCGATGTTGTCGTCCTCCACCTGCAGCCACGCCGCCGACGCCCCCTCGTCCAGGGCGCGGCGGGCGAGCGCGGCCATCACGGCCTTCGCCAGACCCTGGCGGCGGGCCGCCGGAGCCACCTCGATCGCCATGAAGCCGGCCCACCGGCCGTCGACCACACAGCGGCCGATCGCCGCCGGTGTGTCTCCCTCGGCGGCGGGCACGGCGGCGGGCACGGTGGCGAACCAGGTGGAAGGGCCGCTGCCGATCACCTTCAAGACCTCGGGGCCCGGCGTCCCGAAGCGCTTGTAGCGCGAGAGCCACGCCTCGTCGACGGAGCGGGAGAGCCTGACCCGCGAGACGTCCGCGTCGAGGTCGCCGATCGGCGCGAGCGCGGCGATCCGTACGAGCGCGCTGACCTCGCTCGACCAGCCGTGCGCGGTCAGCTCGGCACCCAGCAGTTCCTGGGTCCCCTCGGCGCCGGTGGCGAGCTGGATGTACGGGGGCAGCCCCCGTGCCTCGTACCACTCCCGTACGCAACCGAGCGCCTCGCCCAGCGGCCGTCCCGGGTCCCCCAGCGGCAGCACGGAGTTCGCCCGCCGCGTGAACCCGGCGGCGGCCCGCAGCTCCCACTCGCCCAGCCGCTCGCTCTCGACGGGCTGCCAGGCACGCGCCGTCACCCGGGCCAGTTCGGCGAAGCCCGCCGAAGGGCCCCTGCGACGTGCCGGAGCGGCCGGTACGACCTTGCCCGCGACCAGCGACGACTCCGGAACCTGGGCCGATTCGCCGCTTCTGCGTGTGATCGAGAGCACACCGTCGTTCCAGGATGTGAGAACACCCACCGTGTCGGTGAACTTCTCGCCCTCTTGCGCGCCTTCGGTGAACTGCCTGACCGATACGCGTTTTCCCACGTCATCAGGTGTAATTCGGACTTCAAGACGTCCGCCGGTGGTGAATTCCACAGCTCTCTCCGCCCCTCCTGTTCGGATCGTGCCCAGGAACGGAGATACTAGGGGCGGGCATCGACGACGCCGCGCTCCCGCGCAGAGCAGCCCTACCGAGGAGGAACGACAGCGTGACTTACGTCATCGCGCAGCCTTGTGTCGACGTCAAGGACAAGGCGTGCATCGAGGAGTGCCCCGTCGACTGCATCTACGAGGGCTCCCGGTCCTTGTACATCCACCCCGATGAGTGCGTCGACTGCGGAGCCTGTGAGCCGGTCTGTCCCGTGGAAGCGATTTTCTACGAGGACGACACCCCGGAGGAGTGGAAGGACTACTACAAGGCGAACGTCGAGTACTTCGACGAGCTCGGCTCGCCCGGTGGTGCCTCCAAGCTCGGCCTGATCGAGCGGGACCACCCCTTCATCGCAGCGCTGCCGCCGCAGAACCAGGCCGGCTGAGTCCAGCCGCCAACGCTCTGGGTCCCGTACGGCTTGCGCGCCGTGCGGGGCTCTGGTGTTTTCCCGTACGAAACCGAAAGTGAGCGCCCCGTGAGCAGCGCAGTCTCCTCGCGCCTCCCCGCCTTTCCGTGGGACAAGCTCGAGCCCTACAAGGCGACGGCCAAGGCCCACCCGGACGGCATCGTCGACCTGTCGGTCGGCACGCCCGTGGACCCGGTCCCCGAGATCATCCAGAAAGCGCTGATCGCGGCCGCCGACTCGCCGGGCTATCCGACGGTGTGGGGGACCACGGAACTGCGCGACGCGATCACCGGCTGGTGCGAGAAGCGGCTGGGCGCGGTGGACGTGCGGCACACGAACGTCCTGCCGATCGTCGGCTCCAAGGAGCTGGTGGCCTGGCTGCCCACGCAGCTGGGACTCGGCGCGGGCGACAAGGTCGCCTACCCCCGGCTCGCGTACCCGACGTACGAGGTCGGCGCGCGGCTGTGCGGCGCGGAGCCTGTGGCCTACGACGACCCGACAGACCTCGACCCCACCGGCCTGAAGCTGCTCTGGCTCAACTCGCCCTCGAATCCGACCGGTCGGGTCCTGTCCAAGGACGAACTCGTACGCATCGTGGCCTGGGCCCGCGAGCACGGCGTGCTCATCGCGAGCGACGAGTGCTACCTGGAGCTGGGCTGGGAGGCCGACCCGGTCTCCGTCCTGCACCCCGACGTCTGCGGCGGTACGTACGAAGGTCTGATCGCCGTCCACTCGCTCTCCAAGCGCTCCAACTTCGCCGGCTACCGCCTCGCCTTCCTCGCCGGTGACGCGACGCTCGTCGGCGAGCTGCTGCAGATCCGCAAGCACGGCGGCATGATGACCGCCGCCCCCGTGCAGGCCGCCGCGGCCGCCGCGCTGCGCGACGACGCGCATGTGCGGGAGCAGCGGGCGCGGTACGCGGCCCGGCGGACCGTGCTGCGTACGGCACTTGAGGCACACGGCTTCCGCATCGAGCACAGCGAGGCGAGCCTCTACCTGTGGGCGACGCGCGGCGAAGGCTGCTGGGAGACCGTGGCGCATCTCGCGGATCTTGGCATCCTGGTCGCGCCGGGGGACTTCTACGGCGAGGCGGGCGCGCAGTTCGTACGCGTCGCGCTGACGGCCACCGACGAGCGCGTCGAGGCCGCCGTGAAGCGGCTGGGCTAGCCGCCTCTCGTACGTACACGGGGAAGGGCCCCGGGAGTTCGTGCTCCCGGGGCCCTTCCGTACGCAGAGGCCGAAACTCAGCCGAGCGGCAGACCCTGGACCGGCAGCGAGCCGGTGGACGGCAGGCCGCTCACGGGGAGGCCGCCACCACCGGTGGGCAGCCCGCCGGTGGGCAGGCCACCGATCGGCAGACCGCCGTCGGTCGCCGACTTGGCGGTCTCGCCGAGGATGTCACCGGCGCTGCCCGCGGCGTCACCGGCGGCCTTCTGGGCGGCGGGGGTCGCGGTCTTGCCCGCCTTGCCGAGGGTCTTGCCCGCGGTCGGGACGGCCTTCTTCACGGCCTTGCTGCCGGCGTCGCCCGCCAGGCCGGTGGCCTTCTGGGCGGCACCGTCGACGGTGTCACCCAGGCCGGCGCCGTCCAGGGCGCTGAGGCTGCCCAGGTTCGGGGCCTGCGGGAGGTCCACGGCGCTTGCGGAGCCGGCCGCCGCGACCACGGGGGCTGCTCCAGCCGCGATGAGAAGCGCGGCACGGGCGATCCGACGGGCCAGGGGGAGGGACATGATGCTCCTTGGTACGGGGTCAGTAGGACGCCATGACAACTGCCGGAAGGGAGGGAGAGGTTGCGGTCCGGCAACGTAAAGAATCTGCAATGCGTCGCATAATCGGCTGCGGATAAAAACGGGCAAATGATCCACAGCGGATAGGGTCGGAAACCCGCCGGATCCCTGTGTTCACAAGGGAATTGAGTGATCCGGGCGCAGCGCTCAGGGAGCCGTTCGCGGAGCCTTCACGGCCCCGCAGGTGTGCCACTGTCGGGTGACGCACTGGATCTCTGCCCGAGTGCTATTTCGACAGGGTGAGGCGTACGCCGGCCGTCTTCTCGTCGGTCTTGTGCCAGGTGTTGTCCGCATCGCCCGCGGTCCACTCGCGGCCCGCGTAGGAGACCTGTTCGATCTGCAGCTCGGAGGAGTGGGCCACCGCCCAGTGGGCCAGCTCCCAGCCGCGCTGGGTGCGCTGCGGGCCGCCCGTCGCACCGGCCGCGGCCGTCGAGGCCACCGGGAGGTCGAGCACGGGGCCGCTGACCGCACCCCGGGCCGTGGGCAGCACTCCGGGGCCGAAGTCCCGTGCCAGCTCGGTCCGTACGCGCGCCGCGTCGCCCTTCGTCGCGCCCTTCGCGGCGGAGCAGGTGAATGCGGCCGGGGTCCGGCCGGTGAGGGCGGCGGAGAGGAGCGCGGCGTCGGGCTCGTGCTTGGCGTACGCCTGCGGGAAGCCGCTGCGCTGGACGCGCTGGGCGGCGACGGTGAGGGGGAGGCGCGAATAGCCGGGGACCTTGGCGAGGTGGTCGTAGAACTTCCCGGCCGCGTACACCGGATCCGTGATCTGCTTCGCCGTCCCCCAGCCCTGCGAGGGGCGCTGCTGGAAGAGGCCGAGCGAGTCGCGGTCGCCGTGGTCCAGATTGCGCAGCCCGGACTCCTGGAGCGCGGTGGCCAGCGCGATGGTCACGGCGCGCTCCGGCATACCGCGGGTGGTGCCGACCGCGGAGATCGTCGCGGCGTTGACCGCCTGCTCCGGGCTCATCCGGTAGCTGTCCCCGTCGGCCGAGGCCGCGGTGCAGCGGGGCGGGCCGCCGCCTCCGGTCTCGTACTGCGCCACCAGATACCCGGCGACAGCCAGCGCTACGGCAACGGCGGCGGCGATACGCAGGAGGCGGCCGCGACGGGGGAGGGCGGTCTGGGACACGCGGTCCACCGTACTGGAGCGCGAGATATCGTCGGTGCCATGCCCGAAACACCGCTTGACCTCACCCTGGACGCCCCCGCGCTGACCGCCTGGCTCGTCGACTTCCCCTCGGTCAGCGGCACCGAGAAGCCCCTGGCCGACGCGGTCGAGCAGGCGCTGCGCGCGCTGCCGCACCTGACCGTCGACCGGTACGGAAACAACGTCGTGGCCCGTACGAACCTGGGGCGCGCCGAGCGCGTCATCCTCGCCGGCCACCTCGACACCGTGCCGATCGCCGACAACGTGCCCTCGCGCCTCGACGAGGACGGCATGCTCTGGGGCTGCGGCAGCTGCGACATGAAGTCGGGCATCGCGGTCCAGCTGCGCATCGCGGCGACCGTTCCCGAGCCCAACCGCGACCTCACCTTCGTCTTCTACGACCAGGAGGAGGTCGCCGCCGAGCTCAACGGCCTGGGCAAGGTCGTCGCGGCCCACCCCGACTGGATCAAGGGCGACTTCGCGGTCGTCCTGGAGTCCTCGGACCTGGAGGTCGAGGGCGGCTGCCAGGGCACGCTGCGCGTCCTGCTGAAGACGAAGGGCGAGCGCTCGCACTCGGCCCGCGGCTGGATGGGATCCAACGCGATCCACACCGCGGCCCCGATCCTGGCGAAGCTGGCGGCGTACGAGCCGAGGTGGCCGGTCATCGAGGGACTGGAGTACCGCGAGGGCCTCAACGCGGTGGGCATCGAGGGCGGCGAGGCGAAGAACGTCATCCCCGACTCCTGCACGGTCACGGTCAACTTCCGCTACGCACCCGACCGTACGGCGGACGAAGCACTCGCCCACGTCCGCGAGGTCTTCGCCGACTGCGACATCGACGAGTTCATCATCGACGACCACTCGGGCGCCGCCATGCCGGGCCTGACCCAGCCGGCCGCGAAGGCCTTCATCGAGGCGGTCGGCGGCACCCCGCGCCCCAAGTTCGGCTGGACGGACGTGGCGCGCTTCGGCGAGCTGGGCATCCCCGCCGTGAACTACGGCCCGGGCAACCCCCTGCTCGCCCACAAGCGCGACGAGCGGGTCAAGGCCTCGCTGATCGCCGACTGCGAGACGCGACTCCACGCCTGGCTGACGGCGTAAGTTTCGCTGTTCGTAACGCCCCTCCGCCTACGCTGACCTGACACGCACAGCGGAGGGAGCACGTCATGGACAACCCCGAGGGAGCGCCGGCCCTGGACGAGCAGAGGCTGGGCCCGGTGGTACGCCGCCGGGAACAGGTCCAGCCGGGCACGACCGACCAGCGCCTGCTGGACTCCGAGGGCGACTCCGAGTGGGTGCACACCGACCCCTGGCGGGTCATGCGCATCCAGTCGGAGTTCGTGGAGGGCTTCGGCGCACTGGCCGAACTGCCCAGCGCCATCAGCGTCTTCGGCTCGGCGCGCACGCCGGTGGGCTCGCCGGAGTACGAGGCGGGCGTACGCATCGGCCACGCCCTGGTCGAGGCGGGCTTCGCGGTGATCACGGGCGGCGGCCCCGGCGCGATGGAGGCGGCGAACAAGGGGGCCAGGGAGGCCAAGGGCGTCTCGGTGGGCCTCGGTATCGAGCTCCCCTTCGAGCAGGGACTCAACCCGCACGTCGACATCGGCGTGAACTTCCGCTACTTCTTCGTCCGCAAGACGATGTTCGTGAAGTACGCCCAGGGCTTCGTGGTCCTGCCGGGCGGCCTCGGCACCCTGGACGAGCTCTTCGAGGCGCTGACGCTGGTCCAGACGGGCAAGGTCACCCGCTTCCCGATCGTGCTCTTCGGGACGGCGTACTGGGGCGGCCTGGTGGACTGGCTCCGGGACACGGTGATCGCCCAGGGCAAGGCGTCGGCGAAGGACCTGCTGCTGTTCCACGTGACGGACGACGTGGACGAGGCGGTGGCGCTGGTGACGAAGGAGACGAGCAAGTGAAATCAAGCCCGTCCGGCGCTTGAGGACAAGCGGCCGAAGGTCGCTTACGGGGGCGCAGGGGGCGAAGCCCCCGCAAAGGCGGGGTCCGGGGTGCGCAGACCCCGCCCGCCCCGCCCCCGCCAGGGGGTCCGGGGGTCACCCCCGGTTTCGGGAAGGGGCGGGTAGGGGAATGCGCCGCAGGCAACCCGCACCCGTCCCCCGCCCGCACCTCTACGCCAACCCCCGCCGCGCCACAGCCGGTGCCCGATGCCCCGCAATGGACGCCACCATGTCCAGCACCTGCCGCGTCTCCGCGACTTCATGCACGCGATAGACCTGCGCCCCGAGCCACGCCGAAACGGCAGTCGTGGCCAGCGTCCCGATCACCCGCTCCTTGACCGGCTTGTCGAGCGTCTCCCCGACGAAGTCCTTGTTGGACAACGACACCAGCACCGGCCACCCCGTCGCCGTCATCTCGCCCAGCCGCCGCGTCGCCTCCAGCGAATGCCGGGTGTTCTTCCCGAAGTCATGACCGGGGTCGATCATGATCCCGTCCCGCCGCACACCGAGCGAAACGGCCCGCTCGGCCAGCCCCACGGTGACCCGCAGGATGTCCGTCACCACGTCCTCGTACGTCACCCGGTGCGGCCGCGTCCGAGGCTCCGCACCCCCCGCGTGCGTACACACCAGACCGGCCCCGAACCGTGCGGCCACCTCGGCCAGCTTCGGATCGACGCCGCCCCAGGCGTCGTTGAGGACATCGGCCCCCGCCTCGCAGACGGCCTCTCCCACGTCATGCCGCCACGTGTCCACACTGATCACGACGTCCGGGTGCCGTCGCCGTACCTCCGCGACGAAACCGACCGTCCGCCGCGCCTCTTCCTCGGCGGAAACCTCGTCGCCAGGACCCGCCTTGACCCCGCCGATGTCGATGATGGCAGCACCCTCCGACACCGCCTGCTCCACGCGGGCGAGCGCGGGCTCGTCACGGAAGGTGGCTCCCTGGTCGTAAAAGGAGTCCGGAGTCCGGTTGACGATCGCCATGATCACCGGCTCCTGCGCGCTGAATTCGCGCCGTCCCAACCGCAACATCCGCCGTACCTTCCCTCGCACCTGGTCGCCTGCGACCTTAACTCTCAGCCGCGCATGGCACGATCGGCACCGACGGTTTCGGATCCCGGGGAGATACGCGTGTTCTGGTTCTTGCTGATCGCGATGGTCGTGGTGGTCGCCGCGGTGACGCTGGCAGTGGTCGGCGGCAGTGACGGCGGAAGTGACGGCGACGGAGCGGTGCTGCCCGAGGTGGCGCCCGAGCGGCTCGTCGACCCGCTGCCCGAGCACCGCCCGGTCGACCGTGCCGACATCGAGGAGCTGCGGCTCCCGATGGTGGCGCGCGGCTACCGCATGGCCGACGTGGACGACGTGCTGAGCAGGCTCGGAGCGGAGCTCGCCGAGCGCGACGCCCGGATCGCCGAGCTCGAATCGGCGCTGGCCGGGGCGCACCGAACCCCCGCCCCGAACGACGAGCCGCAGCAGTGACGGCGACGACCGGCGCCGTCGCGGGCCCGGACGGGAAGCTCCGCTGCGCGTGGGGGCTGTCCGCCGACGACTACATCGCGTACCACGACAGCGAGTGGGGCCGCCCCGTCCACGGCGACGACGAGCTCTTCGAACGGCTCTGCCTGGAGGCGTTCCAGTCTGGCCTGTCCTGGATCACGATCCTGCGCCGCCGCGAGGGCTTCCGTAAGGCCTTCTCGGGCTTCAGGATCGCGACCGTCGCCGACTTCACCGACGCGGACGCCGAGCGGCTGCTCGCCGACCCCGGGATCATCCGCAACCGCGCCAAGATCGCGGCGACCCTCGCCAACGCGAAGGTGCTCAGCGGCTGGGGGAGCGGCGAGCTCGACGCACTGATCTGGTCGTACGCACCGGACCCGGCGGCCCGCCCCGCGCCCCGAGCGCTCTCCGACGTGCCCGCGGTGACGGCCGAGTCGACAGCCCTGGCCAAAGACCTCAAGAAGCGCGGTCTGCGCTTCGTGGGGCCGACCACGGCCTACGCCCTGATGCAGGCGTGCGGCCTGGTCGACGACCACCTTGCGGACTGCTTCGTACGAGACGCTTCGTAGGCGTCAGCGCCCCAGGTACTTCGGCTTCTCCTTGTTGACGAAGGCCTGGACGGCGATCACATGGTCCTCCGACGCGCCCGCGCGCGACTGCAGTTCGTCCTCTTTTTCGAGGGTCTCGGCGAGCGAGTGCCCGGCGCCGTACGCCAGGGACTCCTTGAGCGCGGCGTAGGCGAGCGTCGGGCCGGCGGCGAGTGCGCGCGCCACGGCGGCCGCCTCGGCGGCGAGGTCGGCTGCCGGTACGAGCTTGTTCGCGATCCCCAGGTCGTACGCCTCCTGGGCGGTGATCGAACGCGGGAAGAGCAGCAGGTCGGCGGCGCGGCTCTGGCCGATCAGCCGCGGCAGCGTCCACGAAACGCCCGAGTCCGCGGTGAGTGCGACACCCGCGAAGGAGGTCGTGAACTTTGCGGTGTCGGCGACCACCCGGTAGTCGGCGGCGAGCGCGAAGCCGAGACCGGCTCCCGCGGCGACCCCGTTGACGCCCGCGACGACGGGCTTGGGCATCTCGGTCAGCGCCCGCACGATCGGGTTGTAGTGCTCGCGCACCGTGTTCATCGTGCGACCGGTCCCGGCCTCGCGGTCGGCGGCGAGGAGCTGGATGTGCTCCTTGAGGTCCTGGCCCACGCAGAAGGCGCGGTCGCCCGCGGAGGTCAGCAGTACGGCCCGTACGGCATCGTCCGAGGCTGCGGCCTGCACTGATTCCCGGAGGGCGACCTTGGTCGCGATGTTCATCGCGTTCATGGCCTCGGGCCGGTTGATCGTGATCGTCGCGAGTCCGTCCGCCACCTCGTACAGCACGGTGTCCGCCATGGGGCCCCTCCAAAGTTACTGAGTCGTCGTCACCGACCAGCATGGCGGAGATCATCGAGGCCGCGCATGTGACGTGCGTCAAACAAAAAAGCCCTCAAGGGGCGCGCTGGGCGGCGAAGTATCGCAGCAGGATCGCCGAATTGGGTGGTTTTGAGAGAGCGCGTTGCGCAAGCGATGCGGACTGATGTTGGTCATCGGGTCCTGGGATGCGGGATAATGGCTTGGAAGCAATGTGTTCGATGCCGGTGACACCTGGGTTGTCGGCTGCGATGAGCTGGTTTCAGGAAGGGGAAACAGCATGGCGGCCATGAAGCCGCGGACGGGCGACGGCCCGCTCGAGGTGACCAAGGAGGGGCGGGGCATCGTCATGCGCGTTCCGCTCGAAGGCGGCGGTCGGCTCGTCGTCGAGCTGACTCCGGACGAGGCCGACGCGCTCGGCGATGCGCTGAAGAAGGTCGTCGGCTGACGTTCTGAAGCCCAAACTTTTCGCTGCCCCCGGCCACACAGGCCGGGGGCAGCGTTGTTTGAAAAATAAGCCTCTCCGGCGATTGAGGAGCGGGGGCCTGGGAGCGGAGCCCCCAGGAAGGCGCAGGCTCAGCAGGACGCAGGCCTACCCGGTCAACCCCTTCGCACCGCGCAGAGCAGCCCGTCCCCGACCGGCAGCAGCGCCGGCAGCAGCTCCTGACTCTCCCGTACGGCCCGCAACAGCTCGCGCAGATGCAGAACCTCCGCCGGCTGAGCCGCCGAGTCGACGGTGCGCCCATCGGCGAAGACACCCTCGAAGCAGACGAGTCCGCCGGGCCGCAGCAGGCGCAACGATTCAGCGAGGACGTCCAGGGATTCCAGCCGGTCGCCGTCCACGAAGACCAGGTCGTATCCGCCGTCGGCGAGCCGTGGAAGCACGTCCAGGGCCCGCCCCGGGATGAACCGGGCCCGGTTGCCGGCGAACCCGGCCGCCCGGAACGCCTGGCGGGCGAAGCCCTGCCGTTCCGGCTCCGGATCCACCGTGGTCAGCACACCGTCGCGCCGCATCCCCTGCAGCAGATAGATCCCCGAGACGCCGGTACCCGTGCCGATCTCTGCCACGGACTTCGCACCCGCTGTCGCGGCCAGCAGTCGCAGCGCCGCGCCGGTTCCGGGTGACACCGAGGGCAGCCCTGAATCGCGGGCCCGGTCACGGGCCCAGCGCAGGGCTTCGTCCTCGGCGACAAAGGCGTCGGCGAACGCCCAGCTCGTCTGCCGGTTGGCGGTAATGGCCCTCTCCTGTCCCCGTAGTTGACGCAGAGTTGACTGTATCCGCTGCGCTCGGGAACCCGCAGATGGGACCGGGCGTTATGAGGAGGCAGGGGGGACGGTCATGAACAACGATTCCGGCAATCAGTCTTATCCGGAGCTAACGGGCGAGGTGGCTATGGTAGGGGCTCCACTGGACACCACCAGAGCCGACAGGGGAGGTGCGGCTGCGCCTGTGGATCGGGGAGGAGTGCTGCGGCGCTTTCTCAGGTCGGCGGGTGAGCCGAAATCCGTGACCAACAATGCTGCCGACAGCGCCATCGCCGCCGACTCTTCTACGGCTCAGACCGCGACGTTCTCCACGGACGCCGACGCGCAGGCGTGGACTCCGCCCTCATGGGAGGAGATCGTCAGCACGCACAGCGGCCGGGTGTACCGACTCGCGTACCGACTGACCGGCAACCAGCACGACGCCGAGGACCTCACCCAGGAAGTCTTCGTCCGCGTCTTCCGCTCGCTGTCGACGTACACGCCCGGCACGTTCGAGGGCTGGCTCCACCGCATCACCACCAATCTCTTCCTGGACATGGTCCGCCGCAAGCAGCGCATCCGCTTCGACGCGCTCGGCGACGACGCGGCCGAGCGGCTGCCCAGCCGCGAGCCGTCCCCGCAGCAGGTGTTCAACGACACCCACTTCGACGCGGACGTGCAGCAGGCGCTGGACACCCTGGCCCCGGAGTTCCGTGCGGCCGTCGTCCTCTGCGACATCGAGGGGCTGAGCTACGAGGAGATCGCGGCCACCCTCGGGGTCAAGCTCGGTACCGTACGCAGCCGCATCCACCGCGGCCGTTCCCACCTGCGCAAGGCGCTGCAGCACCGTTCGCCGGAGGCCCGCCGTGCCGAACAGCGTGCGCTGGCCGGGGTGACCTCCGGCTCGTCCGGGGCGGGTGGAGAGGACGGGACCGCGTGAGTGGAACCGGTCCGTCCCCTGCCGAGCAGCATCTCGGTGACCGGCTCGCCGCCCTGGTCGACGGCGAACTGAACCACGACGTCCGCGAGCGGGTCCTCTCCCATCTCGCGAGCTGTTCCAAGTGCAAGGCCGAGGCCGACGCGCAGCGCCGGCTGAAGAGCGTGTTCGCGGAGACCGCACCGCCACCGCCCTCCGAAGGACTGCTCGCGCGCCTCCAGGGGCTGCCCGGCGGACCCGGGGGTGACGACACGGGGCGTGGCGGATCAGGAGGATCGGCCGCCTTCGGCGCGGGAAGATTCGCCGAAGGCGTCTTCGGACTGACCCCCGCTTCCCGCGGGTTCTCCCCGGACCCACGGGAGACCTTCGGGTACATCCCGGCCAGGCCGCACCCCGCTGCCGCCACCGGTTTCCCGATCCACCCCGTCGGCCGTCAGGACACTGACCGCTCGGCCTCCTCCTCGCGACGCAGGTTCGCCTTCGCCGCCGCGAGCGCGGTCTCGCTGGCCGCGATCGCGCTGGGCGGCGCCATGCCGAACGGCGTGTCCGGCGCCCCGACCTCGGCCGGTGCGGGCGGCGGTGGCACCGCCGCCCCGCAGCAGACCGGCGGTCAGGCCGCTGTGGGTACGGAAGTTCTCCGCCGCCAGGGCGGAGCCGCTTCCGCTTCAGTGCTGTCGGCCGAGGAGACCGGTCCGCCGGCGACGGCGACGAGCACCTCGCCGATCACCGCGCTCTCCGCGCCCGTCGTCTCGACGGGGCCCTTGCAGGCACCGCTGTCGCACCCCCTGTCGGCGGCGCTGCTCACCGGCGCCTCACTGCCGCCGCTGATACCGGCAACCGCTCCGGCACCTTCCGTGGTGCCGAGTCCGGCGGCCACTCCGGCGGCCACCCAGCTTGCCGGGGCACCGCAGCTGACCCGGCACTGACAACCTGGTTGAATCCCAGCAGGGGTGCCTCCACGGGGCACGCAGGAACTGGGGCGGGTGCGGGACGAGCATGGACGACGGGAAGCCCACGGGGCCGAAGCCGAAGTGGTGGAGCAGGCCCGAACACCGGCACGCGCCCGTTCCTCCGGAGCCCGTTCCGGGGTCCGGGCCGCAGCCGCAGCCGCAGCCGCAGCCGTTGCACGCGCCCGACCCGTACAGCACGCCGCCCTACGGCGGCCCCGGACCCTGGGCCCCCGCGCCGCCCGTACAGCGGCCGGTGCCGACCCCCGCTGGGGGCACACCGGTTCCGCCGGGGCCGGGGCCCGAGTTCGTACCTCCGCAGCCGCCGCCCTCGCAGTGGATGAACTACGACCCCTGGGCTGCCAGGCCGCTGCCCGCGGCCCCCGTGCGGCGCAGGCGCAGGGGCGGGGTCGTGGCCGCCGTCCTGCTCGCCGTGGTCACCGGTGTGGTGGGCGGTGGCGTCGGTGCGTACATCGAGCGCAACAACGGGATCTCCCCGGACGTGAAGCTTCCGCAGGCCGCCGAGGAGGCCAAGGGCCGGGCACCCGATAGCGTCGCCGGCATCGCGGCCAGCGCGCTGCCCGGCGTGGTCACCCTGCATGTGAAGGGGGACAGCGAGCAGGGCACCGGCACCGGGTTCGTCCTGGACCGCGAGGGTCACATCCTCACCAACAACCATGTGGTGGCGCCCGCTGCGGCCTCCGGCGAGATCTCCGTCACCTTCAGCGGCGGCGAGGTAGCCCAGGCCGAGGTCGTCGGCAAGGACAGCGGTTACGACCTTGCCGTGGTCAAGGTGACCGGCGTCTCGGGCCTCAAGCCGCTGCCCCTGGGCAATTCCGACAACGTCCAGGTCGGCGACCCCGTGGTGGCCATCGGCGCCCCCTTCGACCTCTCCAACACCGTGACCTCGGGCATCATCAGCGCCAAGGGCCGCCCCATCACCGCCGGCGGTGAGAAGGGCGACGGCAGCGACGTCAGCTATGTCGACGCGCTGCAGACCGACGCCCCCATCAACCCGGGCAATTCCGGCGGCCCGCTGCTCGATTCCAGGGCCCGCGTCATCGGCATCAACAGCGCGATCCGGGCGGCCGACAACGGCACGGGGACGACCGGCGCCCAGAGCGGCTCCATCGGCCTCGGTTTCGCGATCCCCGTGAATCAGGGAAAGCGCGTCGCCGAGGAGCTCATCAACACCGGCAAGGCCACCCACCCGGTGATCGGCGTCACACTCGACATGCAGTTCACCGGCGACGGCGCACGGGTCGGGGACAAGGCGAAGGACGGCGGCCCGTCCGTGGCGGCGGGCGGTCCGGGGGCCAAAGCCGGGATCCGGCCGGGCGACATCGTCACCGCCGTCGACGGCGGGCGCGTGCACAGCGCGGAGGAGCTCATCGTGAAGATCCGCGCGCACCGTCCGGGCGACCATCTTGAACTCACCGTGAACCGTACGGGGCGTGAGGTGTCCGTCGTGCTGACCCTCGGATCGGCGAGCGGCACGTGAACGTCATCTTCTTGGCAATCCAGAGGTACCGCCGTGACAGCTTGGACGGGTACCGTGAACGAAGCCCGGACCGACCCCGACCTTCGGGCCGCGGAGCACACGAGGAGCAAGCAACGTGTTCACTGACGTAGGCCCACTTGAAATAGTGACGCTCGTGGTCCTTGCCGTGCTCGTCTTCGGTCCGGAGAAGCTGCCGAAGGTCATCCAGGACGTCACGCGGACGATCCGCAAGATCCGCGAGTTCTCGGACAGCGCGAAGGAAGACATCCGCGCGGAGCTCGGCCCCGAGTTCAAGGACTTCGAGTTCGAGGACCTCAACCCCAAGAACCTGGTGCGCAAGCACCTGCTGGACGGCGACGACGACGCGCTGGGGCTGAAGGAAATCCGCAGCAGTTTCGACCTCAAGAAGGAAATCACCGACATCGCGGACACGGTGACGGGCAAGGAGAGCGCCACCAGTTCCGTGGCCTCCACGCCGACCACTTCCGCGAACGGCAGCGCCACTCCTGACCTGCTGAAGAAGAGCGACAAGCCGGCCGTCGAAGAGCGCCCGCGCTTCGACGACGACGCCACCTGAGTATTCTCCATCTGGTCCGGCAGTCAGGACGCCCGAGGGGGGCGGGCCGCGCCGGACCCGATGGATCGAGGAGGCGGCCAGGCAGTGGAGACGACGAGTCAGGCAGGCCCGCGCACGGTTGACGAATACCTGCGCGCGCCTTTCCCCTGGTACGGACTGGACGAGGCCTTCACCGGGCCGCGTTGGCTGATGCAGGTCGGCACCGCTGCCGACGGCACCGTGCAGCACGGCTCGACGGGGCACGGGGACGAACCGTCGTCGATACGGACTTCGGACAGCGGTCAGGAGCGCGAGCGCTTCGCCGTCGTGGTGACGGTGGCCTCCAACCCGCTGCGGCGCAGCGGCGACGGCACAGGCGTGCTGGAGGCCACCTCGGTCTCCTCGGCCGCCTGGCTGGCCGGTTCGGGTCTGCTCGCCTACACCTGGCCGGCGCAGATGGACCACACCCTGCGCGACGACTGGCTCGACCAGCAGACGGAGACCGCGTTCGAGCTGGCCGACGACCTGGCAGGCCCCGAGTGGTCCTCGCTGTCGCTGCCGGTGGACGGTGTCGCGACCCGGTTCGCCTACCGCGAGTCCGAGTTCGGCTGGGTCCTGGCCGGCTCCACCGAGGGCGGGGTCCCGCTCGGTGCGTACGGGCGCGGGATGAGCGCGTACGGTCTCGGGTTCTCCGTGGTGCAGGACATCACCGCGTACGAGTAATCACGGACACGCAGGCATACGTAAGGGGCGGCCACCTGGGTGGCCGCCCCTTACGTCGTCGCACGCGCTCTAGAACTTGTTGCGGGGCGTGACACCCAGCGACATGCCCGCAAGCCCCCGCTGACGGCTGCTCAGCTTGCCCGCGATCGCGCGCAGGGCGGCACCCGCGGGGGAGTCCGGGTCGGTGAGGACGACCGGCTTGCCCTCGTCGCCGCCCTCGCGCAGCCGCAGGTCGATCGGGATCGAGCCGAGGACCGGGACGGTGGCGCCCGTCGTCTTCGTCAGACCGTCGGCGACCTTCTGCCCGCCGCCCGTACCGAAGACGTCGACCATCTCGTCGCAGTGCGGGCACGGCATGCCCGACATGTTCTCGACGACGCCCACGATCTTCTGGTGCGTCTGTACGGCGATCGACCCGGCGCGCTCGGCGACCTCGGCGGCCGCCTGCTGAGGCGTCGTCACCACGAGGATCTCGGCGTTCGGGACGAGCTGGGCCACGGAGATCGCGATGTCGCCCGTGCCCGGCGGCAGGTCGAGGAGCAGGACGTCCAGGTCGCCCCAGTACACGTCCGCCAGGAACTGCTGCAGCGCGCGGTGCAGCATCGGACCGCGCCACACCACCGGCGCGTTGCCCGGGGTGAACATCCCGATCGAGATGACCTTCACGCCGTGCGAGGACGGCGGCATGATCATGTTCTCGACCTGGGTGGGCTTCCCGTCCACGCCCAGCATGCGCGGCACGCTGTGGCCGTAGATGTCCGCGTCCACGACGCCGACCTTCAGCCCGTCGGCGGCCAGCGCGGCCGCGAGGTTCACCGTCACCGAGGACTTGCCGACGCCGCCCTTGCCGGAGGCGACCGCGTACACACGGGTCAGCGAACCGGGCTTGGCGAAGGGCACCTCGCGCTCGGCGGTCCCGCCGCGCAGCGACGTCGCCAGATCCTTGCGCTGCTCGTCGCTCATCACGTCGAGCTCGACGGAGACCGAGGTGACGCCCTCGACGCCCGCCACCGCGTCCGTCACGTTGCTGGTGATGGTCTCGCGCATCGGGCAGCCGGAGACGGTCAGGTAGACCGTGACAGCGACCGCACCGTCCGCCCCGATGTCGACCGATTTGACCATGCCGAGCTCGGTGATCGGCCGGTGGATCTCGGGGTCGTTCACTGTCGCCAGCGCTTCAAGCACCGCGTCTTCCGTAACCATGACCCCGATGTTACGGCGCAGGCACCCCCTCCCGGACAGGGCGGTCAGCGGTCGCCTTCGTCACGTGGCCCCGAGGGCTCGTACGGGAATACGCTGCGCTGCTTGTCCAGCTCCCTGACCAGGTCCTGGAGTTCGGAGCGGATCCAGTCGCGGGTCGCGACCTCGCCGAGCCCCATCCGCAGCGAGGCGATCTCGCGGGTCAGATATTCCGTGTCGGCGATGGAGCGCTCGTTCTGCTTGCGGTCCTGCTCCAGATTCACGCGGTCGCGGTCGTCCTGGCGGTTCTGCGCGAGGAGGATCAGCGGGGCCGCGTACGAAGCCTGCAGCGACAGCACCAGGGTCAGGAAGATGAACGGGAACGGGTCGAAGCGCCAGGCGGACGGCGCCATCGTGTTCCACACGACCCACACGATGATCACCACCGTCATCCAGACGATGAAGCGCCCCGTCCCGAGGAAGCGCGCGACCTGCTCCGAGAGCCGCCCGAAGGACTCCGGGTCGTACTCGGGCAGGAACCTCCGGCGCGGGGCCCGCGGCTGGTCCAGACGGCGCCTGGGGGACGGCTCAGTGCTCATCGCGCACCTCCCCGTCATGGGCATCCCCGTCGTGGAACTCCGTCTCGCGCCAGTCGTCGGGCAGCAGATGGTCGAGTACGTCGTCGACCGTGACGACCCCGAGCAGCGACCCGTTCTCGTCCACGACCGGGGCCGAGACCAGGTTGTACGCCGCCAGATAGCTGGTCAGCGCCGGCAGCGCGGTGTTCGGCGGCAGCGACGGCAGGTCGGTGTCCGCGATCGATCCGACCAGTGTGAACGGCGGGTCGCGCAGCAGCCGCTGGAAGTGCACGGTGCCCAGGTACTTGCCGGTGGGCGTCTCGTACGGCGGCCGGCAGACGTACACCTGCGCCGCCAGCGCGGGCGACAGGTCCTGCTGGCGTACCCGGGCGAGCGCGTCGGCGATCGTGGCGTCGGGCCGCAGCACGATCGGCTCGGTCGTCATCAGACCGCCCGCGGTCCGCTCCTCGTAGGAGAGCAGCCGTCGCACGTCGGCGGCGTCGTCGGGCTGCATCAGGGTCAGCAGCCGTTCCTGGTCCGCCTCGGGCAGCTCGCTCAGCAGGTCGGCGGCGTCGTCGGGGTCCATCGCCTCCAGGACGTCGGCGGCCCGCTCCTCCTTGAGCTTGCCGATGATCTCGACCTGGTCGTCCTCGGGCAGCTCCTCCAGGACGTCGGCGAGCCGGTCGTCGTCGAGGACCGCGGCGACCTCGGCACGCCGCTTGGGGGAGAGGTGGTGCAGGACGTTGGCGAGGTCGGCGGGGCGCAGCTGTTCGTACGTGGCGACCAGCGACTCCGCGCCCTGGCCCTCCTCCTCCAGCGAGAAGCCCGTCACCGATGACCACTCGACGGTCAGCGTCTCGCCCTTGCGGCGCAGGGCGCCGCCCTTTCCCTTGCGCACGAAGACCTTGTCGATCTCCCAGTCGCGGCGGGCGGGAAGCTGCGTGACCGATACGTCGAGCACGGTCACCTCCTCGCCCCCGTCGACCAGCCGCACCCGCCGGTCCAGGAGCTCGCCCAGGACGAGGCGTTCGGTGGGCCGCTGCTCGAAGCGGCGCATGTTGACCACGCCGGTGGTGATGAGCTGGCCGGTCTCGACGCCTGTCACGCGAGTCAGCGGGAGGAAGATCCGCCGCCGGGTGACCACTTCCACGACCAGGCCGAGGAGCCGGGGAGGGCGGTTGCCGACGCGCAGCATCGCCACGAGATCGCGGACACGCCCGACCTGGTCGCCGTTGGGGTCGAAGACGGCGACGCCGGAGAGGTGCGAGACGAAGACCCGGGGGGCGCCTGCTGCCACTGCGCGCGCCTCCTTCTGCCCAGGTCCGCCGTGCGATTCACGGTTCAGGCTAGCCCGTGACGGCAGGGGGCGCTCTTGAGGGGCGCCCGTACGGAGTTCGTACGCCGTCCGCACGGGGTCCGCACAGCGGCTCCTTCGATGCACGTAGGCCGCACAGGTACGCTGCGGTCTGCTGTTGAGGACACCCGCATGAGAGGCAGTGCGCTTGTGGCTGCATTCCCCCAGGTCGCCCGAGCCCGCCGAGCCGCGGTCGCCGGGGCCGTATGTGCCGGTCTGGCCGCATCGCTCACCGCGTGCGGCAGCGAGGACCCCGACGCCGGGACCAACGGCGTCGGCAAACTCTCCGCTCAGGAGATCGAGACGAAGGCGCGTACGGCCGTCGACGGCGCGCACGCGGTACGGCTGTCGGGGACGCTGATCGGCAAGGGCGGCTCGTACAAGCTGAACATGCAGCTCAAGGCGGACGGCGGCACCGGTTCGGTCACCTCGAAGAACAGCACGTTCGCGCTGCTGCGGGTCGGTGACGCGCTCTATGTGAAGGCCGACGCGGGCTTCTGGGACCAGGCGGACGGCAAGGGCGATGCGACCGCCGCGGACAAGCTCGACTCGAAGTACGTGAAGGTGCCGCAGGGCGACCCGGCGTACAAGCAGTTCCGTGGCTTCACCGACATGAACGGGCTCCTGGACGGGCTGCTCAACCTGCAGGGCGAGCTGGACAAGGGTGACCGGGCGACGGTCGGCGGGATCCGCACGGTCCGGATCACGGCCGGGGACGAGGGCGAGGGCGGCACGCTGGACGTCTCGCTCAAGGGGACCCCGTACCCGCTGCGCTTCGCGCGGGCCGGTGGCGCGGGGGTCCTGCAACTCGCCGACTGGGACAAGGACTTCACCCTCGCCGAGCCCGGCAAGGACGAGACGGTCGATTACGGGCGCCAGC
This sequence comes from Streptomyces sp. NPDC050738, assembly GCF_040654175.1. NCBI lineage: Bacteria > Bacillati > Actinomycetota > Actinomycetes > Kitasatosporales > Streptomycetaceae > Streptomyces > Streptomyces sp. NPDC050738. The sequence goes on along the minus strand of NZ_JBFAHN010000006.1, from coordinate 422,497 downwards.
TCCCGAAGACCTGACCTGACCCAACCCGACCCGACCGGTCCTGGCGGCCCGACCTGCTCAGCGCTTGCGGCGCTTGAAGAGGAGTGAGGGAAGCGCCGCCGGCACCGGCTCGCGCGTGGTCGCCGTGGTGACCGGCGGTGCGGTGGCCAGAGACCCCTCGGGCATCTCGGTCGACACCGCCGAAGGCTCCAGCCGCAGGATCCGGCACTCGCGGGCCCAGCGCTCCACCATCTGCTCGCCGTCGGGCGCGTTCAGGCGCTTGCCCTTGAGCTCGGCGACCGCGGCGTCCCAGGCCTCGCTGCCGGGCGCGATCTCCTGGACAGCGGCCGTCCAGACGACGAGCCGCCCGCCCTTGTCCTTGCTGCGTACGGTGACCTCGGCGCTCCCGCCGTCGGTGAGCCCTTCGAGCGGCTGCTCACCGGGGCCGTCCCCCAGCAGGTAGGCGGCTCCGTCGAGCCATACGTGCCAGAGCGCACGGGCCTGGCCGGTGCCCCGCACCCAGATCAGCCCGGACTTCTTGGTGGCCTCTTCGGCAAGGGCCTGCGTCAGCAGCGACTCGGTCATGGGCCCAGGGTAGGCGGGGTGTCGGGCGGCGCGGGAACGGGTCCATGTCCAGGGTGCGGATGGACAGTTCCAAAGCGTACGTACGCCCCTTACTCTGAACCGTGCCCATCACCCGCTCCCCGCGGACCGCCGCCCCCGTGCCGCTCGCCGCCCCCGCGCCCGCCCTCCCCCGTGCCGACCTCGTGCTCCTCGCGGTCGCCATCGCCGGCGTCTCGCTGTCCGCGCCTCTCATCGCCGCGACCGCCGCCCCGGCCCTGGCCATCGCGTTCTGGCGCAACGCCATCGCGGTGGGCGTCCTGGGACCTGTCGCTCTGCTCAAGCGGGTCCACCGCACGGAGCTGCGCACGATGGGCGGCCGCACGGCCCTGCTCGCGGTCGCTGCCGGGGCGATGCTCGCGCTGCACTTCGCGCTCTGGCTGCCCAGCCTCCGTATGACCTCGGTCGCCTCGTCGACCGCGCTCTGCACCACCACCCCGATCTGGACCACGCTCGCCCTTCGGCTGCGCGGCAAGCAGGTCGCCCGCATGGTCTGGGCCGGGTGCGCCGTGGCCTGCGTCGGCGTGCTCATCCTGAGCGGGGTCGACATGAGCCTCTCGCCGCGCGCCGTGCTGGGCGACGCGCTCGCGCTGGCCGGCGGGATCGCGGCCGCCGGTTACGTCCTGCTCGGCGCGGAGGTGCGCCGGACGGTGTCCACGACCTCGTACTCCGTGCTCTGCTACTCCACCGCCGCCGTGCTCCTGCTCGCGGGCTGCCTGGCGACGGGCGCGCAGCTCGTCTCGTACGACGCCGGAACCTGGGCCAAGCTCGCCGCCCTCACCTGCGCGGCGCAGCTCATCGGCCACACCATCCTCAACCGGGTCGTCCGCAGCCTCGGCCCGTCCGTGACCTCGACGTCGATCCTCCTGGAGACCCCGGGCGCGGCCCTGATCGCGGCAGTCTGGCTCGGCCAGCTCCCGCCGGTCGCCGCCTATCCGGCGCTGGCGGTGATCCTGGTGGGTCTCCTGCTCGTGATCAGGGGCGAGCGGCAGTGACGGTGAGGGTCAGAGCCAGCCGTTGCGCTTGAGCGTGCGGTGGATCGCCAGACAGATGCCGACGATGCCGGCCATCGCCACCGGGTAGCCGTACTGCGAGTGGAGCTCCGGCATGTGCTCGAAGTTCATCCCGTACACGCCGGTGATCATCGTGGGTACGGCGATGATCGCGGCCCACGCCGTGATCTTCCGCATGTCCTCGTTCTGCGCGACCGTCGCCTGCGCCAGGTTGGCCTGCAGGATCGAGTTGAGCAGCTCGTCGAAGCCGACGACCTGTTCCTGCACCCGGGCCAGGTGGTCGGCGACGTCGCGGAAGTACTTCTGGATGTCGGGGTCGATCAGCCGCATCGGCCGCTCGCTGAGCAGCTGCAGCGGCCGCAGCAGCGGGGACACGGCCCGCTTGAACTCCAGGACCTCGCGCTTGAGCTGGTAGATGCGGCCCGCGTCCGTGCCGCGCGAAGTGCCCTTCGTGGGCTCGGAGAAGACATCGATCTCGACCTCGTCGATGTCGTCCTGCACAGCGGACGCGACCGCCAGATAACCGTCCACCACCTGGTCGGCGATCGCGTGCAGTACGGCGGAGGGCCCCTTGGCCAGCAGTTCGGGCTCCGACTGCATGCGGTGGCGCAGGGCGCGAAGGGAACCCTGTCCGCCGTGCCGGACCGTGATGACGAAGTCCCGGCCGGTGAAGCACATGACCTCGCCGGTCTCCACGACCTCGCTCGTCGAGGTGAGTTCGGCGTGCTCGACGTAGTGGATGGTCTTGAAGACGGTGAAGAGCGTGTCGTCGTACCGCTCCAGCTTGGGCCGCTGGTGTGCGTGGACCGCGTCCTCCACGGCGAGCGGGTGCAGCCCGAACTCGGCCGCGATACCGGAGAATTCGGCCTCGGTCGGCTCGTGCAGCCCGATCCAGGTGAAGCCGCCCGCGTCCCGTACCCGGTGCTGCGCGGCGCGCGGCGTGAGGCAGGCGTCGCCGTCGACGCGCAGCCCCTCGCGGTAGACCGCGCAGTCGACGACCGCGCTGCTGGCGGAGGGGTCGCGGGTGGAGTCGTAATTGCTGTACGGGGCGTTGCCCTTGCGCTGGGACGGGCGGACTGCTGCGCGCAGGTCACGGATCATCGACATGGCAGGCTCCTTCACGGAGGGGCCGTCGGCGACGGTGGCACTGCCCGGAATGGGGACGTTTCTGCGTGACGTCCGCAAAGCGGGCGGAACCGCATCATCGCGGATGGCGGCTTTCGCTACAGACACAGACAAAGCAAAACGAAGTGCTCTTCCGGCGTGCGAAGTGCCCAGTCTCAGAGCAGATGAAGGGCGGAAGAGCGGCATGTACTGCCCGGTCGACTAGGTTCTCGATCCATCGCAGTCCCACCTCCTCCGGCCGGTCCCCCGTGGGGGACGATCAATGCTGCCCTGACCAGCGGCCAACCTTATCAGCCGACTACAGGCCCAACCCCGTTCTTTGCCCGTTCCATACGCGCCTTATGCTCGCGAGCATGGACGAAGTTCTTGCTCTGGTCGAAGCCCGGCTGCGCTCCGCACTGGGCGAGCCGGACGCACGCGCCGCCGTGACCTTCCTCGGTACGGACCGCATTGAGGTCCTGCGTTTCATCGACGGCGATGTGGTGCGCTACGCCACCCTCGGCATGTCCGCCCAGCCGATGGCCGATCCGACCGCCGCTCTCGCCGACCCGGTGAAGGGCCCGCGAGCCGAGCTGGTCCTCTCGGTGCGGGCCGGTCTCGCCGACACCGACAAGGCGCTGCGGCCGCTCGCCGTACTGGCCGCGTCCCCGCAGGTCGAAGGGGTGATCGTCGCTCCGGGCGCCTCGCTCGACGTGGGTGAACCGCTCTGGCCGGGGGCGTCGTTCAGTTCCGTACTCGTGGCGGAACCGGGCGGTCTCGTCGAGGACCTCGACCTCGACGCGCCCATGGACCCGGTCCACTTCCTTCCGCTGCTGCCGATGACGTCCAACGAGGCTGCGTGGAAGCGGGTGCACGGCGGCCAGGAGCTCCAGGAGCGCTGGCTGGCACACGGAACGGACCTGCGCGATCCGCTGCGCAGGTCCGTGACGCTGAGCTGAAGCAGGCTAGTTGGCGAAGACGGAGACCCCGTCCTCGGTGGCGTGCGTCTCGGCGAACTCCTCTTCCTCGTGTACGAGGGCCGAGCGCCGCACCCACACCACGCCTGCCCCCACGACCGCGGCCGCGGCGGCCACCACGAACGGGATGTGGATGTCGGTCCACCCCTCGATGTGCGGCGCCAGGAAGGGAGCCGCTGCGGCGGCGAACCAGCGGACGAAGTTGTAGCCCGCGCTCGCCACCGGCCGGGGCGCGTCCGAGACGCCCAGTGCCAGCTCCGTGTAGATGGTGTTGTTGAGGCCGATGAAGGCACCCGAGATGATCGTGCAGACGATGGCGGTCGCGTGATTGCCGTAACCGAGCACCACCAGGTCCGCCGCGAGCAGGACCAGTGAGCCGCCGAGCACCTTGAGGGTGCCGAACCGCTTCTGCATACGGGGTGCGACGAGCACCGAGAAGACGGCGAGCAGGAGGCCCCAGCAGAAGAACACCGCGCCCGACTTGTACGGCGTCATGTTCAGCACGAACGGCGTGAAGGCCAGCACCGTGAAGAAGGCGTAGTTGTAGAAGAATGCGGATCCGGCGACCGAGGCGAGCCCGCCGTGGCCGAGTGCACGGATCGGATCGAAGAGCCCGGTCTTCTTCGCGGGCCTGGGCTGTTCCTTCAGGAACGCCGAGATGCACAGGAAGCCGATGGCCATCAGGGCGGCGGTGCCGAAGAACGGGTAGCGCCAGCTCGCGTTGCCGAGGGCCGCGCCGAGCAGCGGGCCGCAGGCCATGCCGAGGCCGAGCGCGGACTCGTACAGCAGGATGGCCGCCGCGCTGCCGCCGGCCGCGGCGCCGACGATGACGGCGAGCGCGGTCGAGACGAAGAGCGCGTTGCCGAGCCCCCAGCCGGCCCGGAAGCCGACCAGTTCGCCCACCGAGCCCGAGGTGCCGGAGAGCGCGGCGAAGACGACGACCAGGGCGAGCCCGACGAGCAGGGTCTTCTTGCCGCCGATACGGCTGGAGACGTAGCCGGTGACGAGCATCGCGACCGCGGTGATCAGGAAGTACGAGGTGAACAGGAGCGAGACCTGGCTGGCGCTCGCGTCCAGGCCCTTGGCGATGGACGGCAGGATCGGGTCCACCAGGCCGATGCCCATGAAGGCGACGACGGATGCGCCCGCGGTGGCCCAGACGGCCTTCGGCTGCCGCAGGAGGCTTCCTGGTTCGGCTTCGCTCATGACTGCCTCAATCTCTCCTCGACTGGTTGTGTTATACACACAATAAGTTAGCCGAGCTAATAAATGCAAGATGCATCTAGTTTCGGCCGGTCAAGCCCGGACGGGTGATCGTCCTTGACGCGGCGACGGGTGGGGAGGACCGTTGAGCTCTATGAGGGGCGAACCCAGTTGCCCGAAGTGTGGTGGCCGGGTCAGGGCGCCCGGTCTCTTTGCCGACTCCTGGCAGTGCGATGTGCACGGTGTCGTTCATCCGCTGCAGCCGGTGATCCCGCCCAGCGTCGAGGCGCTCGGCGTGGTGGTGCACCGCGCGCAGGTCCCGGTGTGGATGCCGTGGCCCCTGCCGGTCGGCTGGATGTTCACCGGAGTGGCCTGCGCGGGCGACGACCGCAGCGGCGGCCGCGCGACCGCCGTCGTCTGCTCGGGGCCAGGCCCGCTCGGCGGTTTCGGCGAACTGATCCTGGTCGCCGAGGAGCTCGGCGTCGGACTCGGTGCGCGGTATGCGGGGATCGAAGGCCCCGACCCGGGCCCGCACATGAAGGTCGACGAACCCCCGCACACCAAGGTCCTCGCCGCAGGCCGCCCCACCCCGCTCTGGCACGTCAACGCCCCCGCCGACCGCGCGGTCTTCGCGGGCGAGGCGCGCGGGCTCTGGCTCTGGGCGATCGTCTGGCCCGAACAGTCGGGGCTCCTGATGTACGAGGAGCTGGTGCTCACCGATCTGCGCGACGCGGGCGGAGAGGTGGACCTGGTGCCGGTCGGGGCGCTCTCGCCGCGCATCCTCTAGCGTCGCGCCGGCTTCCGCGGCAGGATTCCGGGCGTCCGGATCTGTTCGATGCGCCCGTTATCCTGGATCGTCCCCTGTACGTCCCCCAGCCCCGGAGTCACGCGTCGTGCGCATCGACCTGCACACCCACTCCACGGCTTCGGACGGTACGGACACCCCGGCAGAGCTGGTCCGCAACGCGGCCGCCGCCGGACTCGACGTGGTGGCGCTCACCGACCACGACACCACCCGCGGCCACGCCGAGGCGATCGCCGCCCTGCCCGACGGACTGACGCTCGTCACGGGTGCCGAGATCTCCTGCCGCATCGACGGCGTGGGGATGCACCTCCTCGCGTACCTCTTCGACCCCGAGGAGCCGGAGTTCCTGCGCGAGCGCGAGCTGGTGCGCGACGACCGTGTGCCGCGTGCGCAGGCGATGGTCCGCAAGCTGCGGGAGCTGGGCGTCCCGATCGACTGGGAGCACGTCGCGCGCATCGCGGGCGACGCCTCGCTGGGCCGTCCGCACATCGCCACCGCGCTGGTCGAACTCGGCGTCGTGGAGACCGTCTCGGACGCCTTCACGCCCGAGTGGCTGGCCGACGGCGGCCGGGCGTACGCCCACAAGCACGAGCTCGACCCCTTCACCGCGATCCGCCTGGTCAAGCAGGCCGGCGGCGTCACCGTCTTCGCGCACCCGCAGGCCCTCAAGCGCGGTCGGTGCGTGCCCGAGTCGGCGATAGCCGAACTCGCCGCGCACGGCCTCGACGGCATCGAGGTCGACCACATGGACCACGACGCCGCGACCCGCGCCCGACTGCGCCCGCTCGCGGCCGACCTCGGGCTGCTCGCCACCGGCTCCAGCGACTACCACGGCAGCCGCAAGTTCGTGGAGCTCGGGGAGTGCACCACCGACCCCGAGGTGTACGGCGAGATCACCCGTCGGGCGACGGGTGCCTTCCCGGTGCCCGGCGCCGGCGGACGCTGACCGGGACCGCCGGGTCTCCCCTCCGTAACCCCCTCTTCTCACCCCTCACGCGCAAGGCCTCACTGTGTTCGACGTTGCCGTTTTCGGATCCCTCTTTGTCACGCTTTTTGTGATCATGGACCCCCCTGGGATCACCCCGATCTTCCTCGCCCTCACCGCGGGCCGGCCCGCCAAGGTCCAGCGCAAGATGGCGCTGCAGGCGGTGATGGTCGCCTTCGGTGTGATCGCCGTCTTCGGCCTGCTCGGCCAGCAGATCCTGGACTATCTGCATGTCTCCGTCCCCGCGCTGATGATCGCGGGCGGTCTGCTGCTGCTTCTGATCGCGCTCGACCTGCTCACCGGCAAGACGGACGAGCCGACCCAGACCAAGGACGTCAACGTCGCGCTCGTACCGCTCGGCATGCCGCTGCTCGCGGGCCCCGGCGCGATCGTCTCGGTCATCCTGGCCGTGCAGCACGCGGACACCGCGGCGCAGCAGGTCTCGGTCTGGGTGGCGATCGTCGCCATGCACATCGTGCTCTGGGTGACCATGCGCTATTCGCTGCTGATCATCCGCGTGATCAAGGACGGCGGCGTGGTCCTGGTGACGCGTCTCGCGGGCATGATGCTCTCCGCGATCGCCGTGCAGCAGATCATCAACGGCGTCACCCAGGTCATCCGCAACAGCTGAGAACGCAAGGCGCCCCCGTGCATGTGCACGGGGGCGCTTCGTCTTCAGTAACGTACTTAAAGGTTACGAAGCCGAGCTGTCGGCCGGTCGGATGTAGATGCGCTGGCCGATTGCGGCGGCCTGCTGCACGATCCGGTTGACGGAGGCGGCGTCCACAACGGTGCTGTCCATGGCGGTGCCATCGACGTCGTTGAGGCGCATGATCTCGAAGCGCATGGCTTCTCCCTTCGTCCGATCCTCCTGGTGGAGAACTGTGTGTAGTGCAGTTATTGACTCTGCTCCTGTGCTGCGTCAGGGCGATTGCCCGTCCGTTAAGAGTGGATTGCGTGACTACAGTGCCGCACGTTCCATATGGGTCCAACGGCTTGCCTTCCTCAAACATTCCCTACGCTAAGGAAAAGTTTCGCGAGCCTAATTACTGACCGGTAGTGCGACCGGTTGTGCCCTGAGCGTGACGCCCGGGACAATGGGCGGCGTATGAATGACGAAGCAGACATCAGCGCTCACCTGCAGCGCACCAACGACCTCCTCACGCGCATGCTCGCCGAGGTGGCGAAGACCCCCTCGACGCATGCGATCTTCGTGGACGCCGGATACGTGTACGCGGCGGGCGGACTGCTGGTGACCGGGACCGAGGACCGGAGATCCTTCGATCTCGACGCGGAGGGCCTCATCGAGGCCTTCATCGACAAGGCGCGGATCATCTTCGCGGACAGCCGGCTGCTCCGGGTGTACTGGTACGACGGCGCCCGGCGCCGTATCCACACCCCCGAGCAGCAGTCCATCGCCGAGCTCCCCGACGTCAAAGTGCGCCTGGGCAACCTCAACGCCAACAACCAGCAGAAGGGCGTCGACTCCCTGATCCGCACCGATCTGGAGTCCCTCGCCCGCCACCGCGCCATCTCGGACGCGGCCCTGGTCGGCGGCGACGAGGACCTCGTCTCGGCCGTCGAGGCGGCACAGGGATACGGCGCGCGCGTCCACCTCTGGGGCATCGAGGCCGCGGAGGGCATGCGCAACCAGGCCGAACCGCTGCTCTGGGAGGTCGACAGCCAGCGCACCTTCGACCTGGACTTCTGCAAGCCGTACGTGACCCGGCGGCCGGTCACCACGTACGAGCAGGAGTCCACCCCGCTGCCCTCGCGCGAGGACATCCGCTTCGTCGGCGCCCAGATCGCCGCGACCTGGCTCGCGGAGCGGGGGCGTCAGGAGCTGGCCGAACTGCTGCCGAACCGCCCCTATCTGCCGGGCCCGGTCGACCAGGAGCTCCTGGTCGACGCGGAGCGCCTGCTCCAGCGGTCGCTGCGCGGGCACGGGGACCTGCGGCGGGCGCTGCGCGACGGCTTCTGGAACCACCTGCAGTCCCAGTACTAGAGGCCGCGTACTAGAGGCCGCTCCAGAACGCCGCGAGCGCGGCGGCGGTCTCGGCGGGCCGGTCGGTGTTGGGGGAGTGCTCGGCTCCGGCGATCACGGTCCGCCGTGCGCCGAGCCGTCGGGTCATCTCGTCCAGGAGCGGCACCGGCCAGGTGTCGTCGCGTTCGCCCGAGACGATGTGCCGGGGCAGGGCGATGGCGGCGAGTTCGTCGGTGCGGTCCGGCTCGGTCACCAACTGGCGTCCGGTGGCGATGAGTTGGGCCGGGTTGTGCAGCAGCCACCGTCGGCGCATGTCGCCGTCGTCGCCGTCCGCCTCGCCGGGCGGGTCCATGGCCCGCATCGCCTCCCACACCTGCTCCATGTCCATCACCGCGAGCGCGTCGCCGAGCAGCTTGATCTTCTGCTGCTGCTCGGCGGTGACCTGGGCGGGGCCCGATGACATGAGGGTGAGCGAGGCGAAGGGGCTCGGGTCGAGGAGTACGGCGGCGCGGGCGATCTGCCCGCCCAGGGAGTGCCCGACGAGGTGCACGGGGGTCGCGAGGGCGCGGGCCTGGGCGATGACGTCCCTGGCCAACTCGCCCTGCCCGTAAGCCTCCTGATCGGCGCCCCCGGCGGACTCGTACTGCCCGCGTCCGTCCACGGCGACCGTACGGAACCCGGCGTCGGCCAGCGGCTCCAGCATCGCGATGAAGTCCTCCTTGCTGCCGGTGTATCCGGGGAGGAGGAGGGCGGTGCCGTGCGCCTGCCGCGCGGGTGCGGTGTCCAGTACGGCGAAGTCGCCGCGGGTGGTGGCGAGGGCGTACGCGCGGGTGCGCGTGGGTGGGCGGAAGGTGGGCGGCCGGCTCATACGACGAGGCTAACCGGGGTGGGGCGGGGAAAGGCCACTGGCCCGGACCTCGAGCGAGGTCCGGGCCAGTGGTGTGGTGCAGGGTGCGTCAGCTTTCGGGCTGGGCCTTCGGGGCGCGTGTGCGACGGCGACGCGGCTTCGCCTCGGCGTCGGCCTCGGGGGCCGCCTCGGCCACCGGCGCCTCGACGGCGACCTTCGGCTTGGCCGGTGCGCGCTTGCGCTTGGGCTTGACCTCGACGTCGGAGACGGCGTCGACCGCCACCTCCGCAGCAACCTTCGGCTTGGCAGCCGCACGCTTGCGCCTGGGCTTCGCCTCGGGCTCGGTCGGCGGGGCGATCTGGAACTGGGGCTCGTCCTCGGCGGCGGGCTTCACCGTACGCGTACGACGACGCTTCGGCTTGACCTCCGCGAGGACCTCGGGCTCGGCCTCGACAACCGGTGCCGCAGTCACGACGGCCGCCTCGGCGACCACGTCCGCGACGGCGACACGCGTACGACGACGGCGCCGCGGCGTGCGCGGACCCTCGGCGACCTCCGCAGCCTCCTCGGCCACAGGTGCGGCCACGGCGACGGCCACGGCTGCCGGTGCGGCGGCCTCCGCCTCGCCGAGCGCCGAACCGTTGCGCGTCCTGCGACGCTGCCGCGGCGTACGCGGCGGGCGCTCCTCCTTGACCGGAGCGGCAGCGGCAGGCGCGGACTTGCGCCCACGGCCACCGGTCTCGCCCAGGTCCTCCATGACCTCGGCACCCAGACCGGCGCGCGTGCGCTCCGCCCGCGGCAGAACACCCTTCGTGCCGACCGGGATGGAGAGGAGTTCATAGAGGTGCTCGGAGGTGGAGTACGTCTCCTCCGGCTCGTCGAACGGCAGGTCGAGCGCCTTGTTGATCAGCTTCCAGCGCGGGATGTCGTCCCAGTCGACGAGGGTGATCGCCGTACCCGACTTGCCCGCGCGGCCGGTGCGGCCGATCCGGTGCAGGTACGTCTTCTCGTCCTCGGGGGACTGGTAGTTGATGACGTGCGTGACGTTGTCGACGTCGATGCCGCGCGCGGCGACATCGGTGCAGACCAGCACGTCGATCTTGCCGTTGCGGAAGGCCCGCAGCGCCTGCTCGCGCGCACCCTGGCCGAGGTCGCCGTGGACGGCGCCGGAGGAGAAGCCACGGGTGGCCAGCTGCTCGGCGATGTCGGCGGCGGTCCGCTTCGTACGGCAGAAGATCATCGCGAGACCGCGGCCGTCGGCCTGCAGGATGCGCGAGACCAGCTCCGGCTTGTCCATGGAGTGGGCGCGGAAGATGTGCTGCTTGATGTTGGCGACGGTCTGGCCCTCGCCGTCGGGCGAGGTCGCCCGGATGTGCGTCGGCTGCGACATGTAGCGACGGGCCAGGCCGATGACCGCGCCGGGCATGGTCGCGGAGAACAGCATGGTCTGACGCTTGGGCGGCAGCAGGTTCATGATGCGCTCGACGTCGGGCAGGAAGCCCAGGTCCAGCATCTCGTCGGCCTCGTCGAGGACGAGCGCGCGGATGTGACCGAGGTTGAGCTTCTTCTGGCCCGCCAGGTCGAGCAGTCGGCCCGGGGTGCCGACGATGATGTCGACGCCCTTCTTCAGGGCCTCGACCTGCGGCTCGTACGCCCGGCCGCCGTAAATGGCGAGCACGCGGACGTTGCGCACCTTGCCGGCGGTCTGCAGGTCGTTGGTGACCTGCTGGCACAGCTCGCGGGTGGGGACGACGACGAGCGCCTGCGGGGCGTCGGTCAGCTTCTCCGGCGCGGCACGGCCGGCCTCGACGTCGGCGGGAACGGTGACGCGCTCGAGCAGCGGCAGACCGAAACCGAGCGTCTTGCCGGTGCCGGTCTTGGCCTGGCCGATGACGTCGGAGCCGGAGAGCGCTACGGGAAGCGTCATCTCCTGGATGGGAAAGGGGGACACGATGCCGACGGCTTCAAGCGCTTCGGCGGTCTCGGGGAGAATCCCGAGGTCTCGGAACGTAGTCAGGGTGCTGCCTCTTCTGTGAGACGCGGCCCAAGGCGAACGAGGGGGGTCGTACCGTGCCGATCAGCGCGGGACCACTGCCTTCGCTCAAGCGCTCGTGCCGCTGAGGGGGCCCCTCACATCGGAAAAAGTGAGGGCGGTCGGGTGGAGCCGATCGGGCCACCGACCGGGCATCCTCATTCGGATGACCTGCCGAACTTGTAGAACATTCGACAGGCGCATTACCACTGTACCCCGGATTCGCGCATGTGTGTTGGGTGAAATGAACGAGAGGCCATGGTCACACTGACCGACCGGCACCTTACGCATTCCGCTCAGACGGCTATTCTGCGCTGCATGGAGACGCCTGACACCGCCAAAACCGCCACCGACGAAGCCCCCGCACCGACCGGGATCGCAGCCCAGGACTGGGAGACCGCCGCAGCCGATCCGAAGTACCGCGCGGCTGTCGTGGACCTGCTCGGTGCGCTCGCGTACGGAGAGCTGGCGGCCTTCGAGCGGCTCGCGGAGGACGCCAAGCTCGCGCCCACGCTCGGTGACAAGGCGGCGCTGGCGAAGATGGCGTCGGCCGAGTTCCACCACTTCGAGCGACTGGCCGACCGGCTCACCGCGATCGACGCGGACCCCACGGCCTCGATGGACCCCTTCGCCCAGGCCCTGGACGACTTCCACCGCCAGACCGCGCCGTCCGACTGGCTGGAGGGCCTGGTGAAGGCGTACGTCGGCGACTCGATCGCCAGCGACTTCTACCGCGAGGTCGCGGCCCGCCTGGACACCGACACCCGGGGCCTGGTGCTCGCGGTCCTCGACGACACCGGGCACGGCAACTTCGCGGTGGAGAAGGTCCGTGCGGCCATCGAGGCCGAGCCCCGGGTCGGCGGCCGGCTCGCGCTCTGGGCGCGACGGCTGATGGGCGAGGCCCTGAGCCAGGCGCAGCGCGTGGTCGCTGACCGCGATGCGCTCTCGACGATGCTGGTCGGCGGAGTCGCCGACGGGTTCGACCTGGCCGAGGTCGGCCGGATGTTCTCGCGGATCACGGAAGCCCACACCAAGCGGATGGCTGCGCTGGGCCTGGCTGCGTGACCGCCTGGCTGCTTACGCTGCTGATCGGCGTAGGCGGCCGCCCGCCGGGCGCAGGAGCAGGGACAGCAGGACCACGGCTACCGCCGCCGCTCCGAGCAGTGTGGCGATCACGCCCGCGGCGCTGCCGGGGTCGATCGCCGAGTGGGTCAGGAAGGCGCCGAAGAGGGCGCCGACCGGGCCGGTCACCAGCACCGTGCGGCGTGCGGGCAGTCGGTCGGACAGCCGGTGTGCGGCGGTCCAGGACAGGGCGAGTCCGAGGAGTACGGAGCCGAGGGCTTCCCAGATCATGCTCATGTGGTCCCTCCCGCGAAGCCTGGGCAAATCGGTCGAGGCGGTACTACCCGCGGCTCGCGGAATGCAACCCTCCCGATACCCATGACAACGGCCCGGCGGTGATCACCGCCGGGCCGTTGTCGTACTGCTGAGAGGTGCTACAGGGCGCCGAATCCGACCCGGCGCTGGGCCGGCTCGCCGAGCTCCACATACGCGATGCGGTCGGCCGGCACCAGGACCTTGCGGCCCTTGTCGTCCGAGAGGCTGAGCAGCTTCGCCTTGCCGGACAGGGCGTCCGCTACCGCGAGTTCGACCTCGTCGGCCGACTGTGCGCTCTCCAGAACGATCTCCCGGGGCGTGTGCTGCACACCGATCTTGACCTCCACGGCTATGTCCCTCCGAGTGCTCTGCGGTGCGCGGTCAGCCGCGCTGTACGGATCACCACATTAGCCCGGTGCGGGGACACCCAAGGCGCTGTGCGAACACGCCCGCAGCGAACACGCGGTCTCAGTGCCCGTCGACCCCGTGCAGCGGGAAGCCGGCGATGCCCCGCCAGGCCAGCGAGGTGAGCAGCTGTACGGCGCTGTCGCGCGGGATGGCCGACTCGCTGGAGAGCCAGTAGCGGGCCACCACCTGCGAGACGCCGCCCAGGCCCACCGCGAGGAGCATCGACTCCTCCTTGGAGAGGCCGGTGTCGCCCGCGATGACGTCCGAGATCGCCTCCGCGCACTGCAGCGACACCCGGTCCACGCGCTCGCGCACGGCGGGCTCGTTGGTCAGGTCGGACTCGAAGACGAGACGGAAGGCGCCGCCCTCGTCCTGTACGTACGCGAAGTACGCGTCCATCGTCGCGGCCACGCGCAGCTTGTTGTCCGTGGTGGAGGCCAGCGCCGTGCGGACTGCCAGGAGGAGCGATTCGCAGTGCTGGTCGAGCAGGGCAAGGTACAGGTCCAGCTTGCCCGGGAAGTGCTGGTAGAGCACGGGCTTGCTGACGCCCGCCCGCTCGGCGATGTCGTCCATCGCGGCCGCGTGGTACCCCTGTGCGACAAAAACTTCCTGGGCGGCCCCAAGGAGCTGATTGCGTCGGGCTCGGCGCGGCAGGCGCGTGCCTCGCGGGCGCGCTGCCTCTGTCTGCTCGATGGCTGTCACGCCGCCTCCCAATGTCTCGCTGAACAAGCAAAGCTCTAACGTCGCGCCGCCATCGTACTTTTGAGTAACCGTGCTGTGCGCGGTGCGGACGCAGAATTTCACGGACCGGACAGCCTGTGAAGGTGTTGCCGCTGTTCAGCCACACTTCAGGCGCGGTATTCGTCCTCGTCGAGCGGGACCACGCGCGTCTGTTCGGTCGCGTCCGCCTCGTTGACCACGGCCGGATCGATGGAGGTCAGCGGGTCGTCGTCCTGCGGCGCGAGGTCGGTCTGCTGTTCGGCTGTGTCCGCCGGATCCGCTTCTCGGTAGGGCTCGGTGGGCATGGGATGTCACCTTCCCTCGGGAGCACTCTCCTTACGAGCCTAGGAGTGCCCGTGCTCCGGCGCCAGGCGATCTGTGACTGCGAACACACGATCCAGTGCGTGATCGTCTCGTAACATCGCCTTATGTCTTCGACCGAGCTGCCGGGAATCGCCACGTCCGTGGCACCCAAGGTGAGCGCCGTCCGCATCGCCGAGGGGGAGAAGCTGCGGACCTCCGTGCTCCCCGGACTGACGCTGAACGTGCGCTCCAGGCCCGGAGCACGGCCCGGCCTTGAGCCCGCACTGTTCGTGCACGGGCTCGGTGGGTCGTCCCAGAACTGGTCCGCGCTGATGCCGCTGGTCGACGATCTGGTCGACGGCGAGGCGCTGGACCTGCCCGGTTTCGGGGACTCCCCGCCGCCGGACTCGGGGGACTACTCGATCACCGGGCACGCGCGTGCCGTCATCCGCCACCTCGACGCGAGCGGGCGCGGGCCCGTGCACCTCGTCGGGAACTCGCTGGGCGGGGCCGTCTCGACGCGGATCGCCGCTGTCCGGCCCGATCTCGTACGCACCCTCACCCTCGTCTCGCCGGCCCTGCCGGAGCTGCGCGCCCAGCGCACCGCATGGCCGACCGTGCTGGTCGCGGTGCCCGGGGTCGCCGGAATGTTTGCGAAGATGACGAAGGACTGGACGGCCGAGCAGCGCACCCTCGGGGTGATGTCGCTCTGTTACGGGGATCCGGGCCGGGTGAGCGAGGAAGGGCTGCGCAACGCGGTCGACGAGATGGAGCGCAGGCTCCAACTCCCCTATTTCTGGGACGCGATGGCGCGTTCCGCGCGGGGGATCGTGGATGCGTACACCCTGGGCGGCCAGCACGGACTGTGGCGGCAGGCGGAGCGGGTGCTCGCGCCGACGCTGCTGGTGTACGGCGGCCGGGACCAGCTCGTCTCGTACCGTATGGCGCGCAGGGCGGCGAAGGCTTTCCGGGGGTCGCGGCTGCTGTCACTGCCCGACGCCGGGCATGTGGCGATGATGGAGTACCCCGAGACGGTCGCGACGGCCTTCCGGGAATTGCTGGACGATTGCAGTAGGAGCTGATCCCGGGCGTGGGACGTCATAGCCGCCGAGGTGCCACCGGCACCGGCACCGCCGACACGGGGCCCATACCCGTCGGCGAAAGATCGCCGGTACGGACCGAACAGGGGTCCGGCCGACGCAGGAGGGCACCGGAGCAGACGCATGCGCCGGTGCGCGGCGGGCATCCCGAGCACCGTGAGTGGGGCGCCGCGCCGATGCCTCAGCGGTACGGCGACTGGCAGGGCGGACCGGGTGCGCAGGGCGGTCCTTCGCGCGTGCCGGGGCCGCGGCGGGAGTTCGTGCAGGCCTTCGAGGCTCCGTCGACCGAGCGCGAGCGGGAGCCCGAGTACGCGCCGATCGTTCCCGCGCCCGGGCCGGAGACCGCGAAGGGCGGCAAGGGGCGGGCCTTCACCGGGATCGCCGCCGCAGCGGTGACCACGGTGCTCGCCGTGGTGGTGGCCGGGCAGGTCGCCTCGGGCAGCGGGACGTCGCACACCGACGCACAGAGCTCCGCGACCGGCCGGGGCGACAGCTCCGCCGCCTCGCGCGGGGAGCACCGGGCCACGCCGGAGGCCGCCGCTCTCCTCACGTACGACCAGAAGATGGCCAAGCAGTACCCGCTGGACGCGAAGCTGACGGCGTCGGGTGATTTCGCGACGGTGCCGGGGGCGGCGAAGGCGCCGGGGGCCGGGCGCAAGTACCGCTATCGGGTCGATGTCGAGAAGGGGCTCGGGCTCGACGGCGCGCTTTTCGCCGAGGCGATCCAGAAAACCCTGAACGACAACCGGAGTTGGGCGCACAACGGCGCCAAGACCTTCGAGCGGATATCCACCGGGACACCGGATTTCGTCATCACTCTGGCCAGCCCGGGGACCACCGCGAAATGGTGCATGAAGTCTCAGCTCGATACGGCTGAGGAGAATGTGTCGTGCGATTCTGCGGCCACCGAGCGCGTCATGATCAATGCGTATCGCTGGGCGCAGGGGTCCGACACCTATGGCGCCGACAAAATGTTCCTTTACCGGCAAATGCTGATCAATCACGAGGTCGGTCACCGGCTCGGCCACTCGCATGTGAACTGCACCACCCCGGGCGCGCTCGCGCCCGTCATGCAGCAGCAGACCAAGTCCCTCGACATCGGCGGGATCAAGTGCAAGGCCAACCCCTGGGTGTATCCCACCAGTTGAGGCGGGGTGGCGACGGGCGCCTTATGTCACATTGACATCGAGTGTGTGTTCGTTCATATTTCTCCTCATGTCGCACCGCCTCGTTTCCTCCGATCACGCCGCCATAGAGCTGGCGCTGATCGGCGTGACCGGGCACAGCGTCGCCGACATTCTCTGTCGCTGACGCCTGCCCTGGCGTGCGTCGGCTTCTGCCTCTTTCTGCCGCGCCCGGGCATCACCTGCCCGCAGGCGCGGCATTTCCGTATGTCTGAACAGTCCGGTCCCGGACCTCGGTTGCTGCTGCCTGCGCGGATATTCCCTTTCCGTAGTTTCTCCGCAGTGCACCGAGAGGTCTTCTTCCCATGCGTCATCTGTCCCCACGTACAGCGTCCGCGGTGGCCGCAGGTCTGGTCCTGGCCCTGGGCGCGGCAGCGTGCGCCGGGCCCAAGGGCAGCGACAGCGGCTCCGGTTCCGGATCCGGCGGCGCCGCGGGCAAGCCCGCCAAGGGCGGCACGCTCACCGTCCTCAACAGCCAGCCGCAGGAGGACTTCGACCCGGCGCGGCTCTACACCTCGGGCGGCGGCAACGTCCCCTCGCTGGTCTTCCGTACGCTCACCACCCGCAACCGCGAGGACGGCGCCGCGGGTGCGAAGGTCGTACCCGACCTCGCGACCGACCTGGGCACGCCCAGCAAGAACGCCACCGTGTGGACGTACACGCTCAAGGACGGGCTGAAGTACGAGGACGGCACGGCCATCACCAGTGCCGACATCAAGTACGGCATCGAGCGGTCCTTCGCCGCCGAACTCTCGGGCGGCGCACCGTACTTGAGGGACTGGCTGATCGGCGGGGCCGACTACCAGGGCCCGTACAAGGACAAGAAGGGCCTTGCCTCCATCGAGGTCCCGGACGCGAAGACCATCGTCTTCCACCTGAACAAGCCCGAGGGCGAATTCCCCTACCTGGCCACGCAGACGCAGACCACTCCGGTCCCGAAGGCCAAGGACACCGGCACGAAGTACGAGGAGCACCCGGTCTCGTCAGGACCGTACAAGGTCGTCAAGAACGAGAACGACGGCGAGCGGCTGACCCTGGAGCGCAACGCGTACTGGTCCGCGGCGACCGACGAGGAGCGCAAGGCGTACCCGGACACCATCGACGTCCGCTCCGGGCTCGACTCCTCCGTGATCAACCAGCGGCTGTCGTCCTCGCAGGGCGCGGACGCGGCCGCCGTCACGACGGACACGAACCTCGGTCCGGCGGAGCTGGCCAAGGTCACCGGTGACAAGAAGCTCGCCGCCCGGGTCGGGACGGGCCACTTCGGTTACACCAACTACATCGCCTTCAACCCGAAGGTGAAGCCGTTCGACAACCCGAAGGTGCGCCAGGCGATCTCGTACGCCGTCGACCGCTCCTCGGTCATCAACGCGGCCGGCGGCTCCGCGCTCGCCGAGCCCGCGACCACGTACCTGCCCAACCAGAAGTCCTTCGGCTACACGCCGTACGACCACTTCCCGGCCGGCGCGACGGGTGACGCCGCCAAGGCCAAGCAGCTGCTGAAGGACGCGGGTTACGCGGACGGCCTGACCGTCACCCTCACGCACTCCAACGACAAGGACTTCGAGACCAGCCCGGAGATCGCCACCGCCCTCCAGGACGCTCTCAAGAAGGCCGGGATCACCGTCAAGCTGCAGGGACTCGAAGTCAACGACTACAAGGACAAGACCCGCAGCGCGACGAAGGAGCCCGGCTTCTTCCTCGCCCACTGGGGTGCCGACTGGCCCTCCGGCGGCCCCTTCCTCGCCCCGATCTTCGACGGCCGCCAGATCGTCAAGGACGGCGCGAACTTCAACTCCGGCTTCCTGAACGACGCTTCGGTCAACAAGGAGATCGACGAGATCAACAAGCTGACCGACCTGAGCGCGGCAGCCAAGCGCTGGGGCGCCCTCGACCAGAAGATCGGCGAGCAGGCGCTGACCGTTCCGCTGTTCCACCCGGTCTACAAGCGGCTCTACGGATCCGCCGTCAAGAACATCGTGATCAGCGACTGGACCGGTGTGCTGGACATCTCCCAGGTGGCGGTCAAGTAACAATGAGCGAAGCTCTGTTGGCCAAGGAGGTGGGGGGCGTCGCCGCGGCGGCCCCCGCCCCCGGGGCCCATCGTTTCTGGCGGCGGCTGCGTGCACAGCGCGCCGCCGTCGTGGCGGCCGTGGTCGTCGCTCTGCTGGTGCTGGTCGCCATCGGAGCGCCGCTGCTCACCGCGATCGAGGGGCAGGACCCCAATGCCTACCACCCGGATCTCATCGACTCGGCGCGCGGCGGCGTCCCCGTCGGCACCTTCGGCGGTGTGAGCGGCGACCACTGGCTGGGGATCGAGCCGCAGACCGGACGCGATCTCTTCGCGCGCCTCGTGTACGGGGCCCGCGTCTCGCTCGCGGTCGCCTTCTCCGCGACCCTCCTGCAGGTGGCGCTCGGCGTCTTCTTCGGGGTCGTGGCCGGGCTCGGCAACAAGCTCGTCGACGGTGTGGTCAGCCGGATCACCGATGTCGTGGTCGCCATGCCGCTGATGATCCTCTCGCTGGCCCTGATGGCGATCGTGCCATCGGGCTTTCCGCGTCCGGTGCTGGTCACGCTGGTCATCGGCCTGATCGCCTGGGGCAGCATGGCGAAGATCGTGCGCGCCCAGACGCTGACGCTGAAGTCGCTGGACTACGTGGCCGCGGCCCGGCTGAGCGGCTGGTCCACCTGGCGCATCGCACGGCGCGAGCTGCTGCCGGCGCTGGGTGCGCCCGTCCTCACGTACGCGGCGATCCTCGTCCCCAGCAACATCACCGTGGAGGCGGCGCTCTCCTTCCTGGGCGTCGGGGTGAAGCCGCCGACTCCCTCGTGGGGGCAGATGCTGACCGCGGCGGACGTCTGGTACCAGGCGGCGCCGCAGTACCTGCTGCTGCCCGCCGCGATGTTGTTCATCACCGTGCTCGCGCTGACCGTGCTCGGCGACGGCGTACGGACCGCGCTCGATCCGCGTGCGGCCTCGCGGCTGCGGATCGGTACGGGGCGCAAGCGGGAGGCGTCGGCATGACCGGATTCCTGCTGCGGCGCCTGACCGGAGCCGTCATCACGCTTCTCGCCATCTCGGTGATCATCTATGTGGTCTTCTACGTCGCCCCCGGCAACGTCGCACAGATCACCTGCGGGCCGCGCTGCTCGCCCGTCCAAGTCCAGCAGGTCAGCGACCAGTTGAGGCTCGGGGACCCGCTGTACGTGCAGTACTGGCACTTCCTTCAGGGCATCTTCGTCGGACGCGACTACTCGACCGGGACCTCGGTCATGCACTGCGACGCACCGTGCCTGGGCCTCTCGTACCGCAACGACCAGCAGGTCACCCAGCTCATCTGGACCAAACTGCCGGTGACGGCGTCGCTCGCGCTCGGCGCGATGGTGATGTGGCTGATCCTGGGCGTCGGCACCGGTGTGCTGTCGGCATGGCGGCGCGGGCGGCTGAGCGAGCGCCTGCTGACCGGCGTGACGCTGGCGGGGACGGCAACTCCCGTCTTCGTCATCGGACTTGTGCTGATGATCGTGGTGTGCGGGACGCTGGCCTGGCTGCCGTACCCGACCTATGTGCCGTTCTCCGACGACCCGACGCAGTGGGCGTGGAATCTGCTGCTGCCGTGGCTGTCGCTGGCGCTGATCGAGTCGGCCAAGTACGCGCGGCTGACGCGGGCCTCGATGCTGGAGACGCTGGCCGAGGACCATGTGCGGACCTTCCGGGCGTACGGGGTGAGCGAGCGGAAGATCATCGGGCGGCATGCCCTGCGGGGCGCGCTGGCGCCGGTGATCGCGCTGAACGCCAATGACTTCGGGTCGATGTTCGGGGGCGCGGTCCTCACGGAGTCGCTCTTCAACATCCCCGGGCTCGGGCAGGCGCTCGTGACCGCTGTGAAGGATGTGGATCTGCCCGTGGTCGTCGGGATGGTGCTGGTCACCGGCTTCTTCGTGGTGCTGGCAAACGCTGTCGCCGACGTGCTCTACGCGGTGGCCGACCGACGGGTGGTGCTGTCATGAGTGCACTGGTGGAGGTCACGGACCTCTCGATCGGCTTCGGCGCCGTACAGGCGGTGGACGGGCTGTCCTTCACGCTGGAGGCGGGCGGTGCGCTGGGTGTGGTGGGGGAGTCCGGGTCGGGCAAGAGTGCTTCGGCGTACGCGCTGCTCGGGCTGCACCGGGGGAGCGGGGCTGTGGTGTCGGGCTCGGTGCGGGTGGCCGGGGTCGACGTACAGGCCGCCACCGAGGCGGAGTTGAGGGGGCTGCGCGGCGCTGTCGCCGCGATGGTCTTTCAGGATCCGCTGTCCTCGCTGGACCCGTACTACGCGATCGGCGACCAGATAGCCGAGGTGTACCGGGTCCATGTGAAGGCGTCGCGGCGGGCCGCGCGGGCCCGTGCCGTGGAGGTCCTGGAGCGGGTCGGGATCCCGGATGCGGCGCGGCGGTCGCGGTCGCGGCCGCACGAGTTCAGCGGCGGGATGCGGCAGCGGGCGCTGATCGCGATGGCGCTCGCGTGCGAGCCGCGGCTGCTGATCGCGGACGAGCCGACGACCGCGCTGGACGTGACGGTGCAGGCGCAGATCCTGGACCTGCTGCACGAGTTGCGGGCCGAGACGGGGATGGGGCTGCTGCTGGTCACGCATGACGTGGGGGTGGCCGCGGAGTCGGTCGACGACGTGCTGGTGATGCGGGGCGGGCGGGCCGTGGAGCGGGGGCCCGTCCGGGCTGTGCTGGGTTCGCCTCGCGAGGCGTATACGCGGTCGCTGCTGGCGGCGGTGCCAAGGGTGGAGCAGGTGCGGGCGGACGGGGTCGGGATATCGCAGCCTGCGGCTGCTCGTCCTCAAGCGCCGGACGGGCCTGATATCGCCGGCACCGGCTCGCTCGTGCCGGCACAAGCAGGCCCGAGGGGCGGAGCCCCCAGGGACGGGGCTCTGGTGCGTGGGGTCGGGCTGCGGCAGGTGTTCGGGCGGGGCAAGCACGCCTTCGCCGCCGTCGACGGAGTCGACATCACCCTCCAGCCCGGCGAAACCCTCGGCATCGTCGGCGAAAGCGGCAGCGGCAAGACCACCCTGGGCCGCATGCTCGTCGGCCTGCTGCAGCCCACCTCCGGGACGATCGCCCGGGACGACCGCGTCCAGATGGTCTTCCAGGACCCGGTCTCCTCCCTCAACCCCCGCCGCTCCATCGGCGAATCCGTCGCCGACCCCATGCGCGCACGCGGCGGGCTCGACGACGCCGCCATCCGCGCCCGGGTGCGCGACCTGCTGAAGCGGGTGGGGCTCGACCCCGAGGCGTACGACCGCTATCCGCACGAGTTCAGCGGCGGTCAGCGCCAGCGCGTCGGGATCGCCAGGGCGCTCGCCGCCGACCCCGCGCTGATCGTCTGCGACGAGGCCGTCTCCGCGCTCGACGTCACCACCCAGGCCCAAGTGACCGCGCTGCTCGCTGAGTTGCAGCAGGAGCTCGGGATCGGGCTCGTCTTCATCGCGCACGACCTCGCCGTCGTACGGCAGGTGAGCGACCGGGTCGCCGTCATGCGCAAGGGTCGGATCGTGGAGGAGGGTCCGGTCGCGGAGGTGTACGGCAATCCTCAGGACCCCTACACCCGGCAGCTCCTGGCGGCCGTCCCCGCCCTGGATCCCGCGCTCGCGGCGGTGCGCCGCGCGGCACGCAGGGAGCTGGCCGCAACCTGACTCAACGTGACGAGACCGCACCTTAGCGCGACAGAACGTCAGCGGGGCGGGAAAGTTACGACGGTTCACCCCTTCTGGTGGCGTGATGGACAACCGTCCGTCGCGCCACCTCTCCGTCCGCTTACGGTCGTCCCGCTGCGAGTCACCGCCACCAACGGCGGCCGCGGTCAAGGGAGATCGGGGGTGTTTCGGTTGCGGATCGGACTGCTTACGGAAGGTGGTTATCCGTATGCGACGGGTGAGTCCAGGCTCTGGTGCGACCGGCTGGTGCGCGGGCTCGAACAACACGAGTTCGACGTCTACGCACTGAGCCACAGCGCGCAACAGGAGGAGCGCGGCTGGATCGCGCTGCCGCCCCAGGTGCATCTGGTGCGCACCGCCCCGCTCTGGGCGCCCGGCGACGACGGCCTCGCCCACGGACGCCGCGAGCGCCGCCGCTTCGCCGGCCACTTCGCGGACCTCGCGGCAGCGGTCTGCGGTGACGGCGAGAACTTCGCGCAGGGCCTCTACGGACTGGCCGAACTCGCCATCGAATGCGGCGGTCTCTCCACCGCGCTCCGCTCCGAGGCGGCCATACGCATCCTCGAATCCGCCTGCCGCACCCCCGGCGCGAGCCGCACCGTCCAGGCCGCCAGGATCCCCGACCTCCTCGACTTCGCCGCCCTCCTGGAGCGTGCGCTGCGCCCGCTGTCGCTGAGCGACTGGTACGACGAGGACGGCCTCGGCGCGGTCGATCTCTGCCATGCCACGTCCGGCGGATCCGCCGCACTTCCCGGTCTGCTGGCCAAGCGCTTCTTCGGGGTGCCGCTGCTGGTCACGGAGTACGGGGTCCGGCTGCGCAGTCAGTACCTCGACCTCGCTGCGGACCAAGTCCCCGCTCCCGTACGAGCGTTGATCGCCTCCTTCCATCGCCGGCTGGCCGCCGAGGTGTACGCGCAGGCCGACTTCGTCACCCCCGGCAACACCCACGCCCGCCGCTGGCAGGAGAAGTGCGGGGCCGACGTGGCGAAGCTGCGTACGGTCTACCCCGGCATGGAGGCCGGCCGCTTCGCGGCGGTGGGCGACGCGGAGGGCCCCGGCGAGGCGGACACGCTGGTCTGGGTGGGCCGTATCGACCCGTCCAAGGACCTCATCGCGCTGCTCCACGCCTTCGCGGAGGTACGGAAAGAAGAGCCGGAGGCCCGGCTGCGCATCGTCGGAGCCCCCGCCCAAGGACCCGAGGGCGCGGCATACCTCTCCCACTGTCGCGCCCTCGCGGCACAACTGTTCCCCGACGAGGCCGCCGACCTGCACGCGGTCGGCTCCAACCCCGTCACCTTCGAGGAGATCGGCGGCCCGGAGACACCGGACCTGGCCGCCGCGTACGCCTCCGGCGCGGTCGTCGTGCTCTCCAGCGTGGTCGAGGGCTTCCCGATCAGTCTGGTCGAGGCGATGTTCTGCGGGCGTGCGACGGTCTCGACGGATGTCGGTGCGGTGGTCGAGGTCATCGGCGGTACGGGTCTGGTGGTGCCGCCGCGCAATCCGCGTGCGCTGGCCGACGCGTGCGTGATGCTGCTGCGCGATCCGGAGCGCAGGGACCGGCTCGGGGCGGCGGCGCGCGCGCGGGCGCTCGAACTCTTCACGGTCGAACAGAACCTCGCGGCATTTCACGGCATTTACCTGGAGATGATCTCGCGCAGTCCGGTGCGGCGGGTGGGGTCGTCGCCCCAACTCTTCGCGAATCCTGCGGAGTTGTACGTGGAGGCTCCGCTGGCGGCAGGGACGCATCTGCCGAGCTGGGCGGGGGTGGAGCAGTGACCGCAGTCCAGCTGGACCTCCTCCGGGGTTCAACCCCGACCCGGGCTCCTCAATGGCCGGCAGGGCTTGATCCTGCCGGGTGTTCGGTTTCGTTCGCCGGGGAGGGCTGCGCATGAGTACCCCCGCCCCCGCGCGCAAGCAGCCGCCCCGCGGGCCCGCCGACCCCGTCAAGGCCCTCATGCACCGGCATCGTGAGCTCTGTGAGCGGGCCGTCGACCCGCTGGAGATCGCCGCCGGGCTGGAGGCGCACGGGGTCACCGACCGCACCGCCGCCCGCTTCCGGCACCGCGACGTCTTCTCGCTCGCCGAGGAGCTCTACGCCCGCGTCCCGCGCCCGGACGATGCCGCGGCCCCGGACCCCGTCCCGCAACCCGGCCCTGCCGTCCCGCACGCACCTCTGTACGGGCTGCTGCCCGGCGTCGTGACAGCCGCCGCCGTGGCCGGAGTTCACCTCACCCACGGGGAAGCGCGGCTCGGCGTCATCGCGGGGGGCGCCATCGGCCTCTCCCTGGCCATGGGGTTCACCCTGCGCCGTGGCCCCCTCCAGGTGCGTGGCCGTATCGTCCCCGCCACCCGCCTCTACGTCCTGTGGCTCCTCGCGTACACCGTCTACGGACCCACTCTCCTCGACCAGCTCATCACCGGCGGCCCCGACGGGCCCTGGCCGATGACCTCCGGCCCGCTCCTGGCCCTCGCCCTCGCGGTGGCCCCGGCGGCCTGGTGTGCCTGGCTCTTCTCCACGCGGGCCCGCCGCAAGCTCGCGACCAGCCGGGGTACGGGCGAATTCGCCGCGCACACACGGCCGTTGCTCCTCCTCACCACCGCACTCCACCTCGCCCTGCTCACCGGGCTCCTCCTCCTCACCCAGAGCCTCACCCCCGCCAACCTCGCTCTCGGCGCCGCCCTCCAGCTGGCCAGGCTGCTGACCGTGCACGGCTTCCCCGACGGCCCCGCCGCCGTCCTGGCCGCCGTCTGCGCAGCCCAAGTCCTCGCCGCCGCAGCCGCGTTGATCAGCAGGCTCCCCGGCTGCGGGTTCATCGAGACCGGAGCAGCCGCCATCCCCGTCGTCGCCGTCACCGCCGCAGCCCTCGCGCTCCTCGCGCACGCGGCGACCGCACTCACCCGCGCCTCGGCGCACGCCTGAGACCGCTTCATCCGCCTTCATCCACTCCACCCGCGGAGCCGACACCGCGGGCGGAACCCCTCCCGTACGACCGAGCAACATCCCTAAGGAGAAAGCCACATGAGCCCCGCACCCCCAATCGCCGCCCCGGCCCGTCGGTCCCGAAAGGTGGTCGCGCGATGAGGGTCCTGCTGCTCGGAGCCAATGGTTACCTCGGCCGCTTCGTCGCCGACCGGCTGCTCGCCGACCCCGCCGTGCACCTCACGGCGCTGGGCCGCGGCGACGACGCCGACGTCCGTTTCGACCTCGCAGGAGGGTCGCCGGGCGCGCTCACCCGCTTCCTTGACGCCGTCCACCCCGGCGTCGTCATCAACTGCGCCGGCGCGACCCGTGGCGGCGCCCGCGACCTGACCCGCCACAACACCGTCGCCGTCGCCACGGTCTGCGAGGCGATGCGCCGCTCCACCTCCAGCGCCCGCCTGGTGCAGCTCGGCTGCGCCGCCGAGTACGGCCCGTCCCAGCCGGGCTCCTCGACCGCGGAGGACGCCGTCCCGCGCCCCGGCGGCCCGTACGGCGTCTCCAAGCTCGCCGCATCGGAACTCGTCCTCGGCTCGGGCCTGGACGCGATCGTCCTGCGCGTCTTCTCACCGGTCGGCCCCGGCACCCCTGCGGGCTCCCCGCTCGGCCGCCTCGCCGAGGCGATGCGGCGCGCGATGCAGTCGGGCGACGGGGAGCTGAAGCTCTCCGGCCTCGGCGTCCAGCGCGACTTCGTCGACGTGCGCGACGTGGCCCGTGCCGTCCACGCCGCCTCGCTCTCCGCCGCCCAGGGCGTCGTCAACATCGGTACGGGCCGTGCGGTCAAGCTCCGCGACGCCGCCGCCGTCCTGGCCCGCGTTGCCGGGTACGGAGGCGCGCTGCACGAGCTGGACGCCCCGCCCGCCCGCCACTCGGGCCTCATCTCCCCCCGTACGGAACAGAACCCGATGGAGCACCTCGGCGCCCCGGCCCCGTACCCCGACGGCTGCGGCAGCTGGCAGCAGGCGGACGTCCGCACCGCCCGCGACCGCCTCGGCTGGCGCCCCCGTATCAACCTCGAAGAGTCGCTGGCCGACATCTGGATGGAGGCGGCATGCCGCATCTGACAGCGCAGCCCATCACCCGGCTCGGATTCGGTGTGCCGGGCTACGCGCACCCCCTCGTCGCCCCCGTCGAATGGGCCGAACTCACGCGCCCCGGAACGCCGTTGCACTGGACCGTGCTGAACGTCTCGCACGGCCCAGGTGCCCGCCCCGACCCGCACTGCCTGGACGCGGCGGGGAAGCTGCGCAACGCGGGCATCAAGGTCCTGGGCCATCTCGACATGACGTACGGCGCCCGCGCCTACGGCGAACTGATGACCGACGCCGAGCGGTTCCGCGAGTGGTACCGCGTCGACGGCTTCTACCTGGACCGCGCCCCCACCGAGCGCTCCGACCTCCCCGAGACCCGCCGCCTGACCTCCGCCCTGGAGGGCCACACGGTCCTCGGCCACGGCACCCACCCGCACCCCGGCTACGCGGAGGCCGCAGACCAGCTGGTCACCTTCACCGGGCCGTGGACGGACTACCGCTGGTCACAGGTGGCGGAGTGGACGGCGGAGTACGACGCGTCGCGCTTCTGCCACTTCGTGCACGGCCTGCCGCGCACCCACCTGGAGGAGGCCGTTCGCATCGCGCGCTGGCAGGGCGCGGGGACGATCTTCTTCACGGACCGCACCGAGACTTCGGCCGATACCAGCCCATTCGAGACCCTGCCCGGGTACTGGGACGAAATCGTCTCGCGGATCGGACCGGGTGTCTCGGAATGAGAAGGGGCGTGGCAGTGTTACGGAGAGAACAACCGTACGTAGATACATATCGACCAACGGAGTCCCCGTGTCGCTGCCACCCCTGGTTGAGCCGGCTGCCGAGCTCACCGTCGACGAGGTCCGCAGGTACTCCCGCCACCTGATCATCCCGGATGTCGGGATGGACGGGCAGAAGCGGCTGAAGAACGCCAAGGTCCTCGCCGTCGGTGCGGGCGGCCTCGGTTCGCCCGCCCTGATGTACCTCGCCGCCGCCGGTGTCGGCACGCTCGGCATCGTGGAGTTCGACGAGGTCGACGAGTCGAACCTGCAGCGCCAGATCATCCACAGCCAGGCCGACATCGGCCGCTCGAAGGCGCAGTCCGCGAAGGACTCGGTCCTCGGGATCAACCCGTACGTCAATGTCGTCCTGCACGAGGAGCGCCTCGAAGCAGAGAACGTCATGGAGATCTTCTCCCAGTACGACCTGATCGTGGACGGCACGGACAACTTCGCGACGCGCTACCTGGTCAACGACGCGTGCGTGCTCCTGAACAAGCCGTACGTCTGGGGCTCGATCTACCGCTTCGACGGCCAGGCGTCCGTCTTCTGGTCCGAGCACGGCCCCTGCTACCGCTGCCTCTACCCGGAGCCCCCGCCCCCCGGCATGGTCCCCTCCTGCGCCGAGGGCGGCGTGCTCGGCGTGCTCTGCGCGTCGATCGGCTCCATCCAGGTCACCGAGGCGATCAAGGTCCTCACGGGCATCGGCGACCCGCTCGTCGGCCGCCTGATGATCTACGACGCCCTGGAGATGCAGTACCGCCAGGTCAAGGTCCGCAAGGACCCCGACTGCGCGGTCTGCGGCGAGAACCCGACCGTCACCGAGCTCATCGACTACGAGGCCTTCTGCGGCGTCGTGTCCGAGGAGGCCCAGGAGGCGGCGCTCGGCTCCACGATCACTCCCAAGCAGCTCAAGGAGTGGATCGACGCGGACGAGAAGATCGAGATCATCGACGTCCGTGAGCAGAACGAGTACGAGATCGTCTCGATCCCCGGCGCGAAGCTGATCCCCAAGAACGAGTTCCTGATGGGCACGGCGCTCGAGTCGCTCCCGCAGGACAAGCGCATCGTCCTGCACTGCAAGACGGGCGTCCGCAGCGCGGAGGTCCTCGCGGTCCTGAAGTCCGCGGGCTTCTCGGACGCGGTGCACGTGGGCGGCGGCGTGATCGGCTGGGTCAACCAGATCGAGCCCGAGAAGCCGATCTACTAGACCGGGTGACGTCAGAGGGGCCGGCCCGCACAGAACGTGCGGACCGGCCCCTTTGTCGTACGCGGCTATCGGCTGCCCAGCAGCTCCACAAGACGCTCCAGCGCCGCCGGTGACAGATGGCGCCGCAGCCCGTCCACGACCTCCTCGGGCGTGGACCGCGCGCTCAGCTTGATTACGCCGTAATCACGCCGCGCCTTGGGCACGGAGGCGGCCGCCGCGTCCGGCAGTGCCTGCTCCTCCACGGGCAGCCGGGCGATCCGCCGGGCGTCCTCCACCGACAACAGGCCCTCGGCGAGCGCCTCCTGGAGCTCGGGACGCAGCCGCATCAGCGAAAGCCGCTGCGAGACGAAGCCCTGCGACTTCCCGATGCGCCCGGCGACGTCGCGCTGCGAGTAGCCGTAACTGCCGATCAGCCCCTGGATCGCCTGGGCCTGCTCCAGCTCCGTCAGGTCGTCGCGCTGCACGTTCTCGATCAGCGCGTCCTCGCCGCTGCGCGAGGCGTCCTCACGTACGAGAACCGGCACCTCCCGCAGTCCCGCGATCTTCGCCGCGGCCAGCCGCCGGTGCCCGTGCAGCACCACGTACGGGGCGTCGCCGACCGCGTCCGCGTGCTGCGGATGGGCGGCGAGAAAGGTCCCGCGCGAGACGACGCCCAGCGCCTGCAGCACCCCGCGCTCGCGCAGCGTCTCCGCGAGCCCGTCCAGGTCGCGCAGTTCGTGGCGGGGGTTGTCGGGATTCTCGGTGAGGTCGGTGAGCGGGACGGTCAGCTGGTACGTGTCCCGGGCGACCGGCTCGCGCACGGCCGCCTGCCCGCCCTCCGGGGCCCCGAGGAGGGACGAGAGGTCCCTGCGCCGCCCCATCAGGCGCTCACCCGCTTCTTCGCTCGCGGCCTGCGGGCCTTCGCCGGGGCCGGGATGACGGCGAGGCCGACCTCCAGCGCGAGCCGGAAGAAGTCCTCGCGGGCCTGCAGGGCGACGCGGTTCGCCCCGTACTGCGTGACGACGAGGCCGTCCGCGGAGGCCCGGGTGTGCAGCTTGTAGTGGCGTACGACGGCCCGCGCCAGCGGCCACCCCTGCGCCTCGACGAACGCCCGGGTCTGCTCCAGGTCGGCCTTCCCGTCGCGCGGGTCCCAGTTGTTGATGACGACCCGGAACGGCAGCCCCCGCGGCTTCACGACCCGCTCGATCGTCCGCTGCGTGGGCTGGAAGCCCAGCGGCTCGGGCTCGATGGGCACGATGACGTCGTGCGCGGAGTCCAGGACGGCCCGCAGCGCATCGGCGGCAGGCCCCTTGCCGAGGGGGTCGTCGCCGGGCCCGTCGGCCAGATCGAGCCAGCCCGGGGTGTCCACGAAGACGTGCTGCACGGAGGGGATCCGCGCCAGCGCGGCCAGTCCCGGCAGGTCGTCGTGGGCCTGCACGAAGTCGAAGGGCAGCGCCTCGCCGACCCGCTCCGACCACCACGCCGCCGACCCCTGGGGGTCGATCGAGACGGCGACCACCGGCGGCTGCCCGCCCGCGACGCCCGCCCCCAGGACGTCGGCCGTGACCGCCGCGAGGTTGACGGCAAGCGTGGACTTACCGACCCCACCCTTCTGGTTCAGGATCACGTGCACATGGGCCATGGCCACTCCCTTGGGCGGTTCTTAACGGGCATTTAGGGTGTACGGCTACTGTGGCAGCGAGGCCCACCAAAGGGTCACATACGCGCCGAAAAGGGATCCGACCATGCCGACGCCGGGACGCCGCTTCACCCGCTTCCTCATCGAGCGGGACGCGACCGTCACGCAGCAGCGCGTCTGCTTCGCCGTCCTGCTCCTGACCATCGCGGTGATCAACTTCGCCGAGTACACGACGCCTCAGACCGTGCGCGTCATCCTGATCGTCTCTCTTATCCCGCTCGTCGGATCCCTCGTTCTGGGC
Organism: Streptomyces sp. NPDC050738; assembly: GCF_040654175.1. NCBI lineage: Bacteria > Bacillati > Actinomycetota > Actinomycetes > Kitasatosporales > Streptomycetaceae > Streptomyces > Streptomyces sp. NPDC050738. Next base: position 392,240 of record NZ_JBFAHN010000006.1, on the reverse strand, counting down.
ATCGCCCGCACCGCCGTTCTGGCCGCCATCGCGAGCGCGTCGGTCGCCGTCGCGTACGCCGTGCTCGTGCCCGACGAGCACGGCCCCAGCGAGGAGGCCGTCGCCCTGATCTCCACCTGTGGGCTGAGCCTGCTCGCCCTGCTCATCGCCCGCCTCGGCTCCCAGCGCCAGCATCTGCTCCAGCAGGCCCGCTCCACGGCGGAGGCGGTCCAGCTCGCGCTCCTGCGCAAACTCCCGCTCCGCACCAAGGACTTCGAGGTGTATGGGGTCTATCTCGCCGCCGACGAGTACGCACGCGTCGGCGGCGACCTCTACGAGGTCATCGAATCGCCCTTCGGAACCCGCGTCCTGGTGGCCGACGTCCGCGGCAAAGGACTCGACGCCATCAACGCGGGCGCGACCGTCCTCAGCGGCTTCCGCGTCGCGGGCTACGAGGAACCGGACCTGGCGCAGCTCACCGCGCGCATGGAGAACGTCCTCGACCGCTACAACGAGTACGCGGCCGGCGCGGGCCAGGAGGAGCGCCATGTCACCGCGCTGCTCGTCGAGTTCGACCCGGTGCGGCGGCTGATGCGCCTGGTGAACTGCGGCCACCTGGAGCCCTATGTCGTCGGGCCCGCCGGGGCCGTGGAGGTCGACCTGGGCGAGGCCGGCCTCCCGCTGGGCTTCGGCTCGCTCGTCGCGGACCCGGAGCGCCCGGTCGTGGAGCTCCGGCTCCCGCGCGAGGGACGGATGCTGATGTTCACGGACGGGGTCACGGAGGCGCGCGACGCGCGCGGCGAGTTCTATCCCCTCGCCGAGCGCCTCGAAGGCTGGACCCACCTGGAGCCGGCCGCGCTCGCCAAGGAGATCGAACGGGACCTCGGCGCGTACGTCGGCGGCCGCCTCCAGGACGACGCGGCCATCCTGGTGGTCGCGGCGCGCTGAGCGCTGCCGCGGTTACCCGCAGACCGCGCCGTTCGCCGGGACCTTGCCGTCGAGCAGATAGCCGTCGACCTTCTTCGCCACGCAGCCGCTGCCGCCGTGGTACGCGCCGTGGCCCTCACCCTTGTTGGTGAGCAGGACCCCGACCCCCGCGCCCAGCGCGTCCGCCATCTTCTTCGCGCCCTCGTACGGGGTCGCCGGGTCGCCCGTCGTACCGACGACCAGGATCGGGCCCGCACCCTTCGCGTCGGCGACCGGGTGGTCGCGCTCGCCGGTCACCGGCCACTGGTTGCACCAGCCGGCGGTGTCCCAGGCCAGGAACTCACCGAAGACGGGGGAGAGTTCATGGAACGAGGGGAGCAGCGCCTTGGCCTGGGCCTCGGTGGGGTGGGTCTTCGTGTCGGCGCAGTCGATGGCCCGCTGGGAGCTGGACTGGGTGGAGTAACGGCCCTTCTCGTCACGGTCGTTGTAGGAGTCGGCCATGGCGAGGAGGAGGTCCCCCGTCCCCTGCTGCTCGGCTTCCTTGAGGCCCTGGGTGAGGTAGGTCCAGCTCGACTTGGAGTAGAGCGGCATCACGATGCCGGTGAGGGCGAGCGACTGGTTGAGCTTGCGGCCGCCGGAGGTGGGCAGCGGGTTCTTGTCGAGGCGGGCGAGAAGGGCCGCGATCTTCGCGGTGCCCGCCTTCGGGTCCTGGCCGGTCGACTTGAGGTAGTCGTCGAGGGCGCGCTGGAAGCCGAGGGCCTGGTTGCGGGCGTGCCCGACCGCGTCGGCGGTGGGGTCGACGACGGCGTCCAGGACGATGCGTCCGACGTGCGTCGGGAACAAGTGGGCATAGGTGCCGCCCAGTTCGGTCCCGTACGAGAAGCCGAGATAGTGCAGCTTCGCATCGCCGAGGACCGCGCGCATCAGGTCCATGTCGCGCGCGGTGTTGCTGGTGGTGACGTACGGGAGGACCTTGCCGGAGCGCTCTTTGCAGCCCTGGCCGAAGTCGGCGGTGTCCTTGAAGTAGGCGGCCGTCTCGGCAGGTGTGTCGGGGGTGAGGTCGACGGACCGCTCGGCCGCCGCCTGCTGCGCATCGCTGCGGCAGACGACACCGGCGCTGCGGGAGACGCCGCGCGGATCCCAACTGACCAGGTCGTAGCGGGTGTTGAGATTCCGGTACTCGGAGGCGGCCTGCGGGAGAATGTCCACGCCCGAGCCGCCGGGCCCGCCGAAGTTGACCAGCAGCGAGCCCAGCCGGCTGGACCCGCTCCTGGCCTTCTTGCGTACGAGAGCGAGGGAGATGGTCTCGCCGGCGGGGTGCGCGTAGTCGAGGGGGACCTTGACGGTGGCACAGCTCCATCCGCCCGGACTGTCCTTGCAGGAGCCCCAGTTCGGCTTCTGCGAGGTGAGCGACGCGGGCAGGACGGAGCCGCCCTGGGAGGGGGCGGGGGCCGGGGGCGCGGGCGTGGTGGAGCCCTTCGCCTCGGGCACGGGGGAATCCGTACCGCCGCTGTCGCAGCCGGTGAGCAGGGCGAGCGCTGCCGTGACGGAGAGTGCGGTGGCGCGTATGAGCTTGGTCATGCGGTGGTCCCCCTCGTGATGTCCGGTCATCGTAGGGCAGGCGGTTCAGCGGGGGACGGTGATACGCAGGGGGCCGCAGCCGGTGCGGGCGGCTTCGGCGGCCGCGTAACGGGGGAGCAGCGCCTTGATGTCGGCGGCGTGTTCGGCGTCGTCGAACTGTACGAGGAAGACGGCATTCCCCTTCTGGCAGCCCGCACGGAAGACGGCGAGGTCGGCGCGGACGATGCCTCTGCCCGCGGTGCTCTTGATGGGAGTGCCGCCGTTCAGGACGGTGTCGTAGTAGATGCCGGCGAGACGGGGGTCGGTGATGGTCATGAGGCGCATGCGGGGGCGGCTGTAGTTCGAGGCGAGGTCGCAGGTGCGGACCGGTCCCGTGCCGCTGGTGACCAGCGGGTGGTCGAGGGCCGGGTCTTTTGTGTAACCGGCGGCGAGGGCCAGGCCCTTGACGCCGCAGAAGTCGCCGGGCTTCTCGTCCAGGGACTGGGGAACGGCGGGCAGGTGCGCGGACCGGTCGGCGATGGTGCCGCTGCAACCGCTCGTCACCATCGCGCGGTTGACGAGCTTGACCAGGGCGCGGGCCAGGGCGGCCCGGTCCCCGGCGTCGATCTTCCGGCCCGGATTCGCCGTGCCCATCGCGATGTCGATGACAGCGGGGCCCCTGTTCGCATCGCTGCGGCCGGCGCAGTCCTCCGGCAGCGCCAGCCAGGCGCGGGTGTCGGAGGCCATGCCGAGGAGACCGCCGCCGAGAGGGCTGAGCCGGGCGCTCAGGAACTCGTCCGCCCACTGTCCGCTCGCGCCGCCGTGATCGCCGGAGAGTTCGTGGGCGGTGGCGGTCACCTGCCAGGTGAGCCGGGAGAGGCGACAGGACCCGCTGAGGCCGCTGCTCGTCAAGCCGTTGGAAATCAGGGGCAGTTCGGCGGATTTCACGTTCCCGGGCGTATGGAAGAGGCCGGTGATGTCGCTCTGGTCGAGTGCGCCCCAGCAGGGGGAGCTGTCAGAGGCGAAGGCGCCCGTCTGCCAGGCGGTGGTGCCGGCCCCGATCAGGAGGCCCGCGAGGGCCGCGGCGACAACTGGACGGAGGCGGCCGCGCAGGAGGTGGGCCAGGCGGGGGCGGAGGGGCTTCACGAGGTGGCTCCTGCCGGGGGAAGGGTGGTGATGGCGGCACAACCCAGGCGCTGCGCAACGGCGTTGGCGAAGACGGCGAACGTACGGGCGGGAGGTACGGCGCCCGGGTCCAGCGTCAGGAACGTGGTGGCGCGGCCCGCGCAGTCGGCGCGCAGCACCGCGTAGTCGTCGGTGAAGGTGCCGGTGCCGCGCCAGCCCGGAAGCCTGGTGGTGCCCGCCGTGTCGCCGAACAGGGCGGAGATGCGGGGCTCGGCGACCATGAGGAGGTCGAGGATCTCCGTATGGCTGTCGTGGGAATCGCGTACCGCACAGGACTGGAGATCGCGGCTGACCGCGCCCACCTGGTACTCGAGGCGGGTGGCGCGTGTCTGCGGGAAATCCAGGCCGGGGATGCGGCAGGCGCGCCCCGCGAAGTAGCTCTCGGTCTCCTCGGGGAGGGAGAGCACGGGCGAGGTGATGCGCAGAGGTTTCGCCGGGGCACAACCGGCCTTCTCCATACCGTGGTTGGCGGCGGCGGTGATGATCTCGGCGACTTCGCCGATACCGCCGAGATCGGTGGTGGACGTGGCGTCGGTCTCCAGGGCCACGGCGGTCGGACGGCCGTCGGAGGTGTCGCACTTCGCGGGGAGCACGAGCAGACCGGTGTCGGCACCGGCGGCGCCGGACAGGCCGTCGGGGAGCGGGACCCTGCCGGGGCCGAGATGGCTGAAGATCCAGCCGGTGCGCTCGGACGGGGACGCGGGGGCAGGGCCGTACGAGACGGTCACGGTGACGTCGCCCTTGCTCGTGGCGACCGTGGCGGTGCAGGTGCCCTGCGGGTGGCCGGGGGAGGGCGTGCCGCCCTTGTCCTCCCTGAGCCGGACCGAGTCGCTGCCCTCGCCCTCCTGCCAGGAGCCCCAGCAATGGCTCGTCTCCGGAGAGCTGCCGAACGGGCCGGTGCCGGTGGCCCAGGTGACGGCGGTGGCCGCGACGAGCGCGGCGACGGCCGCGGTGAGCAGTTTGGTGCGCCTGGTCTTTGGTATCACCCGGTGATCTCCCCCTGATCGATCGGCCGGATGATCGTACGCGAGGGCCTGGCGGGAGGTACGGGCGAGGCGGTGGTGCCTACAACTCGCCCTTGCGCGTCAGGTAGTTGAAGCACAGCCAGCCGGGGAAGACCGGGAGCCAGAACGTCAGCAGCCGGTAGAGGAGCACCGCCGCACCCGCGACGCCCGCCGGCAGCCCCGCGATCACCAGCGCCGTCGTCAGGGCGGTCTCCACCGCGCCGACCCCGCCCGGTGTCGGGATGGCGGAGCCGACCGCGTTGGCCGTCAGGAAGACCACGGCGATGGAGGCGTAGCTCAGGTTGTTGCCCTCGCCGAACGCGCGGATCGAGGAGTCCAGGCACATCACGAACGTGGCCGTGAGGAGGAGCATTCCGCCGATGCCGGTGAGGAGTTTGCGCGGGCGCTGCAGTACGTCCAGCATGCGCGGGATCACCCCGGCGAACAGCGAACGCACCCGGGTGACCACGAACTTGCGCAGGAAGGGGACCGCCGTGACCACCAGCGCCAGGACCGCCGCCGTGAGCAGACCGGCGATCACCGTGCGGGAGGGGGAGAGGTCGGCCGTCGACTCCGTGCCGGTGATGTAGCCGAAGACCATCAGCAGGGTGATGTGGCTGGCCAGACCGAACAGCTGCGATGCGCCCACGCTCGCCACCGCGAGTCCCGGGCGGATCCCCGAGCGCTGCAGGAAGCGGGTGTTGAGTGCGACGCCGCCGACCGCCGCGGGGGCGACCAGCTTCACGAACGAGCCGGCGATCTGCGCCATGACCGTACGGAGGAAGGAGACGTTCTCGGGTACGAAGCCGAGCAGGCTCATCGCGGCCGCGACATAGCTGAACGCGGAGAAGAAGACCGCGGCGATCACCCAGCCCCACTGCGTCTGGTGGAGGAGGTCGGCGAAGGGGATGTTCGCCATCTGGGTGAAGAGGAAGTACGCGGCGATCGAGCCCGCGATCAGGCTGATCAGGGTGCGCGGCTTGATGCGCTCCAGGCGGACCGGCTCGACCGGGGCCTGCGGGCGGATCAGCAGGACCTGGTGGCGGATCTGGGTGAGCAGATCCTCCTCGCGGGCGTTCTCCAGGGCGTCGTCGATGGCGTCCTTCTCGGCCTTCTTCTCCGCGCGTACGTCCTTGCGCGAATCGGCCGGGGCCACCTCGTTGGTGTTGCTGCGGGCCCGCGCCTGCCGGGCCGCGTCCGAGGCCTCTATCACTGCCTCGCGCTCGAGCTGGGCGCGCTCGCGGGCGATCTGGCGCAGGGTCGCGCGGGTGGTGCGGCTCAGCGCGATCGGCTGGAGAAGGGGAAGGCTGTCGGCGACGGCGTCCGGACCGAGCACGGACACGGCGGCGGCCACCGCCCGCTCGGCCCCTGCGCGCAGGCCCAGCGTGGTGAGCAGCTGGGCGATGTCCATGCGGAGCACGATGTCGCCGGCCGCGATCTCGCCGCCCCGAAGATCCGTGATGATCACCGCGCCGGAACGATCCACCAAGATCGCGTCGCCGACCAGCCGGCGGTGCGCGATCCGCCGGGACTGCAGCGACTTCACCTGGCGCCAGGCGCTGTGCAGCAGCTCGTCGGTGATCTCGTCGTCGGCGAGGGAGTCCAGGGAACGCCCGCCCAGGTGCTCGTAGACGAGCATCACGGCGTCCGGGCCGAGCTCGGAGGTGGCGATCAGCTTGGGGGCGTTCGCGCCGGCCGCGATGGCCGCGTACGCGAGGAGCGCCTCTTGTTCGAGGGCCTGGCGCAGCGACTGGATGGAGCGGCCGGTGGAGATGGAGCGCAGCGTGAGGCGCCGCCAGACCCGGTAGAAGAAGCCCTGGGCCTGCTGCTCGCGGTCGACGACGGTGACGTCGAGGGGCGGGCCGTCCTCCAGCGTGACCAGATAGCGGCGGCCGCGGTCGCCCTGCTCGGAGGAGTCGGGGACGTCCTCGGCGCGCATCGCGGTGACGGGCTTGAAGCCGACGTGGCGCAGGCCGGCCAGGAGCTGGCGGCCTGTGGGACGGACATTGGGCGAGCCGACGGCGTACAGCGTGCCGTACGCGACGGTCCAGCCGATCAGGATCGTCAGGGCGATCGAGAAGGGGGTGGTCTGGCCGCCGAGGAGCACGGCGAAGGAGTTGACGAGCAGGACCACCCACAGCGCGACCCGCCAGCGTGGTCGTCTGGCCATGCCGACGGCCGTCATATAGGCGATGACGGGGGCGAGATAGCCGTGCACGGGGTCGGTGAGGCCGCCGCTGCCGCCGACGATCGGCTGGGTCAGGGCGTCGGTGATCGACTGGGGGGCGGCGCGCGAGACCCAGAGGTCGGTGGCGAGCGAGACGCCGTGGGCGAGGACGGCGGCGAGCACTCCGTCGGCGATGCGCAGCCCGTCACGTTTGACCAGGCGCTCGATCGCGAAGGCGACCGGGAGGATCAGTATCGCGATGGAGGACGCCAGGCCCGCGAGCTTGATCAGCAGCGGCGGAGTGCCTCCGGTGCTCTTGCTGATGTCCGCTTCGAGGCCGCTGGTGGTGCCGTGGGCGAAGGCGGCGATGGCGAGCAGCAGCGCGATGGCGAGGATGCCGGTGAGCAGGCGCAGCAGGTCGGAGGGGCGGTGCACACGGGCGGCGAGGAGCGGCTCGTCACCCGAGACGCGGTCGATGTGCCAGGGCGCATCGTCGTTCTCGCAGCCGGCGGCGGACGGGGACTCGGATTCGGCCGTACTCCCGGTCCCGGCGGCGGTCCCGGGCGCGGTTTCGTTCGCGGTGCCGGTGCCGGTGCCGGATTCTGGGCGCGGCTCGGCGTCGGGAGTGCTTGCCGCCGCACTGGATGGCTGCACGCCCTGCTCCTCCGTCGTGTCCTTCTGATCCCTGATCACTGGCTCTTGCCTCGCCGCCCCCGGAAGCCGCAGAACTGCACTCCACCTTGGTCACTGCCGGGAAGATGGTGGCACGGCGGACCGACACAAGGGGGCATCAGGGCCCCTTTGCGGGAGGAATCACGCTCCGTGTCCGGGCCGGAAGGGTGCTCCGGGCACTGTCGGTGGTGTGGTGCAGGATGGGTCGGATGAGCGACGAGCTGGACGAGCTGCCGGAGTACGCGGAGAGGGTCCTCGAAGTGGCGGAGATGATTCCGCCCGGGCGCGTCATGACGTACGGGGACATCGCCGAATGGCTGGAGGAAGGCGGCCCGCGCCAGGTCGGCCGGGTGATGGCGCTCTACGGCGGCGGCGCCCCGTGGTGGCGCGTGGTGCGCGCCGACGGCGCCCTGCTGCCCGGCCACGAGCTGCGCGCGCTCGGCCACTACCGCGCCGAGTCCACCCCGCTCAAGGAGGCCTCCCGGGCCGCCGAAGGCCATCTGCCGCGCCTGGACATGCGGCGGGCGCGCTGGGACGGCGGCGACGGGGCTCATGTCTGACAGCTTCCGCCATGCGCGTGTGCGGCGGGTTCTCTGAGGACCGTACGGAGTACGGGCCCGCCCGCACGACCGCGTACGCGACCGATCCTCTGCGCCCCCGACGCCACCTGGCGTAGCGTCGTCCGCAGGCGCCCCGCGCAGCCCCGTCACCACCAGCACACTCCCCAGGACCGGCGATCCACTTGAGCTCCTCCTCCACCCACCGGGTACGGCAACGGACCCAGGGCGCATACCGACTGGTGCGTACCCCGCCGGGCCCGGTGGATCCTCCTCTTCTGGACGCAGAGCAGCGCGCCGTGGTTGACCATGCCGGACAGGGGGCGGGACCCCTGCTGGTTCTCGCCGGTCCCGGCACAGGCAAAACCACCACTCTGGTGGAGGCGGTGGCACGCCGCGTCGCCGAGGGCGGCGACCCCGAGCGGATTCTCGTCCTCACCTTCAGCCGCAAGGCGGCCGCCGAACTGCGCGACCGCATGGCGGTGCGGCTGGGGGGCGCGCGCGGGCCGCAGGCCACGACCTTCCACTCGTACTGCTACGCCGTCGTACGGGCGCACCAGGACGCCGATCTGTACGCCGAGCCGCTGCGGCTCCTCTCCGGACCCGAGCAGGACGTCGCCGTACGGGAACTGCTCGCCGGGCAGCTGGAGCTCGGCCACATCCGCTGGCCCGACGAGCTCCGCGCCTGTCTGACCACGCGCGGCTTCGCCGACGAGGTGCGTGCCGTGCTCGCCCGCAGCCGCGAACTGGGGCTGCGCCCCGAGACCCTGGCGGACTTCGCCCGGCGCACGGGCAGGCCCGACTGGGACGCGGCCGCCGCCTTCCTCGCGGAGTACCTCGACGTCATGGAGCTGCAGGGCGTCCTGGACTACGCGGAGCTGGTGCACCGGGCGATCCCGGTCGTCGAGGAGGCGGACCTCGGGCGTGCGTACGACACGGTCTTCGTCGACGAGTACCAGGACACCGACCCGGCCCAGGTCCGCCTGGTGCAGGCGCTGGCCGGCGGCGGGCGCACGCTGATCGCCTTCGGCGACCCCGACCAGTCGATCTACGCGTTCCGGGGCGCGGACGTCGGCGGGATCCTGGACTTCCCCGACACCTTCCACCGCACCGACGGAACCCCGGCCCCGGTCGGTGTCCTGCGGACCTCGCGCCGCTCGGGGGCCGAGCTCCTCAAGGCCACCCGGCTGCTGACGCAGCGGATGCCGCTGACCCGGCTGCCCGCCGAGAAGGTACGGGCCCACCGCGATCTGGGTGCGGTACGGGCGGGGGGCCGCGTGGAGGCGTACACCTACCCCACCGCCGGAACCGAGCTCGACAACATCGCGGACATCCTGCGCCGCGCCCACCTCGAAGAGGGCGTCCCCTGGGGCGAGATGGCGGTCCTGGTGAGGGCGGGCGGCCGCTCGATCCCCGCCGTGCGCAGGGCGCTGACCTCGGCCGGCGTACCCCTGGACATCGACGGCGACGACCTGGCGCTGCGCCACGAACCGGCGGTCGCACCGCTGCTGCTCGCCCTGCGGGCGGTGGCCGAGGCGGTGCAGGACCCGGACTGCGGGCTGTCGACTGAGGTGGCCCTGGAGCTGCTGGCCTCGCCGCTCGGCGGGATGGACTCCACCGATCTGCGCAAGCTCGGGCGGGCGCTGCGGGACGAGGAGCGGGCGGGCGGCAATCGCGTACCGCCGCCGTCCGACGAGCTGCTCGCGCGCGCGGTCGCCGAGCCCGAGCGCCTCGTCGTGCACGACGCTTCGTACGCGCGCGGCGCCCAGCGCCTTGGCCGGCTGCTCGCCGCCGCGCGGCAGGTCCTCGGCGACGGAGGCACCGCCGAGCAGGCGCTGTGGGAGCTGTGGAGCGGCACCGGCTGGCCGCGCCGGCTGGAGCGGGCGGCGCTGCGCGGCGGGGCGGGCGGCCGGAACGCGGACCGCGATCTCGACGCGGTGTGCGCGCTGTTCGACACCGCCGCACGCGCCGAGGAGCGCACCGGCGGGCGGGGCGCGCTCAACTTCCTGGAGGAGCTGGACGCCCAGGACATCGCCGCCGACACCCTCACCCGGCGGGCGCTGCGGCCCGATGCCGTACGGCTGATGACCGCCCACCGCTCCAAGGGCCTGGAGTGGAGCCTGGTCGTGGTGGCCGGCGTGCAGGAAGGGCTCTGGCCCGACCTCCGTCGGCGCGGATCCCTCCTCGAAGCGGACCGGATCGGCCGCGACGGACTCGCGGAACCGCTCACTCCGGGAGCGCTGCTCGCCGAGGAACGCCGCCTCTTCTACGTCGCGGCCACCCGTGCCCGCCACCGCCTGGTCGTCACCGCCGTCAAGGCCCCCGCCGACGACGGCGACCAGCCCTCACGCTTCCTGGCCGAACTGGGCGTCGAGCCGAAGGACGTCACGGGCCGCCCGCGCCGCCCGCTCGCGGTCGCCGCGCTCGTCGCCGAACTGCGCGCCACCACCGTCGACCCGCACGCATCGCCGACGCTGCGCGAGGCGGCGGCCCACCGCCTGGCACGGCTGGCCGCCCTCGCCGACGAGGAGGGCCAGCCAATGGTCCCTTCCGCGCACCCCTACCGCTGGTGGGGCCTGTACGACACGACGCGCTCCGAGGTCCCGCTCCGCGACCGCGACGCACCCGTCGCGCTCTCCGGCAGCGCGCTCGACCAGCTGGCCAACACCTGCTCCCTGCAGTGGTTCCTGGGCCGGGAGGTCAAGGCGGACGCACCGTCCACGGCCGCCCAGGGGTTCGGGAACGTGGTGCACGTCCTGGCCGACGAGGTGGCTTCGGGCCGTACGCCCGCCGACCTCGCCGTCCTGATGGAGCGGCTCGACTCGGTGTGGGACGGGCTCTCCTTCGAGGCGCCCTGGAAGTCCGCGCAGGAGAAGGAGAACGCGCGCGTCGCCCTGGAGCGCTTCCTGCGCTGGCACGTGATGGACCGGGCGGCCCGCACCCCTGTGGCCACCGAGCACGGTTTCGACGTGACGCTGGAGGCGGGCGCGTACGAGGTCCGCATCCGCGGCTCCATGGACCGCGTCGAGACGGACGCGGAGGGCCGTGCGTACGTCGTCGACTTCAAGACCGGCAAGTCCACGCCGACGCGGGACGAGGTCGCGCACCACCCGCAGCTCGCGGTCTACCAGCTGGCCGTACGGGAAGGAGCCGTCGACGAGATCTTCGGCGGGCAGCGGCCCGTCCCGGGCGGCGCCGAACTCGTACAGCTGCGGCAGGCGGCGGCCAAGAAGGACGGCGGCGAGGAACTCCCGAAGGTGCAGGGGCAGGAGCCCCTGGTGGGGGAGTGGGTCGGCGACCTGCTCGCCACGGCGGCCGGGAAGGTGCTGGACGAGCGGTTCACGCCGACGACCGGGACGCACTGTGGGCACTGCACTTTCCGGGGGGCGTGCAGCGCGCAGCCCGAGGGGCGCCAGATCGTGGAGTGATGTGTTCCGGATCACGTCGGGTGCTGTGCATCCCCTGTGAGGGTTCGGTAGTCGTAAAGACTCGGTAAAGCGTTTCTTTGCGAGGAGAACAACTCATGGCAGCCCAGCGGAAATTCTTGGTCACAGCGGTGGCGTGCGTGGCGGCGACCGTCGCTCTCGCGGGCTGCGGAGGCAGTGACGACGGCGGCAAGGCGAAGGGCTCGGACGGCAAGGGCTCGTCCTCGGCCTCGAAGAGCGCGGACGCTCCGGCCAAGTCCGCCGTCGACGGGCTCACCCCCGAGCAGATCGCGGCGAAGGCGCTTGCGGCGACGAAGGGCGCGGGGTCCGCGCGGGCCGACGGTACCGAGACCACGGAAGGTGACACCACGAAGATGACGGTGTCGGTCACCGACGCCGGCGGCGGTCAGTGCACCGGCACGTTCTACTCGCCCAAGGGGGCCCCTGCGGAGCTGGTCGGCCAGGGCAAGATCACGTACATGAAGGGCTCCGACGCGTTCTGGACCGAGCTCGGCGGGGGCGAGGACGGCGGCGCGATGCTCAAGCTGCTCAAGGGCAAGTGGATGAAGACGGGCGAGGACAGCGCCGGCGGCGATGACGACTTCTGCTCGCTGACCTCCCTGCTCAGCCACCTGGAGGCGAAGGACACCAAGGGGGTGACCAAGGGGGCCGACGCCGAGGTCGACGGCAAGAAGGCCGTCACCCTCGTAAAGAGGACGGGCGCCGAGACGCGCACGTTCTACGTGGCCGCCGAAGGCGAACCGTATTTCCTCAAGGTCGAGAGCAAGGGCGGCAAGGAGCCGGGCACCTTCACGCTCACCGACTTCGGCAAGCCGGTGAAGGCGACGATCCCGCCGGCGAGCCAGGTCGCCGACCTGGACGCACTGGGGGGCTGACCCCTTCGGGGCGCGGGTGGCCTCGGGCAGTCGCGGCGCGGCTGTCAGTGGCCACCGCTAGCCTCACTGGGGTGACCGCACGTATCACCGACCCCGAGCAGCTCAAAGAGCTCCTCGGTATCCCTTTCACCCCGGAGCAGACGGCCTGCATCACGGCACCGCCCGCTCCGCAGGTCGTCGTGGCCGGGGCGGGGTCGGGGAAGACGACGGTGATGGCCGCCCGGGTGGTGTGGCTCGTGGGGACCGGGCAGGTGGCGCCCGAACAGGTCCTCGGGCTGACCTTCACCAACAAGGCCGCGGGGGAGCTGGCCGAGCGCGTACGCAAGGCACTGGTGCGCGCGGGTGTGACCGACCCGGACGTGATCGACCCCGACAACCCTCCGGGCGAGCCCCGGATCTCCACGTACCACGCCTTCGCCGGGCAGCTGCTGAGCGACCACGGGCTGCGCATAGGGCTGGAGCCGACCGCCAGGCTGCTGGCCGACGCGACGCGCTACCAGCTGGCGGCGCGGGTGCTGAGGGAGGCGCCGGGCCCGTACCCCGCGCTGACCAGGTCCTTCATCTCGCTGGTGAGTGATCTGCTCGCGCTGGACGGCGAGTTGTCGGAACACCTCGCCGAACCGGACCGGCTCAGGGCGTACGACACCGCGCTGCTGGAAACCCTGGAGGGAGTCAGACTCTCCAACGCCGACCTGCGCAAAGTGCCCGAGGCGGCCGAGGCGCGCGGCGAACTCCTCGACCTGGTGGAGCGCTATCGCAAGGCCAAAGCGTCCCGCGACCTCCTCGACTTCGGCGATCAGATCGCGCTCTCGGCGGAACTGGCACGGACCAGGCCCGAGGTGGGGACGATCCTGCGGGACGAATTCCGGGTGGTGCTCCTGGACGAGTACCAGGACACGTCCGTGGCCCAACGACTGCTGCTGTCGGGCCTGTTCGGGGGCGGCACCGGCCACGCGGTGACCGCGGTGGGCGACCCCTGCCAGGCTATCTATGGCTGGCGCGGCGCCTCCGTGGCCAACCTCGACGACTTCCCCGAGCACTTCCCGTACGCCGACGGCCGCCCGGCGGTGCGCTTCTCGCTCAGCGAGAACCGCCGCAGCGGCGGCCGCCTCCTCGACCTCGCCAACAACCTGGCGGCGCCCCTGCGCGCCATGCACGCCGGCGTGGAGGCGCTGCGGGCCGCGCCCGGCGCGGAGCGGGACGGGATGGTGCGCTGCGCCCTGCTCCGTACGCACGAGGAAGAGATCGACTGGGCGGCCGACTCCATCGCCCATCTGGTGCGTACGGGCAAGGAGCCGGGCGAGATCGCGGTCCTGTGCCGTACGGCCGGTGATTTCGCGGAGATCCAGGGGGCGTTGGTCGCCAGGGACGTCCCGGTGGAGGTCGTGGGCCTGTCCGGACTGCTGCACCTCCCGGAGATCGCCGACCTCGTGGCGTACTGCGAGGTGCTCCAGGACCCGGGCGCCAACGCGTCCCTGGTGCGGCTGCTGACCGGACCGCGCTGGCGGATCGGGCCGCGCGACCTGGCGCTGCTCGGCCGCAGGGCGCGCCTGCTGGTCCGTTACGAGACGGGGTCCGACGACGATCCTGACCAGCGGCTCGCGGACGCGGTCGAGGGGGTGGACCCGTCGGAGGTGATCTCCCTGGCGGACGCGCTGGACACCTTCCTGGACGCGGGCGGCTCCGGCGTCGAGGACGACAAGCTCCCCTTCTCGGTGGAGGCCAGGGTGCGTTTCGCGCGGCTCGCTGCCGAACTGCGCGACCTGAGGCGGTCGTTGGCGGACCCGCTGATGGACGTGCTGCACCGGGTCCTCAACACGACCGGCCTGGAGGTCGAACTGTCGGCCTCGCCGCACGCGCTGGCGGCCCGCCGCCGCGAGACCCTCTCCAACTTCCTGGACATAGCGGCGGGCTTCGCGTCCCTGGACGGCGAGGCGTCGCTGCTGGCCTTCCTGGGATTTCTGCGGACGGCGGCCCAGTACGAGAAGGGCCTGGACAACGCCCTGCCCGGCGGCGAGAACACGGTGAAGGTCCTCACGGCGCACAAGGCCAAGGGCCTGGAGTGGGACGTCGTGGTGGTCCCCGGCCTGGTGGCGAAGCAATTCCCGAGCGAGCAGTCACGCGAGAGCTGGACGGCCCAGCCGAAGGTGCTGCCGAACGCACTGCGCGGCGACGCGGCGACACTCCCCGAGGTCGGGGCGTGGGACGCGAAGGGCATCGCGGCGTTCAAGGCGGCGAACAAGAGCCACCAGCACACGGAGGAACTGCGCCTGGGCTACGTGACGTTCACGCGCCCGCGCTCCCTGCTGCTCGGCTCGGCGCACTGGTGGGGCCCGACGCAGAAGAAGCCGCGCGGCCCCTCGGACTTCCTGATGGCGCTGTACGACCACTGCGAGGCGGGCTTCGGCGAGATCGAGGCGTGGGCGCAGACCCCGGAGGAGGACGAGGAGAACCCGGCACTGCAAGAGGCGGCCAAGGACCACGCCTGGCCCCTCCCTCTGGACGAGGCGGCGACGGCGCGGCGGCGAGCGGCGGCGGCGCTGGTGCTGGCGTACCTGGAGCGGCCGGAGGACGTGGCGACGGTCCAGGAGGAGCCCCCGGAGGACCTCGCGGATTGGGACGACTGGCCCACGGAAGAGCCAGACGTGGGAGACGAGGACCACACCTCTGCTCACGCGGACGAGGACCTGGCCCGCGCGCACAATCAAGCCCGAACCAGGCAAAATTCCGCCCCTCCGGCGATTGAGGAGCGGGGGTCCGGGGGCGGAGCCCCCGAAAGCGGGGCCCAAGGCGCAGCTCCGCCCGCGGCGGAGCCGCGAAATGTCACAGCGGGAAGGGGCGGGTCAGGGGAACATGCCTCGGCCCAAACCACGCCCGACCCCGGCGCACGCCCGCACCCCACGGACCCCCTCACTCCGGAGGAGACCAGGACACTCACGTCCTGGGACAGAGACCTGGACGCGCTCACGGAGGAGCTCCGCCGGGCCCGCCGGGCCACGGTGGACGTTCCCGTCCCCCCCGCCCTCTCGGCCTCCCAGCTCCTCCACATCGCCGCAGACCCGGACGGCTTCGCCCAGGAGCTGGCCCGCCCCATGCCCCGGCCCCCCGCCCCCGGAGCCCGCAGAGGCACTCGCTTCCACGCCTGGGTCGAGGCCCGCTTCGAGGAGATCCCTCTCCCGATGCTCGGCCCCGACGAACTCCCCGGCGGTCACGACGACGAGCCCGAGATCCAGGACGAGCGCGACCTCGCCGCGCTCAAGGACGCCTTCGAGCGCACCCCGTACGCCCACCGCACCCCGTTCCGCATCGAGGCCCCCGTCCAGCTGACCCTCGCGGGCCGCGTGATCCGGGGCCGTATCGACGCGGTCTACCGCACAGGACCTTCCACCTACGAGATCGTCGACTGGAAGACCCATCACGCCCCCACGGCGGACCCCCTCCAGCTGGCGGTCTACCGCCTCGCCTGGGCCGAGCGGTACGGACTGCCGCTCTCCGCCGTGGACGCCGCGTTCCTCTACGTACGCAGCGGCGAGGTGGTCCGCCCCGCCCACCTCCCGGGCCGCGCGGAGCTGGAGCGGATCCTGCTGGGCGAACCCCTGGGCGAACCACCAGCGGAACCACCCCCACCGGCCGGTTAGGCTCGATGGCATGAGCGACACCCCGGACAGCGCCGTCCGTACGTACATCGAAGCGCACCGCACGGCTTTCCTCGACGATCTCGCCGACTGGCTGCGCATCCCGTCCGTCTCCGCCCAGCCGGACCACGACGCGGACGTACGGCGCAGCGCCGACTGGCTGGCCGCCAAGCTCAAGGAAACAGGCTTCCCCACCACGGAAATCCTCGATACGCCCGGCGCCCCCGCGGTCTACGCGGAGTGGCCCTCCGAGGACCCCGCCGCCCCCACCGTCCTGGTCTACGGACACCACGACGTGCAGCCCGCCGCCGTCGAGGACGGCTGGGACACCGACCCCTTCGAGCCCGTGCTCAAGGGCGGCCGGATGTACGGACGCGGCGCCGCGGACGACAAGGGGCAGGTGTTCTTCCACACACTCGGCGTCCGCGCCCACCTCGCCGCCACCGGCCGCACGACCCCCGCCGTGAACCTCAAGCTCCTCATCGAGGGCGAAGAGGAGTCCGGCTCCCCGCACTTCCGCGACCTGGTCGAGGCGCACGCAGACCGCCTCGCCGCCGACGTCGTGATCGTCTCCGACACCGGCATGTGGTCCGAGACGACGCCCACCGTCTGCACCGGCATGCGCGGCCTCGCCGAGTGCGAGATCACCTTCCGCGGCCCCGACCAGGACATCCACTCGGGCTCCTTCGGCGGCGCCGTCCCCAACCCGGCGACCGCCGCGGCCCGCCTGGTCGCAGCCCTGCACGACGCCGACGAGCGCGTCGCAGTCCCCGGTTTCTACGACGGGATCGCGGAGCTCACGGAAGCCGAACGGAAGCTCTTCTCCGAGCTGCCCTTCGACGAGTCGGAGTGGCTGCGCACCGCGAAGTCCCGCGCCCCGCACGGCGAGAAGGGCCTGACCACCCTGGAGCGCATCTGGGCCCGCCCGACCGCCGAGGTCAACGGCATCGGCGGCGGCTACCAAGGCCCCGGCGGCAAGACGATCATCCCCTCGTCCGCGATGGTGAAGCTCTCGTTCCGCCTGGTCGCGGGACAGGACCCGGCGCGCATCGAGCAGTTGGTCACCGACTGGACGGCCCAGCAGATCCCCGCCGGAATCGACCACACCATCACCTTCGGCGCGGGCACCCGCCCCTGCCTCACCCCGCTCGACCACCCGGCGCTCCAGTCGGTGGTCCGGGCGATGGGACACGCCTTCGGCACCAAGATCCGCTTCACCCGCGAGGGCGGATCGGGACCCGCCGCCGATCTCCAGGACGTACTCGGTGCGCCCGTGCTCTTCCTGGGTATCTCCGTACCGTCGGACGGCTGGCACGCACCCAACGAGAAGGTCGAGATCGACCTGCTCCTCAAGGGCGTCGAGACCACCGCCCACCTGTGGGGCGACCTCGCGGCCGCGCTCCACTGAGCTCCACCGAATCGAACAGTCAGTCCACGAGGGGGAGTTGGAAGCAGAAGTGAGCACCAACAGCCACACCACCACCGAAGACCCGAACCGGCCCATCGGTCTGACCGCTCTGAGCGGCATCGACCGCGCCGCACACCATCGTCTCGACGAGGCGTGGCTCGCGGCGGCCTGGAGCCACCCCTCCACCCGGGTCTTCGTGGTCTCCGGCGCGCAGGCCCTCATCGACGAGAACGCCGAGGGGCAGACCGAGCTCGTCATGACGCCGTCCTTCGAGGCGCCGCTGACCGAGGAGCACCGCTACTTCCTCGGTACGGACACCGAGGGGATCCACTACTTCGCGCTGCAGAAGGACGCCCTGCCCGGCCGCATGGACCAGCCCGCGCGCGCGGCCGGCCTGCGCGAGGCGGGTCTGCTGCTGTCCGCGCGAGACGCCGGGCTGCTGGTCCACGCGGTGGCGCTGGAGAACTGGCAGCGACTGCACCGCTTCTGCTCGCGCTGCGGGGAGCGCACGGTCATCGCGGCGGCCGGCCACATCCGCCGCTGCCAGGCCTGCGGGGCCGAGCACTATCCGCGTACGGACCCGGCCGTGATCATGCTGGTGACGGACGACGAGGACCGGGCGCTGCTCGGCCGCCAGGTGCACTGGCCGGAAGGGCGCTTCTCGACCCTGGCGGGCTTCGTCGAGCCGGGCGAGTCGATCGAGGCGTCGGTGGCGCGGGAGGTCTTCGAGGAGGCCGGGGTGGTGGTCGGTGAGGTGAGCTACGTCGCCAGCCAGCCGTGGCCGTTCCCCTCGTCGCTGATGCTCGGCTTCATGGCGCGGGCGACCACGTTCGAGATCAATGTGGACGGTGAGGAGATCAGCGAGGCGCGCTGGTTCTCGCGCGAGGATCTGCGTACGGCGATCGAGACCGGCGAGATCCTGCCGCCCGCGGGTATCTCGATCGCGGCCCGCCTGGTGGAGATCTGGTACGGAAAGCCGCTGCCGAAGCCGCTGGGCTGACCTGCGGCCGGGCGGGCTCGCTGTTCCTGAGCCCGCCCCGCGGCGGTGCGGCTACGCGCTCAGCGCCTGCTTGACCTGCGCGAGCGACGGGTTGGTCATGACGGACTCCGCGCCGGTGTCGCCGACGATCAGCAGGGTCGGAACCGTCTGGTTCCCGCCGTTCGCCTTCTCGACGAACGCGGCCGAGTCCGGGTCGTGCTCGATGTTGATCTCGTTGTACGCGATGCCCTCGCGGTCCATCTGGCCCTTCAGCCGACGGCAGTAGCCGCACCACGTGGTGCTGTACATCGTCACAGTGCCCGGCATGTGTCTCGCGCTCCTCTGCTGCTTCTGCTCCCACGTCCGACGCGTGTTCGCACCGCGTAGAACGTACGTGACCAGGTGACCATTCCCGCACGGGTACGACAGCAGTACGACTAACCCCGCCCCCTGTGGACAACGCTTCACGTCCGCCCCCGGCGACCTGGCAGCATGGCGGGGTGACATCAGCAACGCACTCCCCGCTCTTCCCGCAGACTCCCCAGGTCCCCGAGGTCCCGGACTCGGCGGACGCGGTGCTCGACGGGCTCGACCCCGAGCAGCGCGAGGTCGCCCTGGCCCTGCACGGGCCGGTGTGCGTCCTGGCGGGCGCGGGCACGGGCAAGACCCGCGCCATCACCCACCGCATCGCCTACGGGGTGCGTGCCGGGATCCTGCAGCCCAGCACGGTGCTGGCCGTCACCTTCACCAACCGCGCGGCGGGCGAGATGCGCGGCCGGCTGCGCCAGCTCGGCGCGGGCGGCGTCCAGGCGCGTACGTTCCACTCCGCGGCCCTGCGCCAGCTCCAGTACTTCTGGCCCAAGGCGGTCGGCGGCGACCTGCCACGCCTCCTGGAGCGCAAGGTCCAGCTGGTCAACGAGGCGGCGGCGCGCTGCCGGATCCGGCTGGACCGCAATGAGCTGCGCGATGTCACATCCGAGATCGAGTGGGCCAAGGTCACCCAGACCGTCCCTGCCGACTACCCGGCGGCGGTCGCCAAGTCCTCCCGTGACGCCCCCCGGGCCCCGGCGGAAATCAGCCAGATCTACTCCACGTACGAACAGCTGAAGCGCGACCGCGGAGTCATCGACTTCGAGGACGTCCTGCTCCTGACGGTCGGCATCCTCCAGGACCGCCACGACATCGCGGCGACGATCCGCAGCCAGTACCAGCACTTCGTGGTCGACGAGTACCAGGACGTCAGCCCGCTCCAGCAGCGGCTCCTGGAACTGTGGCTCGGCGACCGCGACAACCTTTGCGTGGTCGGGGACGCCAGCCAGACGATCTACTCCTTCACCGGGGCCACCCCCGATCACCTCCTGAACTTCCGCACCCGCCACGCGGGCGCGACGGTCGTGAAGCTGATCCGCGACTACCGCTCCACCCCCCAGGTCGTCCACCTCGCCAACGGACTGCTCTCCCAGGCCCGCGGCAAGGCCGCCGACCACCGCCTGGAGCTGGTCTCCCAGCGCGAGGCCGGCCCCGCGCCCGCCTACGTCGAGTACGGGGACGAGCCCGCCGAGGCCGAGTCCACCGCCCGCCGCATCCGCGACCTGATCGCCTCCGGCGTCCCGGCCTCCGAGATCGCGGTGTTCTACCGCATCAACGCCCAGTCGCAGGTCTACGAGACGGCCCTCGCCGACGCCGGAGTGCCCTACCAACTGCGCGGCGCCGAGCGTTTCTTCGAGCGCCCCGAGGTCCGTGAGGCAGGCGTCGCCCTGCGCGGGGCCGCCCGCGCCGGAGGAAACGACTCCCTCCTGGACGACGCGGACGACCTCGCGTCGCAGGTGCGGGCCGTGCTCGGCACCAAGGGCTGGACGGCCAAGGCCCCGGCGGGCTCCGGTGCGGTCCGCGACCGCTGGGAGTCGCTCGCCGCCCTGGTCGGCCTGGCCACGGACTTCTCCAAGGCCAAGCCGGGATCGACGCTCTCCGACCTCGTGGCCGAGCTCGATGAACGGGCCGCCGCCCAGCACGCCCCCACGGTGCAGGGCGTCACCCTCGCCTCGCTGCACGCGGCGAAGGGCCTGGAGTGGGACGCGGTCTTCCTGGTCGGCCTGACCGAGGGCATGCTGCCGATCACGTACGCCAAGACCGAGGAGCAGATCGAGGAGGAACGCCGCCTGCTGTACGTCGGCGTCACCCGCGCCCGGATGCACCTCACGCTCTCCTGGTCCCTGTCGCGCGCTCCGGGCGGCCGGGCCTCCCGCCGCCCCAGCCGCTTCCTGACGGGCCTGCGCCCGGGCACCGTGGCATCGGGCGCACGCAGTGCGGGCGGCAGCGGTGGCATCGAGCGGGGCGGTTCCACGGCGCCCGGCACGGAGTCCGCGGCCCCGGGCGCGGGCCTGCGCCGCAAGAAGCGCGGCCCCGTCCGCTGCCGGGTCTGCGGCAAGGCGCTGAACGACGGCGGCGAGATGAAACTGATGCGCTGCGAGGACTGCCCCTCGGACATGGACGAGGGCCTCTACGAACGGCTGCGCGACTGGCGGGCGGTCCAGGCGAAGGCGCTGGGACAGCCCGGATACTGCGTGTTCACGGACAAGACACTGATGGCGATCGCCGAGACCGTGCCGTCCACCGGCGGCGAGCTCACGATGATCTCCGGAGTCGGTGTCCGCAAGATGGATCGTTTCGGTTCGGACGTCCTGGCGATCTGTGCAGGTCAGGAGCTTGGAGAAAGCTCCGAGGACGACTGAGGGAAAATCGTCGAGAAAATAGTTTGCGCACGCCCCAGGAACCCCCATAGGTTCTTCATCACGGGAACAGCGTCTTCTCTGAAGCCCTGACTCCGTGCTGTACTTAACCCATATACGTATGGGACCAGGCCTCCGGGCCGAGGTCCTCGAGACGCCGAGAGGAGGCGAGACCAGTGGCAATCATCATCGACTTCACCAAAATGACCGATTCCTCGGTCGTCGCCACCTGCCCGCTCGGCTCCTCGCTTCGCGCCACCGGTCTGTCCGGCATCTCTGCCGTCAGCCCTGTCGCCCTGTCGAGCTTCCCCGTCCGGGAGCGTAATGAGCGACCGACCCAGGCACCGGAAGCAGCAGTAGCGAAGGCACAGGCCAAGGCCTATG
This sequence comes from Streptomyces sp. NPDC050738, assembly GCF_040654175.1. NCBI lineage: Bacteria > Bacillati > Actinomycetota > Actinomycetes > Kitasatosporales > Streptomycetaceae > Streptomyces > Streptomyces sp. NPDC050738. The sequence continues at coordinate 370,733 of NZ_JBFAHN010000006.1, read as the reverse complement.
CGTTTGCGGCAACCGGTGCCGGACTCGGAAGCAAGACGCAGCAGCAGACGACACAGCACCACCACAAGATGTGGGCCTTCCGCGGGCTCGAACCCTGGAGTGATCCAGCCTGATTCAGTCAGGCAGGCGCCTTCAGGGCCGCGGAACCCCACCCGGGATCCGCGGCCCTTTTGTTTGTTCTGGGCCACCAGCAACCTCCGGTCAAACAGACCGGAACGACCAGACGAGGAACGAAACCACCGTGCAGACCACCCTGCAGACCGCAGCGCAGACCACAGCGCAGACGGCAGTGCACGCCCCGTCCGTACCGCCCTCCCAGACACTCCCGCCCCCTGACGCCCAGAAGGACCCCACCTTGACTCCGCTCACCGCGCTCACCGCTCTCGACGACGCCATCGAGAACCTCGGCGCCCCCGTCCCCTGCCGTTCGTACGACCCCGAGGTCTTCTTCGCCGAGACCCCGGCCGACGTCGAGTACGCCAAGGCCCTCTGCGGCACCTGCCCGCTGGTCGAGGCCTGCCTCGCCGGCGCCAAGGAGCGTCGCGAGCCGTGGGGTGTCTGGGGTGGCGAGCTCTTCGTCCAGGGCGTCGTCGTCGCCCGCAAGCGTCCCCGTGGCCGTCCGCGCAAGAACCCGGTCGCGGCATGAACCTCACCGGCTCCGGAACCATCGACCGACCCAGCACACACGAACCTCAGAAGCAGGACCCCATGAGCACCTCCGCCAACGAGCCGTCCGGCTCCGCAACCCCCGTCGTCACCACCATCGGCGCGACCGCCTCGCGCAAGAACAGGACCCTCGAGATGCAACTCATCCCAGAAGCCATGGCTCGTTCACATATGCACGAGCGGCTGCGTGAAGCCGAGATGGAACGTCGGGCCCTGCGCCTGATGTCCGCCCGGCGCCTGCAGCGCCGTGCCGAGCGCGCCTCCCAGCGCGCCCGCCGCGCGCTGGCCATGGCCGTCATGCAGTAGTACCTCGTGCAGTAAGCGGCATGCGGTACAAGAGATACGCCTCCCGTGGGGCCGGTCCGAAAGGGCCGGCCCCACGGGTGCGTTCACGCCTCAGGCGCCTCTTCCGGCAGGAACCCCGGCAGCCAGGTCTCCAGCTCGTCCCTCAGCCGCACCGTCGCACCCAGCTGGCAGAGCACCCCGATGGTGCTCAGCGTCACGCGGTGGATCAACAGATAGCTGGGCGGCAGATTCAGCTGCTTGCCCAACTGGTGGGCGGGGGAGCGGGGATCGGCGATCCTGGCCGCCTGCGCCCGCATCCAGCCGCGGCTGAAGGTGAACTCCTCCGCCTGGGCCGGCTCGATGATCGGCAGCAGATAGTCCAGGACCGCGTCCGGGTCGAGATCTATGGACTCCTTCACGAACCCCTCGTCGCGGAGCATTTCGTACACCGCCTCCGCATCGCCCTCGATGGTCATCCGCAGCGAGTCCCCGATCGTGGTCGGAAGCCCCCCGGGCAGCCGGTCCACCGTCCCGAAGTCCAGCACCCCCAGCCGCCACCCTTCTTCCTCCGCACCCTCGTGCGGCGGCAGCAGCCGGAAGTTGCCCGGATGCGGATCGGCGTGCAGCAGCCCCGTGCGCGCGGGACCGGAGAAGAGGAACCCGGCCAGCAACTGCCCTGCCCTGTCGCGCTGTTCCTCCGTGCCCTCCGTGATGATCTCGGCCAGCGGTATCCCGTCGATCCACTCCGTCACCAGCACCTGATCGACCTGGTGCACCACATCCGGCACCATCACATCGGGGTCCCCCGCGAACTCCGCCGCATGGTCCCGCTGGGCCTGCGCCTCCAGTGCGTAGTCCAGCTCCTCCGACACCCGGTCGCGCAGTTCGACGATGAGCGGCTTGATGTCCATGCCCGGGATCAACGGGCCGAGCAGCCGCGCGAACCGGGCCAGTTGATTGAGATCCGAGAGCAGCGCCTCACCGGCCCCCGGGTACTGCACCTTCACCGCGACCTCGCGCCCGTCATGCCACACCGCCCGATGCACCTGCCCGATCGAGGCGGCGGCCGAGGGCTTCTCCTCGAACTCCAGGAACAGCTCCCGCCACTGCTCGCCGAGCCGCTGTTCCAGTACGGAGTGGACCGTACGGGTCGGCATCGGCGGAGCCGCCTCCTGCAGCTTGGTCAGCGCCGCCCGGTAGGGCCCCGCGACCTCCTCGGGCAGTGCCGACTCGAAGACGGAGAGCGCCTGCCCGAACTTCATGGCGCCGCCCTTCAGCTCACCCAGGACCTTGAACAGCTGTTCCGCGGTGCGCTGCTGCAGCTCGCGCGCCACGATCTCCGCGGACTTGCCGCCGATCCGCTTGCCCAGGCCCCAGGTGGCACGGCCGGCGAAGCCCAAGGGGAGGGCGGCCAGTTTGGCAGTACGAGTGACCGCCTTCCGGGGAAGATCAGACATGCGCCCCTCCATTTCCCAGACTGCCGTGGTGCGTACGGCGGTTACCCGGCCATTGTGGCGTGCCGCGCCCCGGCCCCCGAGGCCCGCTCCCCTCCAGTCTTCCCAGCAGCGCTGTTCCCAGCTGCGCCGCAGCCGCATTCCGGATGCGGCGGGATCCGCGCCGCACGCCAGTCGAGGAGCGGAAGCGACGCCTCCCACCTCGATCCCGTCGTCGCGGGCAGACCCCCGTCGAGATACGACAGCGCATGGGCCGAGGCCAGTCCGGCCACCGTCGTGGCCAGACCCAGATCACAGGCCACCGCAGTGGAGCGCCGACCGGACCGCCACTGCGCCACCATCCGCGGCCACCCTGGATCACGGTCGGCCCGCTGCAGCGCGAGACACCCCGCGCACGCCGACCCGCCCGGCAGGACCAGCGGCCCCACCACACCCGTTCCCTCGATCACCCCCGCGTACAGATGAGGTGTCCCCGCCGCGACCCAGTCCGCTGCCATGCCAGGATCCGGCACATACGCGTCGAAGCCGTCCCGCGGTGCGACGACGACCAGGGCGAGTCCTGGCTCACCCCCTGCACCGGCCTGCGGTGTCTTTGCCGCCCGCGGCGGCGCGCCGGGCGCGACACGCCGCACCAATCGCCGGGCCGAGACATCCCGCCGCTCGCCGACGGCCTCCTCGGGCAGCCCACCCGGGGCGATGTCCCACGGTTCCGTACGCCCTCCGTCCAGCACCTCGACGTGCCCGACCCCGGAGGCCGAGAGCACCGCCGCGATCGCCGCGCCGACCCGCCCCGCGCCCCGCACCTGCACCCGGACCGCACGGCGCGCCGCCAGCCGCTCCAGTGCGCCGCCCGGTTCCGGATGGACGGTGGAGAGGGACGCCGCATCGGGCCGCAGCCTGTCGAGTGCGCCGTCCCGATTCCTCAGCGCATCGACCGCCGCACTGTGCCCGGGCGGATCGTCCAGCACACCCGCCTTCTCCAACTCGGCGACCAGCGAGTCGACATGGCCGTCCGGCAGATCCAGCTTCCTGGCCTCCTCCCGCAGCAGATCCAGCCCGCGTGTGCCGTCCAGCAGAGCGAGAAGGCACCCTGTCGCCGGGTCCACCGGGCCGAGAACCACCGCATGCGCGGGTGTCACCCCGAACTGCACACGGTCCCTCTCCCGCCATGCGCGCCGCAGCGCCGGCTTCACCATCGGATGCACACGGACCACCCCCGTTCCGTCCTCGTCGGATCCCCCCGTCGGACCCGTTTGATCAGAATGCAGGAGGCGGGCGAGGAGTGCGGAAAGTTATCCACAGGCCTGTGGTATTAGTCGTTCAAATGGTGCGCGCACGTGATGGATCACGGTCCAACCGCCCCGGAGGCGGGACTTCCCCCACTGACAGCGGGTAACGTCGGGGCGTGCCCGTCGACCCACTGCACACCGCCGGAAGTCCACCGCGCAGCGCGAAAAGCCAGCCGCCCCGCGGCTCGGCGACGAGCGCGGTCGAGGTCCGCCGATCAGCCCGGCGCAGCAGAACGGTCTCTGCGTACCGGGAGGGTGACCGCACCATCGTGCTGATCCCGGCCCGGATGTCGGAGGCGGAGGAACAGCGCTGGGTGGGCGTGATGCTCGACAAACTTGCCGCCCAGGAGAGCAAACGCATTCTCGGGGACGCGGAACTGACCGAGCGTGCCGAGCGGTTGTCGGAGCAGTATTTCGAAGGCCGGGCACGGCCCGACTCGGTGCGATGGGTGACCAATCAGAACACCCGCTGGGGCTCCTGCACCCCCGCCGAGGGATCGATCAGGCTCTCCCACCGCTTGCAGGGCATGCCGGAATACGTCCTGGACTACGTCCTCGTCCATGAGCTGGCCCATCTCCTGGTGCCCGGCCACGGCCCGCGCTTCTGGCAGCTGCTCGAGGCCTATCCGCGCACCGAGCGTGCCCGGGGCTACCTCGAAGGGGTTGTCGCCGCCGACCGTCTCCCGCATCTTCCGGCGGCGCGCGGCGAGTGACGCTGCGTGATTGTGTACCGGCCCTGTACCGGGTCCGCCCCCACTTGTCCGGATCTCAGGTTTTGCCGTTAGCCTGGCGCGACGCAATCACCATCCGGATGGGGGACGGTCGTTACGCATGGCCAGGGAATTCCAGCGCGGCCACAAGGCCAAGATCAGTGACCTCACAGCGGGGACGGATCTGTACGTAGGTGTGCAGATCGCCGGTCCCGGACTGACCTTCGACATCAGCTGCTTCGGCCTCGACGCCAATGAACAGCTCTCCGACGACCGGTTTTTCATCTTCTTCAACCAGCCGAAATCGCCCGAGGAGTCGATCCAGCTCCTCGGCGCGCAGTCCGGTGACACAGAGTCGTTCCGCGTCACCCTCGACCGGATCCCGGCCGGCATCCACAAGCTCTCCTTCACCGCGACAGTCGACGGTGCGGGGCAGATGTCGCAGGTCGGCCCCGGGTACATCCGGATCGTCGCGGGTGGTGAGGAGGTCGTCCGGTACGCCTTCACGGGTGCGGAGTTCACCACCGAGCGCGCGGTCATGCTGGGCGATTTCTACCTCAAGGACGTATGGCGTTTCGCCGCCATCGGCCAGGGCTTCGACGGCGGGCTCGACGCGCTGCTGAAGAACTTCGGCGGTGAAGTCGCGGAGGAGGAACCGGCCGCGCAGCCCCCGGCTGCCGCGCCTGCGTTCGGCGCCCCCGCGTTCGGCGCTCCCGCAGCCCCGGCCCCCGCGTTCGGCGCGCCTGCCGCCCCGCCGCAGCAGGCCCAGCCCCCGCAGCCGGCTCCGTCGTTCGGTGCCCCGCCGCAGGCCCCCCAGGCCCCGGCGCCCGCTCCGTACAGCCCGCCGCCCGTGCACGCCGCGCCGACCATCGCCGCGCCGATGCCGCCGATGCCGACCCAGGCAGGGCCGGTCCCGCCGCCTGTCCCGGCACCGGCTCCGTACGGCCAGCAGCCGCCCCAGCAGCCGCAGTTCGGCCAGGTCCCGGGCCAGGCTCCGGCTCCTTACGGACAGCCCGCGCCTTACGGACAGCCCGCGCCTTACGGACAGCCCGCACCCCAGGGGCAGGGTCAGCCGGGCGCAGGTCTCCAGGTCGCCCTGCAGAAGTACCGAGAGGCGCCCACCGGTCAGCGCTGGACCGCGCAGAACCACTACCTGATGCGCGCCGACCTCAGCGCCGACGCCACCCCCGTCCTCGCCCGCCAGGGCAGCATGGTGATGTATCAGGGCAAGGTCGACTTCGGCTACAAGGGCGCCGGTTTCGCCGGCCGGATCGTCGGCAATGCCACCGGCCAGGAGATGCAGCTGATGCGCTGCACGGGCCAGGGGCAGATCTTCTTCGCCGAGAACAGCGCCCATCTGCACTCCATCGAGCTCCAGGGCGACGGCATCTGTGTCTCCGCCGAGAACGTCCTCGCCTTCGACGAGACGCTGCAGCACGAGGTCCGCAGGATCGAGGGCCACGGCATCCCGGGCGGCGCCCTGTTCACGATGCTCTTCCAGGGCACGGGGACGGTGATCGTCAAGACGCACGGCACCCCGGTCGTCCTCCCCGTCACCCCCACCACCTTCGCCGACTCCAACGCCATCGTGGCCTGGTCGGCGGCATCCCAGGTGATCGTCTCCAGCCAGGTCAGGCTGCGCCGCAACTCCTATCCGGGGCACAGCGGCGAGACCGTGAACCTCCAGTTCCGGGGCGCACCCGGCAACTTCATCGTCGTCCAGCCCTACGAGGTCTGAGGGAGCCCGTCATGACACAGCAGCAACTCGCGGGCTTCGCCCCGACCCCGATCGCCGCCCGCATGGAGAACCACGGCAGCACCATGCTCAAGGTCGCCATGCAGACCGGCAACGACCTTCTCGCCCGCACCGGTTCGATGGTCGCGTACGAGGGCTTCGTGCAGTACGAGCCGAATCCGCCCGCCGTCCGCCAGATCGCCCGCGACTGGATCACCGGCGAGGGCGCACCTCTGATGAAGTGCTCCGGCGACGGACTGCTCTACCTCGCGGACTACGGCGCGGACATCGTCGTCATCAACCTCAACAACGACGCCCTCTCCGTCAACGGCACCAACCTCCTGGCCCTCGACGCGTCCCTCCAGTGGGGCGTCGAGCGGGTCAAGGGCCTCGCCAAATTCGCGGGCCAGGGCCTGTGGAACGTCAAGGTGTCCGGCACCGGCTGGGTCGCCGTCACCTCGCGCGGCACACCGGTCGTCGTCGACTGCGGCCGCGGCGACGACGAGACGTATGTCGACCCGGACGCGCTCGTCGCCTGGTCCCCGAACCTCAAGGTGAAGGGCAAGCGCAGCTTCAAGGCGTCCTCCCTGATCGGGCGGGGCAGCGGAGAGGCGTACCAGATGGGCTTCTCCGGCGAGGGAATCGTCGTCGTACAGCCGAGCGAGGACAGCACGGACCGCCTGCGGGCCCGGGGCTGAGGGGAGCGAACACACCATGCAGAGCCCGCTTTTCAGCTATACGGAACAGCAGACCCAGGACCGGTACAGCGCACAGAACCCGCAGCTCCTGCGGGTCGTGCTGGCCGGGCACGACGACGTACTCGCCCGCAAGGGATCGATGGTCGCCTACCAGGGGCTGGTCGAATTCGACGGCGAGTACCGCTCCAACCAGCAGGGCCGCGCCCGCGCCGTCACCGGTGAGGGCCTCGACCTGATGCGCTGCTCGGGACAGGGGACGGTCTACTTCGCCAACCTCGCCCAGCACGTCCATGTCGTGGACGTCGACCACGACGGACTGGTCGTGGACAGCGCCTACGTCCTCGCCATGGACTCCTCGCTGAGCTACACCGTCGTCGCGGTGGACAGCCAGTACGGGATCTCCGGCTCGGGCAAGTACCAGCTCAACATCACCGGCCAGGGCAAGGTCGCGCTGATGACCTCGGGCCAGCCGCTGATGATGCAGGTCACGGCCGACAAGTACGTCAACGCCGACGCGGACGCCGTCGTCGCCTGGTCGGCCTCGCTGCGAGTGCAGATGCAGGCGCAGACCCACTCCTCGTCGGTCATGCGCAGGCGTGGCAACACCGGTGAGGGCTGGGAGCTGAGCTTCCTGGGCCAGGGGTTCGCGCTCGTCCAGCCGTCCGAGGTGATGCCCCCGCAGGGAGCGCAGATCGGACAGGGGCTGGCCGCCCAGTACGGCATGGGTCAGCAGGGCGCGCGCGGCCAGAACCAGGGCAACGCCTGGAGCTAGCGGGGCGCGCCCTGTGGGCGCTTCGTCTTCGATCGCCGGACGGGCTTGATTCTCTAACCCGTCCGGCGACGCGTTTGCTCCACCAGCCGCACGACGGACGCGTCGGCCACGGCCGCCACCTCGTCGTAGGCGAACCAGCGCAGGTCCAGCGACTCCTCGCTGATCGCCTCCACCGCCCCGGCCGGCGCCAGCGCCGCGTACTGGACGTCCAGATGCCAGTTGCAGGGCGCCGGAATCGCATGCCGGTCAAGGGTGACAGGGCCGCCGGGCAGCAGCGTCAGCCCCTCGATGCCGGACTCCTCCGTCGCCTCGCGCAGCGCCGCGACGGCCAGCGACGCGTCGCCGGGCTCGCAGTGACCGCCCATTTGGAGCCACATCTGCAGCTTCTTGTGGAGGGTGAGCAGAACGCGACCGCGCTCCACGTCCACCACCAGCGCGCTCGCCGTGAGGTGCCCGGCCTCGCAGGCCTTCCACATCCCGTCCGGGTGCGCGGAGAGATGGTCCAGGTAGACCTGGCGCAGCTCTGCCTGTTCCGCCGTGCCCTCGTACGCCTTCAGTACGAGGGCGGCGTCGTCGTGCAGCGTCACTTCGCGGAGTCGTCCTCTTCGGTCTCGTCGGGGCCGTCCTTCTTGGGCCGGTTCTGGTCGGCGGCCTCGCCGAGCATCTTGTCCAGCTCCGAGAAGTCCAGCTGCTCGTGGTGGACGAAGCCGTCCGGGTCGTCCAGGTCGGTCGCCGTCGGCAGCATGTCCGGGTGCTCCCAGAGCGCGTCACGCCCGTCGACACCCCGGGCGTCCGTGAGCGAGGCCCACAGCCTGGAGGCGTCCCGGAGCCTGCGGGGACGCAGTTCCAGGCCGATCAGCGTGGCGAAGGTCTGCTCGGCGGGACCACCGGACGCACGGCGCCGGCGCAGCGTCTCGCGCAGCGCGTCCGCCGACGTCAGCCGGGACTTCGCGGCCTCGTGCACCACCGCGTCCACCCAGCCCTCGACGAGCGCGAGCGCCGTCTCCAGCCGGGCCAGCGCCGCCTTCTGCTCGGGGGTGTCCTCCGGCTGGAACATGCCCTGCTGGAGAGCCTCCTGCAGCTGCTCGGGGGACTGCGGGTCGAACTGGCCGACCACGTCCTCCAGCTTGCTGGTGTCGACCTTGATCCCGCGTGCGTACCCCTCGACCGCACCGAACAGGTGCGAGCGCAGCCACGGCACATGGGCGAAGAGCCGCTGGTGGGCGGCCTCGCGCAGCGCCAGGTACAGCCGCACCTCGTTCTTGTCGATGCCCAGGTCCTTGCCGAGCGCCTCCACGTTCAGCGGCAGCAGAGCGGCCTTGCCGGCCGGCCCGAGCGGCAGACCGATGTCGGTCGAACCGACGACCTCGCCCGCGAGCACGCCCACGGCCTGGCCGATCTGCTGGCCGAACATCGCGCCGCCCATGGAGCGCATCATGCCGAGCAGCGGGCCCGCCATGGCCTGCATCTCCTCGGGCAGTACGCCGCCCATGGCCGCGCCGACACGCTCGGCGACCGGGTCCACGAGCTCCTTCCACACCGGGAGGGTCGCCTCGACCCACTCGGCGCGGCTCCAGGCCACGGCCGTGCTCGCACCCGAGGGCAGCGAGGTCGCACCGTCCAGCCACAGGTCGGCCAGCCGTACGGCCTCTTCGACCGCGGACTTCTCGGCGGGGCCCACGCTGGCGTCCTTGGTGCCGTCGGCGGTGCCCTGGGCGACCGTCTGGCGTGCGATGTCCTTGGCCATGTCCCAGTTCACGGGACCGCCCTCGTAGGAGAGCATCTGGCCGAGCTGCTGGAAGGCTGCGCCCAGGTCGTTCGGGTTCATCGAACCGAACATCGCGGCGAAGGGGTTGTCGCCGCCGGCCCCGGGACCGAACCCGAACGGATTCGCGGGTCCGGAAACACCGTCGCCGCCCTGCCCGCCCTTGTTCCTGCCCTCGTCGCCGTCTTCCGGCTCCTCCGGCGGAACGCCGAATCCGAATGGGGTGTCACTCACGGGTTTCCTCGGCTCGTAGGGCCACCGACCGGACGGTCGACAGCGGCTTGCCCGACTACACGACCAGCGTAAGGGCGTGCCCGGCTTTCGGGCTCGGTGCTCCGCCGAGTCACGGCCTGCGGCAGGATGGACGCCACCTGGTCCGTACGTGTCGTTTCGCGTACGTACTGAAGACAACCGCTGGAGACGCCCGGTGAGTTCCCCAGATCCTCAGGTTCGCGCAGCGCGAAACCTCTCAACCTCCACGCCCAAGGGGCCCGTCGTCGCGGTCACCGGCGCCGCTTCCGGCGTCGGCGCGCTGCTGACGGAGCGCCTCGCGGCCTCGGAGGAGATCAAGCAGGTCATCGCCATCGACGAGCGCCGGGGCGATGTCTCCGAGGCGCAGTGGCAGATCCTGGACGTACGCGACCCGGCGATCGCCGAGAAGCTGCGCGGCGCCGACGTGGTGGTCCACCTGGCGCTCGACCTGGACCTGGAGACCGACCCCGCCGCCCGTACGGCCTACAACGTCCGGGGAACGCAGACCGTCCTCACCGCGGCCGCTGCCGCCGGGGTCCACCGTGTGGTCCTGTGCACCTCCGCCATGGTCTACGGGGCGCTCGAGGACAACGACATCCCGCTCTCCGAGGACGCCGAGCTGCGCGCCACCGCCGAGGCGACCGGCGTCGGCGACCTCCTGGAGATCGAGCGCCTGGGCCGCCGCGCCCCCCGCGCCCACCCGGGCCTCAACGTCACCGTCGTACGTCCCGCGGTCCTGGTCGGCGGTACGGACACCGCGCTGACCCGCTATTTCGAGTCGCCGCGCCTGCTGGTCGTCACCGGGTCCCGCCCCACCTGGCAGTTCTGCCACGTCGAGGACCTGGTGAGCGCCCTGGAGTACGCCGTCCTGGAGAAGGTCGACGGCGAGTTCGCCGTCGGCTGCGACGGCTGGCTGGAGCAGGAGGAGGTCGAGGAGCTCAGCGGGACCCGCCGCATGGAGCTGCCGTCGGCGGTCGCGCTCGGAGCCGCGGCCCGGCTGCACCGGATCGGCCTCACGCCCTCCCCTGCGGGCGACCTGGCGTACACGATGCACCCCTGGGTGGTGAGCGTCGGCCGCCTCCATGACGCGGGCTGGCGCCCCCAGTGGACCAACGAGGAGGTTCTCGCCGAACTCCTCGCCGAGGTCGCGGGCCGCCACACGGTGGCCGGCCGCCGGCTGGGCCGCAAGGACGCGACGGCCGCGGGTGCGGCAGGCGCGACGGTGGCGCTGCTCGGCGCCGCCGCGGTGGTGCGGCGGGCCAGAAAGGCGCGCCGGCGCATCTGACCGGCCGGCGCTGGTAGGAGGCTCCAACCGCGACACGTGCGGGCCGGTCGAAAACGCCATTCCGCGATGTCAGTGCCGTACGGCACGATGGGTGCCATGGCGAACACCCATGACCACCCGGGCGAGCAGGCCGCGCAGGACCCCATCCGGCTGCTGGCGATCCGCGACACCCCGCTGAGCCTCGACGAGGTCTTCCAGGCGGTCGGCGACGACGCCGCGGGCGGCACCGCGCTTTTCGTCGGCACCGTGCGCAACCACGACGGGGGCGCGGACGTCGACGCCCTCGGATACTCCTGCCACCCCTCGGCCGAGGCGGAGATGCGACGCGTCGCCGAGAAGGTCGTCGCGGACTATCCGGTACGGGCGCTGGCCGCGGTCCACCGCGTGGGCGACCTCGCGGTGGGCGACCTGGCCGTGGTCGTCGCCGTCTCCTGCCCGCACCGCGGCGAGGCGTTCGAGGCGTGCCGCAAGCTGATCGACGACCTCAAGCACGAGGTCCCGATCTGGAAGCACCAGAAGTTCTCCGACGGTACGGAGGAATGGGTCGGCGCCGGAGAGTGCTGATTTGCGTAACCGGACCCCAGCAACGAGCGTTGAACCACTGGATGGTTAATCTGCTGATCAGCACGTTCAGCACACACGGGGCCCGGAGGACGCAATGGCAGCACTCTCGTGGTTGCTGATCCCCTTGCTGGCCGCCGTCGGCGCGGCGATATGGGGAAGCTGGGCCGGTCGGCACCGCACGACCGGCGACGTCTCCGAACTGGCCGGATACGCCCGGTTCCGTGAGGCGATGGAGAAGGAACACAGCAGCTGACGCAGCCCCCGTACGGACCGGCCCCAGCGGTGCGCTGACAGACCCGTCCCGTACTGTCGTTCCATGCCACGCCGCACTGCGACGATGCTCGCCTCCACCCTCGTCCTCATCGCGCTGCTCTGCGCCGGGGTGCTCATCAAGGTTCCGTACGCGGAGATGAGCCCCGGACCGACGGTCAACACCCTGGGTGAAGTGAACGGCCAGCCCGTACTGAGCATTTCCGGCCACCAGACCTATCCGACCTCGGGTCATCTCAACATGACGACGGTCAGGGTCACCGGTGCGGACTACAACATGAACCTCGTCGAGGCGGTCTACGGCTGGCTGGCACACGACAACCTCGTGGTGCCGCACAACACGCTCTACCCGGACGGCAAGACGGAACAGCAGTCCACCCAGGAGAACGCCGAGGAGTTCAGCCAGTCCCAGGAGAGCGCCAAGGTCTCGGCCCTCACCGAACTGGGCATCCCGGTGAAGTCCCGTGTCGTGGTCTCCACCGTCGTCAAGGACAGCCCCGCCGAGGGCAGGCTGCACGCGGGCGATGTCATCAAGTCGGTCGACGGCACGGTGGTCAAGGAGCCCAAGGACGTCGCGAAGCTGGTGACCAAGCGCGAGCCCGGCGAGAAGGTCGTGTTCACCATCGTCCCGGCGAAGAAGGCAGCCGCGGCGGAGAAGGCGGGCAAGGAGGCGACGGAGACCGAGCAGGTCGCCATCACCACCAAGAAGGCCACCGACCCCGAGACCGGCAAGAGCCGTGCGGTCGTCGGCATCACGGCCGGCACCGACCACACGTTCCCGTTCACCATCGACATCTCGCTCGCCGACGTGGGCGGCCCGAGCGCGGGTCTGATGTTCTCCCTCGGCATCGTGGACAAGCTGTCGCCCGGTGAACTGACGGGCGGCAAGTTCATCGCGGGCACCGGCACCATCGACGACAAGGGTGCGGTCGGCCCGATCGGCGGTATCGAGATGAAGCTGATCGCCGCACGGAACGCGGGCGCCCAGTACTTCCTGACGCCGAGCGACAACTGCGCCGACGCCGCCTCCGACACCCCCTCCGGCCTCAAGCTGGTGAAGGTGAAGAACATCGACGACGCGACGAAGTCGCTCGCCAAGATCCGTGCGGGCGAGACGTCCAGCCTGCCGAGCTGCTCGGCAGGCTAGAGCGCGCGGTTACGCCTCGAAAGTGGCGGCGAGAGCCTCGGCCAGGCCCGGCACCAGGTCGGCGCCGGTGAGGACGTCGTTCGGGGAGTCCTTCTCGCGCAGCCGCAGCGCCGATTCGCGCTTGCCGTTGCGCAGGACCGCCACGGTCATCCGCACTTCCTGGCGCTCCGGGTGCTTGGCCACCCACGCGGCCAGCTGGGCGTCGTTCATTCCTTCCGGTACGGATGCCTCCGCGGACGGCGGAAGCATGAGCCGCTCCACCGTCATCGCGCACCCGGCCACCGCATCGGGCCAGGCGATCGTGCCGAGGAATTCGTCGAGCGGGGTGGAGGCGGGGATCTCGTCCTGCTCCACCGGGGTCAGTCCGGCAGGGGCCGGTCCGTCGGTGTCGAGGCCGAGCTGGGCGGCGATGCCGGGCTCCTGGGAGCGGAGTTTCGCGGTGTCGACGAGGGCGAAGAGACGGGCCGGCTGGTCCCAGCCGAGCCCGGATGCGTACTCGTCGATTTCGAGCACTGCGACGGTCAGTGGACTTGCGGCCATCGGGGGCCCTGAGGGGGTCGTGTTGGACATGGTCAATATCCTGCCCTGTTCCACCCCGCCAACGGGAACTGAGTAAAGCCTCAGTAAGTTGCATGAGTGGGCTCTACGATCGCGGGGCCCGTTCGACACGACCGCGAACTTCGAGGTGCGCACGTTGGCTTTCCAGATGCCGGACCGCGGCGGAGGCCCGACCGGGCCACGGATCAGAGTGGGCCGGCCGTCCCGGCGCGCCCGGACCCTGCTCATGACACTGGGCGTACTGGCCGTACTGGCCATGGCGTTCGTCATGTTCGCGGGATTCTGGACCGACTGGCTCTGGTACCGCTCAGTCCACTATTCCTCGGTCTTCACCACCACCCTGTGGACCAAGATCGGGCTCTTCCTCGTCTTCGGCCTGCTCATGGCGGCCGCGGTCGGCGTGAACATCTGGCTGGCGTACCGGCTGCGGCCGCCGCTCAGCGCGATGTCCATGGAGCAGCAGTCGCTCGACCGCTACCGGATGGGCATCCAGCCGTACAGGAAATGGCTGCTGCTCGGGATCACCGCGCTCGTCGGCCTGATCGCGGGTGCTTCCGCGTCGGGCCAGTGGCGCACCTGGCTGATGTTCGTCAACGGCGTGTCCTTCGACCAGAAGGACCCGCAGTTCCACCTGGACGTGTCGTTCTACGCCTTCGACCTGCCCTGGTACCGCTTCCTGCTCGGCTTCGGCTTCGCGGCCGCCGTGCTCTCGCTGATCGCCGCCGCCCTCGTGCACTACCTGTACGGCGGACTGCGCGTCACGAGCCCCGGAGCGCGCGCCACGGCGGCGGCCACCGGCCACCTCTCGGTGCTGCTCGGTGTCTTCGTCACGCTCAAGGCCGTCGCGTACTGGCTGGACCGGTACGGACTGGCGGTCAAGTCCAGTGACTTCAAGGCCACCGGCAACTGGACGGGTCTGCGGTACGTGGACGCCAACGCCTATCTCCCGGCGAAGACGATCCTCTTCTGCATCGCCGTCATCTGCGCCCTGCTGTTCTTCGCGACGCTGTGGCGCCGCACCTGGCAGCTGCCGATGATCGGCTTCGGTCTGATGGTGCTCTCGGCGATCCTCATCGGCGGGCTCTACCCGGCGATCGTGCAGAAGTTCACGGTCCAGCCCAATGAGCAGGCCAAGGAAGCGCCGTACATCCAGAAGAACATCGATGCCACGCGCAAGGCGTACGGCATCGCGGGCACGGATGTCGCGGACTACTCGGGCAAGAGCAGCACGAAGGACACCGCCAAGCAGCGTGCGGACGCCGATCTGGCTGCCAGCTACCGGCTGATAGACCCCAACGTCGTCTCGCCGACCTTCCAGCAGCTGGAGCAGAAGCGGAAGTACTACGGCTTCCCGGCGACCCTGGACGTCGACCGCTACAAGGGCCAGGACACGGTCATCGGCCTGCGCGAGCTGAACATCGCGGGCATCCAGAAGCACAACTGGATCAACGACCACTTCACCTACACCCATGGCTACGGCGCGATCACGGCCAAGGGCACGGCCACCGACTCCAACGGTGCGCCGGTCTTCACGGAGTCCGGTCTGCCGACCACCGGCAACCTCGGCGAGTACCAGCAGCGGATCTACTACGGCGAGAAGACCACGCAGTACTCGATCGTCGGCGGTCCGCAGAAGGAACTCGACTACGAGGACAACGGCGAGAAGACCACCAGCTACGCAGGCAAGAGCGGGGTCAGTCTCTCCAACCCGCTCAACCGTGCGGCGTACGCCGTGACGCTCGGTGAGCCCCAGATCCTTTACTCCGGAGCCATCGGCGACGGTTCGAAAATCCTCTACAACCGCACCCCGAAGCAGCGCGTCGAGGCGGTGGCCCCCTGGCTCACCATCGACGGCGACGCCTATCCGGCAGTGGTCGGCGGGAAGATCCAGTGGGTGGTCGACGCCTATACAACGACCAACGGCTACCCGTACGCGTCGCGCACGACGCTCGGCGACACCACAGCCGACTCGCTGACCGACAACCAGCGTGCGGTGGTCGCCCAGCAGAACCAGGTCAACTACATCCGGAACTCGGTGAAGGCGACCGTCGACGCGTACACCGGCGACGTCAAGCTCTACCAGTGGGACAACGAGGACCCGGTCCTCAAGACCTGGATGAAGGCGTTCCCCGGCACGGTCAAGGACAAGAGCGAGATCCCCACGGATCTGATGTCCCATCTGCGCTACCCGCAGGACATGTTCAAGGTCCAGCGTGAGCTGCTGACGCGCTACCACGTCACCGACCCCAAGCAGTTCTACAGCGGCAGTGACGCCTGGCAGGTGCCCAACGACCCGACCACGAAGGACAATCGGGCCGTTCCGCCGTACTACCTGTCGATGAAGATGCCCGGGCAGAAGGCGCAGGGCCAGCAGTTCTCGCTGACCACGACCTTCACCCCGAGCGGCAGACCGAACCTCGGTGGGTTCATGGCGGTCGACGCCGATGCGTCGAGCCCCGACTACGGCACGATCAGACTACTGAGAGTGACGTCCGAGGTGCCGGGCCCCGAGCAGGTGCAGAACAAGCTCAACGGTCTGCCGGCGGTCGCCAACTTCGTGCGTGACATGAAGGGCGCCGACTCGGACATCGAGTACGGAAATCTGCTGACGGTGCCGCTCGACGGCGGTTTCCTGTACGTCGAGCCGGTGTACGCCCAGGGCAACAACTCGCACTATCCGCTGCTGAAGAAGGTGGCCGTCTCGTATGCGGACGCCGATTCGCCGGACGGCGACACCACCGCGTTCGCCAACACCCTCGGTGAGGCGCTGAACGAGGTCTTCGGAGTGGACGGTGCGGGCACCACGCCACCACCGGGCACCGGCAACACCACGCCTCCGCCCACCGGTGGCGACGCCACCGCCAAGCAGGCCATCGCCGATGCACAGAAGGCGTACGACGACGGCCAGGCGGCGCTGAAGAAGGGCGACTGGGAGGCGTACGGCAAGGCGCAGACCGCCCTGCAGGACGCCCTGCAGCGGGCTGCGGACGCCGAGAAGGCGGCCAAGAAGAGCTGAGAAGGACCCACCCCGCGTCGTGGTACGGTTGCAACACAACGACGCGGGGTGGAGCAGCTCGGTAGCTCGCTGGGCTCATAACCCAGAGGTCGCAGGTTCAAATCCTGTCCCCGCTACTGAAGGCCAAGGCCCGGATCTCGAAAGAGATCCGGGCCTTCGTCATGCATATGGTCGTTTGCCTCTGTCATGTGACGGTCCGAAGAAGCCGCCGTGCGGGGGGAGTTGGGCCCGGATCATGTTTGACTTGTCTCCCTGTGGGCATGTCGACAAAACGCTGAAGTGACCTCA
This sequence comes from Streptomyces sp. NPDC050738, assembly GCF_040654175.1. NCBI lineage: Bacteria > Bacillati > Actinomycetota > Actinomycetes > Kitasatosporales > Streptomycetaceae > Streptomyces > Streptomyces sp. NPDC050738. The sequence continues at coordinate 353,979 of NZ_JBFAHN010000006.1, read as the reverse complement.
CCGGCTGCGGTATACCAGGTGTACGCGGGTTGCAGGTGGTGCGACGATGGTATTTATGGGGGACAGGGCAACTCTGTTGAAGACAGGGCGGTTTGTGCATACGCACGCCGATATCGGAACGGACGCCGAGAGCGAGGCGCGCTTCCGGTGTGCGGCGGAGAGCGGCGATGCCGCCGCGATGAGCGCGCTCGGTGCCCTGCTGCTGCGCCGCGGCGATCTCGATGGTGCAGAACCCTTCCTGCGCGCTGCCACCGCCGAGGGCGACCGGGCAGCCGCCAACAACCTGGGTGTACTGCTCCATCAGCGCGGCTACGCCGACGAGGCCGCCGGATGGTGGCGGATCGCCGCCGTCGCGGGCTCCGCGGCCGCCGCCCACGCGCTGGGCCGGCACTACCGCGAGCGCGGCGACGAGCCCGCCGCCGAGTACTGGCTGCGCCAGTCCGCCGAGTCCGGGCACGCACTCGGTGCGTACGCCCTGGCCGATCTTCTGGAGCACCGCAGCGACGTCGGCGCCGAGCGCTGGCTGCGCGCCGCCGCCGAGCAGGGGCACCGCGAGGCCAGTTACCGGCTCGCGCGCGCCCTGGACCGTGCGGCGACCGAGGACAAGCCCGCCGCCGAGGCCGAGCAGTGGTACCGGCAGGCGGCCGCGCGCGGGCACCGGCGGGCCGCCCTGCACCTCGGGGCGATCCTCGAGAAGCGCGGCGACCTCAAGGAGGCGGGCCGCTGGTACCTCACCTCCGCCAAGGACGGCGAGGCGCGGGCCGCCTGCGCGCTGGGCTTCCTGCTGCGCGACGCGGGCGACGAGGAGAGCGCGGCCGTGTGGTGGCTGCGCGCCGCTCAGGACGGCGACGGGAACGCGGCCAACGCGCTCGGCGCGCTGCACGCCGCCCGCGGTGAGCAGCAGACCGCCGAGCGCTGGTACCGGGCCGCGATGGACGCGGGCGACGTGAACGGTGCGTACAACCTCGCGCTGCTCTGCGCCGCCCAGGACCGCAACGCGCAGGCCGAGCAGTGGTACCGGCGTGCCGCCTACGCGGGTCACAGGGAGGCTGCCAACGCGCTGGCCGTGCTGCTGCTGCAGGGCGGCGACCCAGCAGGGGCGGAGCCCTGGTTCTCCAAGGCGGCCGAGGCGGGCAGCGTGGACGCCGCGTTCAATCTCGGCATCCTGCACGCCGGCCGCGACGACGACCAGGCGGCCTTCGTCTGGTACGAGCGGGCGGCAGCGGCCGGGCACACCGAGGCTGCGCTGCAGGTCGGAATCGCCCTGCTCAGGGACGGCGAGGAGCAGAGCGCCGAGCGTCATCTGCGGTGCGCGGCGGGCGGCGGCAGCGCGGAGGCGGCCTTCCGCCTCGGGGCGCTGCTCGACTCGCGCATGCCGCCGCCGGGGCCGCCGATCCTCGGCGAGCCGGTGACCGAGAAGAGCGAGTGCGAGGAGTGGTACGAGCGCGCGGCCGAGCAGGGCCACCGGCGTGCCCAGGTCCGCGTGGGGATGCTCGCCGCGTCCCGCAACGATGTCGAGGGGGCCGCGCGCTGGTACCGCGAGGCCGCCGAGGCGGGCAGCCGCAACGGCGCCTTCAACCTCGGGCTGCTGCTGGCCCGCGAGGGCAGCGAGCGCGAGGCCGGGCTGTGGTGGGCGCGGGCGGCGAACGCGGGGCACGGCCGGGCCGCGCTGCGCATAGGGCTCCTCGCCATCCGGCGCGGGGAGCTCGTCGAGGGGCAGAAGTGGTGTGCTCGGGCCGCCGAGCTGGGGCCGGCCGAGGTCGCGGAGCGGGCGGCACGGCTGCTCGAGGCGCTGCGGCAGGAGCTCAGCGCTTAGTGGCGCTGCGGTGACCGTGGGGGTCCGTGGGGGCTGCGCGGTAACGGGCCAGAAGCGATTTGCGCTGGTCGGCGGGGCAACGTACAGTTGTGTTCACCGACGCGGGGTGGAGCAGCTCGGTAGCTCGCTGGGCTCATAACCCAGAGGTCGCAGGTTCAAATCCTGTCCCCGCTACTTAGTAGCACCGAAGGCCCGGACTCGAAAGAGTCCGGGCCTTCGTCGTGCTCTCTCCTCGATCTACGGTTTGTGGCCCACCGCCTCCGCGTACAGCGAGCGGTCCACCGTTTTGTCCTCGGGCAGCGGGGTGCCCTTCGAGACGCCCGCGTCGCGGTACGCCTTCTGCAGCCGGTCCGTCGTTCCCTTGCGGATCTCCCAGTCCATACGGAGCGACGGCGTCGACTTGAGGATCGCCTCGTCGGTCTTGAGGAGGGCGGCGAGGGAGGCGGTGAAGGCCGGGTCCGACTTGTAGTCCCCTGCGAAGTAGGTGTTCACGGTGCGGATGTACGCCCGCAGGAAGGCGACCCCGGCGTCCGGGTCCTTGTTCAGCAGGCTCGGCCCGAACAGGACGCCGCCCAGGGGCTCGCCCTGGGGCTGACCGCCCAGGAAGGCGTACTTGGCGTCCCCGTCGACCTTTCGCCAGATGGGATCGAGCAGCCAGGCCGAGTCGACGCCGCCGTTCTGCAGTGCGGTCAGCACGTCGGCGGAGCCGAGCTGCTGGAAGCCGATGTCGGTGAGGTTGCTGCTGTGGTCCTTGAGCGCCTTCTCCATCGGGTACGAGATCACCGAACCCTTGCCGATCATCGTGCCCATCCTGCGTCCCTTGAGGGAGACGGAGGAGGCGCTCTCGCCGTCCTTGAGGCGGACCCACAGACCGCTCTTGGAAGCCGGGGCGGGAGAGAAGTTGCCGGCCACCCATTTGATGTCGAAGCCGCCGTCGATGCCGTTCATGACGGCCGCCTCGGGGGCCGCCCACTGGGCGTCGATGTCGCCCTTGGCGAGGAGCGGGAGGGCGTCGGGGGTGGGGAGGACCTTCAGCTGGACGTCCAGGCCCTCCTTGGCGAACTCGCCCTTCTCCACGGCCATTTCGAGCGGGGCGACGTACTCGGCGGCCAGGGTGCCGGTCGCGACGGTCAGCTTGCGCTTCTTGGCGAGGGGCTTGGGGGCGGGGGCGTTCTTGTCGCAGCGGGCCGGTGCGCGGTCGGGTGCGAGGTCGGCCGGGTCGGTCCAGCCGTGTGCCGTACAGCCGGGAACGGCGGTGATGGTGCGGGGCCCGGCCGCCGACGCGGGGGCGTTGTCGTCGTGTTTGGCGCAGCCGGCCGAAGTGAGCAGGGCCGTGGCCATGAGCAGGGTGAGGGTGGTGGTGCGGGTGCGCATTCCGGTTTCCTCCGTACGGGGCGTGCGGGCGGGACGGTCAGGACTGGCTGCGGCCTCGGTCGCGTGGGGCCCAGGGGGTGAGCAGCCGGCCCGCGATGCGCACCACTTCGGAGAACAGGACACCGAGGACGGCCACGCAGACGATGCCGACGAACATCACGTCGTTCTGGAAGAGCGCGCGGGAGTCGAAGATCAGGTGGCCCAGGCCGTTGGAGGCCGCTATCTGTTCCGAGGCGACGATGACGAGGACGGCGACTCCTGCCGCGATCCGTGCGCCGACGAGGACCGCGGGGAGTGATGCGGGCAGCAGGACATGGCGGAACATCTGCCAGGGCGATGCGCCGAACACCTGGCCCGCGTCGCGGTGGCCGACGGGAACTGCCAGGACTGCGGCCATCGTTGAGATCCATACGAAGAAGAAGACCGTGGCGGCGACGAGTGCGATCTGCGGGCCCTCGCCGAGGCCGAACATGTTGAGGAAGACGGGGAGCAGGGCGAGCTTCGGGACGACGTAGAGGGCGTCGAGGAGAGGTTCGAGGGCTGCTCTGACGAGGGGGAGGGAGCCCATGAGGAGGCCGAGGGCGTAACCCGCGACGGTGCCTATGGCGTAGCCGCCGAGCACGCGCTTGAGGGTGGCCCGGACGTCGGGCCAGAGGTCGCCCTGGGCTGCGCGGTCCCAGCCGTCGGACAGGATCGTGGAGGGGGCGGGATATACGCGGTCGTCTATCCACTGCTGGTACGCGGCCAGTTGCCACAGGAGGACCAGGGCCAGGGGGACCGCGATCGCCAGGGTCAGTTCCAGGGTGCGGCGCCTGCGGTGGGTGCGGGCGGGGTGGAGTTCGTGTGGCCCCGGTTTGCGGACCAGTACCGCTTCTTCCTGGTCGGGCCGGGGCTGGTGGGTGGCGGCTGTAGTTGTCATGCGGGGGCCTTCTCTGTACGTACCTTCTCCGGGCGTACCTCGGTGCGGAGCAGGTCCCACAACTCGCTCTTGAGGGCGGTGAATTCAGGGGTCGTACGGATGTCGCCCGTACGGGGGCGGGGGAACGGGGGGCGCCGTTCGGCGATGATGCGGCCCGGGCGGGCGGACATGACCAGCACGCGGTCGCCAAGGACGATCGCCTCTTCGAGGCTGTGGGTGATGAAGAGGGTGGTGGTGCGGGTGGTCTGGGTGAGGTCGAGGAGTTCGTCCTGGAGGATCGTGCGCAGCTGGGCGTCCAGGGCTGCGAACGGCTCGTCCATGAGGAGGAGTTCGGGCTCCACGGCGAGGGCGCGGGCAATCGCCACGCGCTGGCGCATGCCGCCGGAGAGGGTGGCGGGGTAGGCGTCGGCGAAGTCGGCGAGGCCGAGGCGGCTCAGCCAGTCGCGGGCCTTGGCGTTCGCTTCCGCGCGGGGGGTGTGCTGGATGTCCAGGCCGAAGCGGACGTTGGCCAGGACGGTCTTCCAGTCGTAGATGCCGTAGTCCTGGAAGATCATCGCGGCGGGGCGGGGGGACTGCGTACGGATGCGGAGTTCGCCCTGGGAGGGGCGGAGGAGGCCGGCGGCTATGCGGAGGAGGGTTGATTTTCCGCAGCCGGAGGGGCCGACGATGCAGGTGAACTCGCCCGGGGGGATGTCGAGGTCGAGGGGGCCGAGGGCGGGGAGGGACTTGGGGCCTCGGCCGAAGGTGCGGGTGAGGGTGCGGGCCTGGAGTTTGGGGTGTGGGGTGGGGTGCGGGTCGTCTCCCACGGGGGCTCCCTTGCGCGGTGCGGGGTGATGAACGCGCAGAGAATATGACGGGGCGTCAGATTGTGGAAGAGGTGCGGAGGGTGGGGCTGGTGGGGCTTGTCCCCTGACCCGCCCCTTCCCGCTGTGACATTGTGCGGCTCCGCCGCGGGCGGGGCTGCCGCCCCGGGCCCCGCTTTCGGGGGCTCTGCCCCCGGACCCCCGCTCCTCAATCGCCGGAGGGGCTTGATTGGGCCCTCGGGTGCTCTTGTCAGGCTGTTGCGCAGGCCGGGCAGACGCCTCGGTAGGTGACTTCCACGCCGGAGATCGTGAAGCCGAAGCGTTCCGTGTCCGGGAGCGACGTCAGGGGGTTGCCCGTGGGGTGGACGTCGCGGATGGCGCCGCACTGTGCGCAGACCAGGTGCTGGTGCGGGCGGTGGGCGTTCGGGTCGTAGCGCTTGGCGCGGTGGTCCGTCGAGACCTCGAGGATCTCGCCGAGCGAGACCATTTCGCCCAGGGTGTTGTAGACGGTGGCGCGCGAGATCTCGGGCAGTCGTGTCACGGCGCGCGCATGCACCTCGTCGGCCGTCAGGTGGACGTGGTCGCCGTCGAGGACCTCGGCCACGACACGGCGCTGCGCGGTCATCCGCCAGCCTCGGCCGCGAAGGCGTTCCAACAGGTCACTCATAAGGGTCAGCCTAACAGGCAAGGGGCCGAAGTCCCGAACAGGTGTGACTTTGGACCTCTGATTGACTTAGACAATGTCCAGTGTAGGGTCGGAAGCAGCTTGACGCCATGGACACGGCTGGCAGGAATGACGCAGGAGGCGCACATGACGACACAGGGACCGCTCACCACAGAGGCCGGCGCACCGGTCGCGGACAACCAGAACAGTGAGACCGCGGGTCTCGGTGGACCGGTGCTCGTCCAGGACCAGGCGCTGCTCGAGAAGCTCGCGCACTTCAATCGCGAGCGCATCCCGGAGCGGATCGTGCATGCGCGCGGCGCCGGTGCGTACGGCACGTTCACGCTGACGCGTGATGTCTCGCAGTGGACGCGTGCGAAGTTCCTTTCGGCGGTCGGCAAGGAGACGGAGACGTTTCTGCGGTTCTCCACCGTCGCGGGGAACCTCGGGTCCGCCGATGCCGTGCGTGACCCGCGCGGCTTCGCGCTGAAGTTCTACACCGAGGAGGGGAATTACGACCTCGTCGGGAACAACACCCCCGTCTTCTTCATCAAGGACGCCATCAAGTTCCCCGACTTCATCCACACGCAGAAGCGCGACCCCTACACGGGCTCGCAGGAAGCCGACAACGTGTGGGACTTCTGGGGGCTGAGCCCGGAGAGCACCCATCAGGTGACCTGGCTCTTCGGCGACCGTGGTATTCCGGCCACCCTGCGCCACATGAACGGGTACGGCTCGCACACGTACCAGTGGAACAACGAGGCCGGCGAGGTCTTCTGGGTCAAGTACCACTTCAAGACCGACCAGGGCATCAAGAACCTCACCCAGGCCGAGGCCAACCAGCTCGCCGGTGAGGACCCCGACAGCCACCAGCGCGACCTCCGTGAGGCCATCGAGCGGGGTGAGTTCCCGTCCTGGACCGTGCAGGTGCAGATCATGCCGGCCGCCGAAGCGGCTGCGTACCGCTTCAATCCGTTCGACCTGACCAAGGTCTGGCCGCACGAGGACTACCCGCCGATCGAGATCGGCAAGCTCGAGCTGAACCGGAACCCGGAGAACGTCTTCGCCGAGACCGAGCAGTCCATCTTCTCGCCCGCGCACTTCGTGCCGGGCATCGGTCCCTCGCCGGACAAGATGCTGCAGGGCCGTCTTTTCGCGTACGGCGACGCCCACCGCTACCGCGTCGGCATCAACGCCGACCACCTGCCGGTGAACCGCCCGCACGCCACCGAGGCGCGGACCAACTCCCGTGACGGCGCGCTGTACGACGGCCGTCACAAGGGCGCCAAGAATTACGAGCCGAACTCCTTCGGCGGGCCCTTCCAGACGGACCGGCCCCTGTGGCAGCCCGCCCAGGTGTCGGGTGCCACCGGCAACCACGAGGCGCCCAGCCACGCCGAGGACGACGACTTCGTACAGGCCGGCAACCTTTACCGGCTGTACTCGGAGGAGGAGAAGGTCCGTCTGATCGAGAACCTCTCCGGGTTCATCGCCAAGGTGTCGCGCGACGACATCGCCGAGCGGGCGATCGACAACTTCCGCAAGGCCGACGGTGACTTCGGCAAGCGGCTCGAGGTCGCGGTCGCCGCCCTGCGCGCCTGACAGCGGGTGGTGAGCAGAGGGCCGGTCCTGTTCGTCGGGGCCGGCCCTCTTTTACGTATCGGCTGTCAGGACACCAGTTGCTCCGCCGGGTGCAGTCTGTCCGGCGCCCAGCAGCGGATGATGTCGCGCACCGACACCACACCCACCGGGCCCACGTCGTCCAGGACGATCAGATGCCGGAAGCCGCCGTGTGCCATGGCCGCCGCGGCCTCTTCCAGGGTCCAGGACGGTGCGGCGAAGACGACGTCGGTCGTGGTGTGCGTGGCGGAGAGCTCACGGTCGGGGTCGAGGCCCGCTCCCACCGCGTTGAGGATGTCGCGTTCGGTGAGGATGCCGAGGCCGCTGGTGTCGGGGTCGAGGACCACGGCCGCTCCTACGCGGCGTACCGACATCAGTCTGGAGGCCTGACGCAGGGTGTGGGCGGGGCCGATGGTGAGGACCACTGTGCTCATGGCGTCGCGGACGAGCATGAATGGAGCCACCTCCTTGGTGGACCGGATCACGAGAACCGATTCACAAATTCACAAGTGGGGGAGCTCTTAGAGTCGCATCCCACCGTGGGGTCAACAAGGGGGTGGTAGAGGCAAGTTGAGGGGCGCGTAAAACCACGGCTCACGCCCCTCAGGCGTCACGGAACCCCTAGTAGCGCTGGTTCAGGTAGCCCAGCAGGTCGCCGTGGAGCAGGCCGTTGGAGGCCGCCGCGTTGCCGCCCTCCACGCCGCGCACCCCGTCCAGGCTGGTGAACTGTCCGCCCGCCTCCTCGACGATGATCGCGTTCGCGGCCATGTCCCAGAGGGAGAGTTCGGGCTCCGCGCACATGTCGACCGAGCCCTCGGCGACCATCATGTACGGCCAGAAGTCGCCGTAGCCGCGCGTCCGCCAGCAGTCCCGGGTCAGGTCGAGGAAGCCGTCGAGCCTGCCCTGCGCCTCCCAGCCGGTGAGCGAGGAGTACGCGAACGAGGAGTCCGCGACCTTGCTCACGCTGGAGACGCGCAGCCGGGTGGCCGAGGAGAGACTGCGGCCTGTGTACGCGCCGCCGCCCTTCGCCGCCCACCAGCGGCGGCCCAGCGCGGGCGCCGACACCACGCCGACCACCGGTTCGTAACCGCCCTCGCCCACCACGGTCAGGGAGATGAGCGTCGCCCAGACCGGCACACCGCGTACGTAGTTCTTGGTGCCGTCGATCGGGTCGATGATCCAGCGCCGGGGGCCCGTGCCCGCCAGGCCGAACTCCTCGCCCAGGATCGCGTCGCGCGGCCTGGCCCGCTGGAGCTGGCTGCGGATCAGCTCTTCGGCGCCCTTGTCGGCCTCGCTCACGGGGGTCATGTCCGGCTTCGTCTCGACCTTGAGGTCGAGCGCCTTGAACCGGTCCATGGTCACCGCGTCGGCGGCGTCCGCCAGGACATGGGCAAGGCGCAGATCATCGTGGTAGTCGGGCATGGTCGCCACAGTAGCCATCCGGCTCTGTTCGGGCCACCGTGCCCTGCCCGGGCACGGTCCGCCGGGGCTATTGACAGCGCTCTGTGGCCCGTCAAGTCTGAGCGAAGAGCCGCTTGGTCTGGGAGGCAACGATGCCCACAGCGCGCGAATCCTTACTCGACTCCGCCCTCTCCGCACTCACGGGCCTGTCCTGGTCCGCCGTGCGCATGGTCGATGTCGCATCCGCTGCCGGGGTCTCCCGGCAGACCCTCTACAACGAGTTCGGCAGCAAGGACGGCCTCGCCCGCGCACTGGTGCGGCGCGAGGCCGACGTCTATCTGCGGGGTGTCGACCGGGCGCTCGGCGAGACGGCGGCCGCCCCCGCCGAGCGGCTGGCCGCCGTCGCCGAGTGGACCGTGGCCGCCGCCCGCGCCCACCCGCTGGTGCGGGCGCTGCTCACCGGCTGCTGGGGCGAGCGGCTGCCCGCCCCGCGCACCGCCGCCCGTACCTCCGTGTCACCCGTACCCGCCCAGCGCCGGGCCGACGTGGGTCTGCCCGGCCCCGCCGAACTGCTCGCCGTCGTACGGGACCGGGCGGTCGCGGCGCTGGAGGCGGGCCGGCCCAAGGAGGAGTCCGCGTCGATCGCGTACCGCTGCGAGGTGGCCCTGCGCCTCGCACTGAGCCATGTCGTCGCACCGGGCGGGCAGGGGGTGGGGCGGCTGGTGCGGGGCGGTCCTGCCGCGTGAGCCGGCCGGCTACTTCACCCAGCCGACCTTGGTGTAGTCGGTGTCGGCCAGACCGGAGGCGCCGAAGTTGGCGAGGCCCTTGCGGACCGCGAGGATCTGCGGGCGCTGGTAGAGCTCGATGGAGTGGCCGAGCTTCCAGATCAGGGCGTCGGCCTCGTTGTAGAGCTTGACCGACTCGGCGTGGTCGGTCGACTCGCCTGCCTTCGTCAGCAGGGCGTCGATCTCCGGCGAGCCGACCGAGCCGAAGTTCTGGAAGAGGTTCTTGCCCTTCGGCTCGCGGAAGACCGGGGTGAGCATGGTCTGGTAGACCGCGTCGACATTGCGGAAGCTGACGAGGTCGAAGTTGCCGGTGTTGACGAACTTGTTGAAGTAGTCGTTGGCCGGGACCGACTTGATGTTCACCTTCACGCCCACCGCGCCGAGCATCTGCTGCACCAGCTCCGCCTGGTCGCTCTGGGCCGAGGTGCCGCCCGCGCTCACCGTGTAGTCCAGCGTGAGCTGCTTGCCGTCCTTGGTACGCGGCTTCCCCTCGCCCGCGTCCTTCCAGCCGGCCTCCTCCAGGAGCTTCTTCGCCTTCTCCGGGTCATAGGCGTCGAACTCGCTGGAGTTGTCCTGGTACCCCTCCTGGTTCGGCATGAAGAAGTGGTTGTTCAGCGGCTTCAGTTCGAAGGTGAGGTCCTTGCTGAAGCTCTCGTTGACGCCCGCCCGGTTGATCGCGTGCTGCAGCGCGTTGCGCACCTTCACGTCCTTCAGCGGGCCGCGGCCGCCGTTGAGCGTGATGTGCACCTCGTCCCAGCGGGCGCCGCGCCTGATGTCCGTGTCGGCCGCCTTGACCAGGCGCTTGTAGTTCTCGGGGAGCAGCGCGGTCGTCTCGTCGATCTCCTTGTTGAGGTACGCCTCGGTCTGGGCGGAGGAGTCGAGGACGCGGTAGACCACCGAGTCCAGCTTGGGCTTCGGGCCCCACCAGGCGGGGTCGGGGACGATGGTGATGGTCTGGGCGGTCTTGTCGTACGTACCGACCTTGAAGGCCGCGCCGGTGACCGCGGCCTTCTCCGACCAGCTCTTGTTGAACTTCTCCGGGGTGTCGGTGTACGCGGCCGGGTAGAGCGGGTCGAAGAGGCGCTGCCAGTCGGCGTACGGCTTGCTGAAGGTGATCTTCACGCCGTGGGCGTCGGCGCCCTGCTCGACCTTGGATATCTGGTCGTAGCCGGAGGTGTCGGCGGCCTCGTAGGCCGTGTTCGTGCCGTTCAGCGCCTTCCACTGCGCCGCGAAGTCCTGCCAGCTCAGCGGCTTTCCGTCCGACCACTTGGCCTTCGGGTTCAGTGCGTACTCCACCACCTGCGGGCTGGTGGAGACGACCTTCGCCGAGACGAGGAAGCTGGGGTTGGTGTGGATCGCGCCCTTGGCGTCCGCGTCGAACAGGTCGGGCAGGACCGCCTTGATGATGTCCTGGGCGTCGCCCTGCTGGCCGTCGACCGTGTTGATGTTGTACTGCGTGATCCACTGGTCGATGGCGAACCGCAGAGAGCCGCCCTGCTTGAGGTCGCCCGGCGGGCGGACGTTGATGCCCTGCCCGTCCACCTTGGGAGCCGCCTGCTTCGCGGCCGGTTTCGCGTCGTCGCCGGAGGAACCGCAGCCGGTCGCCACCAAGGTGGCCGACGCGGCTGCGGCGATGGCAATGAGGGTGGTTCTGCGCATCGGAATTCTTCCTCCGGTTCAGGTGCGGCCTGATCGAGACCGCAGGCTCCGCAGACGGTAAGCCGGTGCGCGAGCGCGGCGGGAGGGGTGCGGAGACCCTGCAACGGAGTCTTCGCATGTACGCAACAATCGGCGGTCAGACTGGACCGACAAGCCGACGACCTGCACCTTTCGGTCCTGCCGCGGCGTGATCCCGTCACCTTTCCTGCGGAGGAACCCAACCCCGTGGCCGCCTACCTGGCCAAGCGACTCGGCTACTACGCTGCCCTGTTGCTCGTCGCCGTCTGCCTCTCCTACCTCCTGTCGTCACTGGCGCTCGACCCGCGCGCGTACTACGAAGGCCGCCAGCCGCCCCTGTCGCCCGCCTCGGTCGACCACCACCTCACGGCGCTCGGCGTCAACGACCACGAGCCGCTGCTCACCCGCTTCCTGCGGTGGGCCGGGCACGCGGTGCGCGGCGATCTCGGACAGACCATCGACGGGACGCCGGTGGGTGCCGAGTTCGGGCGCCGCATCGGTGTCAGCCTGCGGCTTCTGCTGCTCGGTACGGTCGCGGGCACCGTCATCGGGGTGCTGGCCGGGGCGTGGACCGCCGTACGCCAGTACCGGCTCTCCGACCGCGTGGTGACGCTGGTGTCGTTCGTGCTGCTGTCGACTCCCGTGTTCCTGCTGGCCGTTCTGCTGAAGATCGGTGCGATCTGGTTCAACCAGACGACCGGGACCGAGGTCATCCGCTTCACCGGCGAGAAGACACCCGGCGTCGACTCCGGTTTCTGGGCGGTGTTCCAGGACCGCGGGGTGCATCTGCTGCTGCCCACCGTCTCCATCGCCCTCGGGACGATCGCGAGCTACAGCCGCTACCAGCGCTCCACCATGCTCGACGTCCTCGGCTCGGACTATCTGCGCACCGCCAGGGCCAAGGGGCTCAGCCGGCGCACCGCCCTGCTCAGACACGGTCTGCGGACCGCGCTCATCCCCATGTCGACGTACTTCAGCTACGGATTCCTCGCCCTGTTCACCGGCGCCACCTTCACCGAGACGATCTTCGGCTGGCACGGCATGGGCGAGTGGTTCGTCTCCTCGATCGGCAAGAACGACGTCAACTCGGTCGTCGCCGTCAATGTGTTCGCCGCCGTGGTGGTCCTGCTGTCCGGCTTCCTCGCGGACGTGCTTCACGCCGCGCTCGACCCGCGTATCCGCCAGGCCTGAGGAGTACGACCCGTCATGACCGCCGTCATAGAGACCGCCGCCGACGCGGCCGCCCAAGCCCAAGGAGCCGCGCCGCCACGGCCGGTGGGGCGCGCCGGCGTGGTGGCGCGCAGATTCGTACACAACCGGGGTGCGCTCGCCGGGGGCGTCGTCCTGCTGCTGCTCTTCCTGCTCGCCTTCCTCGGGCCCCTCCTCAGCCCCTGGGACTACGCGCACATCGACTACGGCGCGCTGCGCGAAGGCCCGAGCGCCGACCACTGGTGGGGCACCAACCGCATCGGCCAGGACGTCTTCGCGCAGACGGTGCGCGGACTCCAGAAGTCGCTCGTCATCGGGCTGCTCGTGGCGCTCTTCTCGACGGTGCTCGCCTCGCTGGTGGGCGCCTGCGCCGGGTACTTCGGGGGGTGGACCGACCGGGTGCTGATGTTCTTCGTGGACCTGCTGCTCGTTTTCCCCTCGTTCCTGATCATCGCGATCGTCTCGCCGCGGCTGCGGGGCGGCGGCTGGTTCGCCTTCGTGGCGCTGCTCGCCGTCTTCGGCTGGATGATCACCGCGCGGGTGGTGCGGTCGATGACCCTGTCGCTCAAGGAGCGCGAATTCGTGCGCGCGGCCCGGTACATGGGGGTCGGCCCGTTCCGGATCATCTGGCGCCATGTGGTGCCGAACATCGCCTCGTTCCTGATCATCGACGCGACGATCGCGGTGGGCGGGGCGGTGATGAGCGAGACGGCGCTCTCCTACTTCGGGTTCGGCGTGCAGTCGCCCGATGTGTCGCTGGGCACGCTCATCGCGTCGACGACGGGGGCGGCCGTCACGTACCCGTGGATGTTCTTCTTCGCGGCGGGCCTGCTGATCGTGTTCGTACTCGCGGTGAATCTCGTGGGGGACGGGTTGCGCGACGCGCTCGATCCGACCTCGCGCACCCGGCGCAGGAAAGGATCGAAGTGATGGCCGCCGTACTGAAAGTGAGCGGGCTGGAGGTCGACTTCGACGGACGGCCTGCCGTGCGCGGAGTCGACTTCTCGCTGGAGCGCGGCGAAGTCCTGGGCCTGGTGGGGGAGTCGGGGTCGGGGAAGTCGGCGACCGCGCTGGCGGTCCTCGGGCTGCTGCCGGGCAATGCGGCGGTACGCGGCTCGGTGCGGCTCGGCGGGCAGGAGCTGGTCGGAGCCTCGGACGTGGCCCTGTCGAAGGTCCGGGGCAGCCGGATCGCGATGGTCTTCCAGGACCCGCTCTCCGCGTTCACCCCGGTCTACCGCATCGGGGACCAGATCGCGGAGGCCGTGCGCGCACATCAGGACGTATCGAAGGAGCGGGCGCGCAAGAGGGCTGTCGAACTCCTCGACCTGGTGGGGATTCCGGAGCCGGACGTACGGGCGCAGGCCTTCCCGCACGAGTTCTCCGGCGGGATGCGGCAACGGGCGATGATCGCCATGGCGATGGCGAACGACCCCGATGTGATCCTCGCCGACGAGCCGACCACGGCACTCGACGTCACCATCCAGGCCCAGGTCCTCGACGTCCTGCGGACCGCCCAGCGGGAGACGGGGGCGGCGCTGGTGCTGGTCAGCCATGACCTGGGGGTGATCGCGGGGGCTGCGGACCGGGTCGCGGTGATGTACGCGGGACGGGTCGTGGAGACGGCGGGGGTACGGGAGTTGTTCGCGCGGCCCGTGATGCCTTACACGATGGGGCTGATCGGGGCCGTGCCGCGGGTGGATGCGGCGGGGGGCGCGCTGGTGCCCATTCCCGGGAACCCGCCGGGGGCGGGGGCCGTGTTGCAAGGGTGCCCATTTGTGGAACGGTGCCCTCTGGTCGAGGAGCGGTGCCGCGAGACGGAACCCGAGTTGTGGGCCCACACGGCCTCGGGGGCCCATGAGTTGGACGGGGCCCATGAAGTGGCCTGCGTACGGGGTGGCGAGATCGTCGAGCGGGGGCTCGGGGTGCTGGATGTGTTCCCCGTGCCGGTGATTCCCGATGTGGTTCAACACGGCCCGGGGGAAGCCGTGTTGAGCGTACGCGGGCTCGTCAAGACCTTCCCCGTGCTCAAGGGATCCGCCTTCAAGCGGCGCGTCGGGACCGTCCATGCCGTGGACGGCGTCGACCTCGACATCCGGCGCGGCGAGACCCTCGCTCTCGTCGGCGAGTCCGGATCGGGGAAGTCCACCACCCTCTTCGAACTGCTCGATCTGGCGCGCCCGGAGGGCGGCACCGTCGAGCTCTTCGGGCAGTCGCTCGACGGGCTCGGCAAGGCCGGACGCGCGGCGCTGCGCAGACAGGTGCAGATCGTCTTCCAGGACCCGATGGCCAGTCTGGATCCCCGGATGACCGTGGGCGACATCGTCGCCGAACCGCTGCGGGCGCAGGGTGTGCGCCGTACGGCAGCTGCCCGGCGCGTTCCCGAACTCCTGGAGCAGGTGGGGCTCGACGCGGCCCACGCCGACCGGTTCCCGCACGAGTTCTCCGGAGGTCAGCGTCAGCGCATCGGGATCGCGCGGGCGCTGTCCGTCGAGCCCCGGCTGCTCGTGCTCGACGAACCCGTCTCGGCCCTCGATGTGTCGGTACAGGCCGGCGTGCTCAATCTGCTCCAGCGCCTCAAGGCGGAGCTCGGCCTCGCGTATCTCTTCGTCTCGCACGATCTGTCCGTCGTACGGCATATCGCGGACCGGGTGAGCGTCGTCTATCTCGGGCGTACGGTCGAGTCAGGACCGGTCGAGGAGATCTTCGAGCGGCCCCGACACCCGTACACCCAGGCCTTGTTGTCGGCCGTACCGCTGCTCGACCCGGAACGCGAGCGCGAGCGGCAGCGCACCAGGATCCTGCTCCCTGGCGATCCGCCGAGCCCGACCCGCCGCTACGAGGGCTGCCGGTTCAGCGCCCGCTGCCCGGTGTTCGCCGGACTCGGGGCGTCGGAGAAGGCGCGGTGCACGAGCGAGGAGCCGGTGGCGGTCGACGACGGGGCCGCCTGTCACTTCCCGCGCGTGCTGTCAGTGGGCTGAGCCCGAGAGCTGCAGTCCGATGACGCCGACGATCACGAAGGAGATCGAGACCAGCTTCAGGGTGGAGACGATGTCGCCCAGGAAGATCATTCCGTAGATGGCGGTCCCCGCCGCGCCGATACCCGTCCACACGGCGTACGCGGGACCGACGTCCAGCTTCCGCAGCGCGAGCGTCAGCAGGCCGAAACTGCCGAGCGCGAAACAGGCGAAGGCGACCGTCGGCCAGAGCCGGGAGAACCCGTGCGAGAGCTTGAGGCAGACGGCGAAACCCGTCTCCAGGAGTCCTGCGACCACGACCAGCAGCCACGGCATGTTGATTCCTCCGCCTTCGCCCTCGGATTGGTGACTGCTTCGTCATCAGTTGGTGCGATTATGCATTTAGCCAGGGGGAGGTGGCGGTAAACGTGACGGTCAGTCGCCCTCGCGTCGTTCCCGGGTGGCGAGCAGCCGGCGCAGCGAGTACAGCCGGGCCGGGTCCGCGTGGCCATCGGCCACCCAGGCGTCCAGGGCGCAGTCCGGTTCGTCGTGGCTGCAGGCGCGCGGGCACTCCTCCGTCCCCGGTACGAGGTCGGGGAAGGCCAGGATCACGCGCGAAGGGTCCACATGGTGGAGTCCGAAAGAGCGCACGCCCGGAGTGTCGACCACCCAGCCGCGTCCGCCCGGCAAGGGGAGCGCGAGCGCCGATGTGGTGGTGTGGCGGCCGCGCCCCGTGACGGCGTTGACGTGTCCCGTCGAACGCCGGCGGTCCTCGGGGACGAGCGCGTTGACCAGGGTCGTCTTGCCGACGCCCGAGTGGCCGACGAAGGCGGTGATCTTGTCGTTGAGGAAGTCCCGTACGCGGTCGGCGGCCTCGCCCTTCGCCAGTTCGTCGCGGCTGGTGACGACATAGGGGATGTCGAGTGCGCCGTAGGACTCCAGGAGTTCGTCCGCGGAGGCCAGGTCGGACTTGGTCAGGACGAGGAGGGGCGAGAGCCCGCCGTCGTACGCCGCGACCAGACAGCGGTCGATCATGCGCGGGCGCGGCTCGGGGTCGGCGAGCGCGGTGACGATGGCGAGCTGGTCGGCGTTGGCGACGACCACGCGCTCGTACGGGTCGTCGTCGTCGGCCGTACGGCGCAGGACCGAGGTCCTGGGCTGGATGCGGACGATGCGCGCCAGGGTGTCCTTGTCGCCCGAGAGGTCTCCGACCACCATCACCTGGTCGCCCACCACGGCGGCCTTGCGGCCCAGTTCGCGGGCCTTCATCGCGTGGACCGCGCGGCCCTCGATGAGGACGGTGAGGCGGCCCCGGTCCACGGTGAGGACCATGCCCTCGGCCGCTTCCTCGTGCTTGGGGCGGATGTTGGTGCGGGGGCGGTTGCCCTTGGGGTTGGGGCGGACGCGGATGTCGTCCTCGTCGGGGTTCTTGCCGTAGCGGCGCATCGCGTCAGACCCCGAGCATTTCGGTCCACATCTTCGGGAAGTCGGGGAGCGTTTTCGCGGTCGTGCCCACGTTCTCGATCCGAACGCCCTCCACCGCGAGCCCGATGATGGAGCCCGCCGTCGCCATCCGGTGGTCGTCGTACGTGTGGAACGTGCCGCCGTGCAGCGCGCGCGGCTTGATGTGCAGCCCGTCGGCGGTCTCGGTGACATCGCCGCCGAGCTCGTTGATCTCCTTGGTGAGCGCGGCCAGCCGGTCCGTCTCGTGCAGGCGCAGGTGGGCCACGCCGCGGAGGGTGGACGGGGAGTCGGCGAGGGCCGCGACGGCCGCGATGCCGGGGGTCAGCTCGCCGACCTCGCTCAGGTCGACATCGATGCCGTGGATCGTGCCCGTGCCGGTGAAGGTGAGGCCCTGGGCGGTCAGTTCGCAGGTCCCGCCCATCTCCGTGAAGATCTCGCGGAGCGCGTCACCGGGCTGCGTGGTGCGGGACGGCCAGTCGGGGATCGTGACACGGCCGCCGGTGATCAGGGCCGCGGCCAGGAACGGCTGGGCGTTGGACAGGTCGGGCTCGACGGTCAGGTCGCGGCCCAGCAGCGCGGAGGGGGAGACCCGCCAGACGTTGGGCTCGCCGCCCGTCTCCGGCTCGTCGACCTGGGCGCCGATGGACCGGAGCATGTCGACGGTCATCCGGATGTGCGGCATGGAGGGGAGGGTCGCGCCCGTGTGACGTACCTCCACCCCCTGGTTGAAGCGGGGGGCGGAGAGCAGCAGCGCGGAGACGAACTGGGACGAGGAGGAGGCGTCGATCTCGACCGGGCCGCCGTCCAGGGCCCCGCTGCCGTGGACCGTGAGCGGGAGGGCGCCGCGGCTGTCGTCGTCGATACGGGCGCCGAGGGCGCGCAGCGCGTCGATGACACCGTGCAGCGGGCGTTCGTACGAACGGGGGTCGCCGTCGAAGCGGATGGGGCCGTTGGCCAGCGCGGCGACGGGTGGCAGGAAGCGCATGACCGTACCCGCGTTGCCGACGTCGATGGTGGCCGGGCCGTGCAGGCCGGCCGGGATGACGCGCCAGGCCTCACCGGAACCGTCGGGGCCGACGCCTTCCTCGATGCCGACGCCCATGGCGCGCAGCGCCTCGGCCATGAGGAGGGTGTCGCGGGAGCGCAGCGGGCGGCGGAGCCAGCCGGGCTCGGCGGCGAGCGCGGCGAGGACCAGACCGCGGTTGGTGACCGACTTCGATCCGGGCACGGTGACCGTCGCGTCGACGGCCCCTACGGCATGGGGGGCGGGCCAGAGGGCGGTGTGCACGGAGCTTTCGGTCATGGCTCGCAGTTTACTGGCGGGTCACTGGACGGGGCGCCAGACGAGGGGCACGGCTTGCGGGGGAGAGTCACAAGCCGAGCAGCCAGCGGCCGCCGCCGATGAGGCAGCAGAGCGAGACGATGTGGAACAGGAGGAGCCAGAGGGCCGCGGGGGCGTGCGTGAGGCGGGCGAGCTGGTCCGCGTCTGAGTCGCCCGCGTTGTAGCGGCGGCGCTTGGCCTGGAGTTCGAAGGCGGGGCGTACGCCGCCGATGAGCAGGAACCAGACGGCCGTGTACGCGAACGCCGCCTGCACCTGGGGGCCGGTGAGCCAGGAGATCAGGACGAAGGCCGCGCCCGTGACGATCACGGTGAGAGCGCCGTACGCGTTCCGGATCATGACCAGCATCGCGATGAGCAGGGCGCTGACCGCCCACAGGAGCAGGGTGATGTGGTTCGCGGCGAGGAGCGCCGCGCCACCGAGGCCGAGGAGGGGAGGGGCGGTGTACCCGGCGGCGGCCGTGAGGATCATGCCGGGGCCGTGCGGTTTGCCGCGGCTCACCGTGAGGCCCGAGGTGTCGGAGTGCAGCCGGATGCCGTCGAGGCGGCGGCCGGTGAGCAGCGCGACCAGGCCGTGACCGCCCTCGTGGGCGATGGTGACGGCGTTGCGGGACAGGCGCCAGACGGAGTGGGGGACCACTGCGGCCAGGGCCAGCGCGGCGGCACCTATGACCAGCCACTGGTCGGGGTCGGGCTGGGTGCCGAAGATGCGATCCATCTGCGGGGGGCTCCTCGGGGGTGGCAGGCTGGGACGTATGTGCGGACGGTATGCGTCGAGTCGTAAGGCCGAGGATCTCGCAGGAATCTTTGAGATCGAAAAATGGGATCCGACGGAAGCTCTGGCTCCGGACTGGAACGTGGCACCGACCAAGTCGGTGTACGTGATTCTGGAGCGTCCTGTAAAGGACGCCGAGGATGGCCGTCCGGTTCGTCAGCTGCGGACCTTGAAGTGGGGGCTTGTGCCGTCCTGGGCGAAAACGCCCGAGGGCGGGGCGCGGATGATCAACGCGCGGGCGGAGACCGTCCACGAGAAGCCGTCGTTCCGGCGGCCCTTCGCGGCGCGGCGCTGCATCGTTCCCGCTGACGGCTATTACGAGTGGGTGACCGCCGCGGAGGAGCGGGGGCTGGAAGTCGAGGGGAAGAAGAAGCGGCCCAGGAAGCAGCCGTACTTCGTGACGCCTGCCGACGGGTCGGTGATGGCCTTCGCCGGGCTGTACGAGTTCTGGCGGGACCGGACGCTTCCTGACGATCATGAGCTGGCGTGGTGGGCGACCTGCACGATCGTGACGACCGAGGCGGAGACGACGCCGCTGGCGGGGTACGGGGGTGGGGCGGGGCCCGCGTCGCTGGCGGAGATCCATCCGCGGATGCCGTTGATGCTGCCGCGCGAGCGGTGGTCGGACTGGCTGGATCCGGCGTTGACCGAGGCGGAGGAGGTGCGGGGGCTGCTCGCGCCGCCGCCGGCTGGGCTCGTGCGGGCCTTTCCGGTGCCGACTGCTGTGAGCAATGTCCGTAACAACGGGCCGGAGCTGGTGACCGAGCTGGACGGGCCGGAGGTCGGGACGTTGTTCTGACGTTTTGCGGGTGCGGGTGCGGGTGCGGGTGCGGGTGCGTTGTGGTGCGCACGGCCTGGCGGCCGCGCGGGGTTCCCACCCGCACCACCCGTGCAGGTTGAGGGGACAGTGCGGGCCTTCTTGTGGGGTGCTGAGCACCGTCGGCGGCCGCGGGTCCGGCGCACCGGGCGCTTCGGCGCCCCCTGCCCTTTTGAAGTGCGCTGAGCGCCGTTCGCGGCTGCGGCACCTTCCACCGGCAGGATGTGGTCCGTGAGCCGAGTCGAGAGTGTTGAGACGGACATCGGGGAAGCCCGCGTCACCTGGTACCCCGGGAAGAAGCCGTGGCTGGTCGTGGCCCTGGGGCACGGGGCCGGGGGTGGGATCGAGGCGCGGGATCTGCAGGCTCTTGCCGGGGCGCTGCCTCCGCTGGGGGTGACGGTCGCGCTGGTGGAGCAGCCGTGGCGGGTCGCCGGGAAGAAGGTCGCTCCCGCCCCGAAGACCCTCGACGTGGGGTGGCGGGCCGTCTGGCCCGTACTGGAGAAGCCCGGGCTGCCCGTCGTCGCCGGAGGCCGGAGCGCGGGCGCGCGGGTGGCCTGCCGGACCGCGGGCGAGCTGGGGGCCTGCGGGGTCCTCGCGCTCAGCTTTCCGCTGCATCCCCCGGGCAGGCCGGAGAAGTCCCGCAGCGAGGAGCTGCTGGGCGCGGGCGTCCCCACGCTGGTCGTACAGGGCGGGAACGATCCCTTCGGGAAGCCCGCCGAGTTCCCGGAGGGGGAGTACGGGCTGGTGGAAGTGGGCGGTGGGGACCATGGGTTCGCTGTCCCGAAGCGGGGACCGCTGACGCAGGAGCAGGCGCTGGGCGTCATCACGGACGGGGTCGCCGAGTGGGTGCGGATGCTCCGGGAATGTTGAGCACGGGACCACTGTTGTGGCGGACAGAAGGTTCTTGAGGGTCCTTACGGGCCCCGAAC
Organism: Streptomyces sp. NPDC050738; assembly: GCF_040654175.1. NCBI lineage: Bacteria > Bacillati > Actinomycetota > Actinomycetes > Kitasatosporales > Streptomycetaceae > Streptomyces > Streptomyces sp. NPDC050738. The sequence continues at coordinate 333,433 of NZ_JBFAHN010000006.1, read as the reverse complement.
GTGGAGAGGGAGTCCGTCGCATGGGTTCGACCATCTGCCCGCGCCGCCCGCAAGCTGCTGACCTGGAGTGGACGGTGCTTTCGGGGGCCAAGGCCGCTTCCGTTCGAGCGGCGGACGGGATGGATGTTCGTCTATCCTCCGATTCGAGTGGGTCCGCATTCGGACCTGCCATGGCGTTGGAGGAGGTGGGTCCGGTCACTGGTACCGACACAGGGACCGAAGACGGCCACGCGGAGGAGACGACCGCCGAGCGCAATGCACGCTTCGAGCGGGACGCTCTCGGATTCCTCGACCAGATGTACTCGGCCGCGCTGCGTATGACGCGTAACCCGGCCGACGCCGAGGACCTGGTGCAGGAGACGTATGCGAAGGCGTACGGATCCTTCCACCAGTTCCGCGAGGGAACCAACCTCAAGGCGTGGATGTACCGCATCCTGACCAATACCTTCATCAACTCCTACCGCAAGAAGCAGCGCGAGCCGCTGCGCAGTGGTGCGGAGGAGATCGAGGACTGGCAGCTCGCGCGTGCCGAGTCCCACATGTCGACCGGACTCCGGTCGGCCGAGTCGCAGGCGCTCGACCACCTGCCCGACTCGGACGTGAAGGAAGCACTGCAGGCGATCCCGGAGGAATTCCGCATCGCCGTGTATCTCGCGGACGTAGAGGGCTTTGCGTACAAGGAGATCGCAGACATCATGGGGACACCCATCGGAACGGTGATGTCCCGACTGCACCGCGGCCGCCGGCAGCTGCGCGGCATGCTCGAGGACTACGCCCGTGACCGCGGGCTGGTTCCGGCGGGCGCCGGAGAGTCGGACGAAGCGAAAGGCTCGGGCTCATGAGCTGCGGAGAGCCGCACGAGACGGAATGCTCCGAGGTCCTGGACCATCTCTATGAGTTTCTTGACCATGAGATGCCCGACACGGACTGCACCAAGTTCGAGGTGCACTTTGACGAGTGCTCGCCGTGCCTGGAGAAGTACGGCCTCGAGCAGGCCGTGAAGAAGCTGGTGAAGCGGTGCTGCGGCAGTGACGACGTGCCTGCCGACCTGCGGTCCAAGGTCATGGGGCGGATCGATCTGATCCGGTCGGGGCAGGCGGTGCCCGAGCAGGACGTGACGGTGGCGAGCGCGGATTCGCCGGCTGCCGCCAAGGAGTGAACTTCCCCTTTCCGCAAGGGACTTGAAAGAGGCCGTGACGTCCGCGTCGCGGCCTCTTTTGCATGGGGAAAGCATCGGTCTGTCACCCGAAGGTGCTGCACGAAGCCCGAATCGGCCCCCTGGTGACCTCAGCGCGCCTATTCTCCCCAACCTGTACGAGGAAAGGGTGAGGAGAGGGTGAGGGCTGATGCGGGGACTGCCTGCAGGGGCGCGCGTCTACGTGCTGTGCGCCGTACTGGGGGCCCTGATGTGCGCCCTGCCCGCGGAGATGGACGGCGGCCGTACGCCGTGGCGCGCCGTCGCCCTGCTCGCCGCCCTCTACGCGGGGTGTGAGCTGCTCGGCCGCCGGTCGCTGGGGTCCGGGGCCTTCTTTCCCGTGCTGCTGGCCGCCGCCCTGCTGCTGCCGCCCGCGGCTGCCGCGCTGGTGGCTGTACCTGGAGCGCTCGCCGGCAAGGTCGAGGACCGGCCGTACACGGTGCGCAGAGTGTGGCGTGCCGCCCAACTCGCCCTCGCCGTATGGGTGTCGGCGCAGGTCTACGGGGTGGTGGGGGAGCGGGGAGCGGGTGAGCTTCCGTGGATGCTGGTGCCCGCACTGGTCACCACGCTGGCCTTCTGTCTGACCCTGACCGTGCTCGACGGCGGGATCCTCGCCACGGCGGAGAGGCTTCCGCTGCGGACCGCCTGGCGCGGGCTGCTGGTGCCCTCGCTCGCACCGCACCTGGTCCATGGTCTCGCGGGGCTGATGATGGCCGTCCTGTGGCGGAGCGTGTACGGGCCGGGGGCCGCGCTTTTCGTGCTGCTGCCGATGTACATCTCCAGTTGGGTGTTCGCCCAGTACCACCGGGAGCAGGCCGCTCATCAGGCCACCATCCGCGCTCTGGTCCAGGCGGTCGACATCAAGGACCGGTACACCCGCGGGCACAGCGAGCGGGTCGGGCAGGCCTCCGCGATGATCGCGCGGGAGCTGGGGATGGACGGGGAGCGGCTCGAGGTGCTGCGGTTCGCCGGAATCCTGCACGACGTGGGGAAGCTGGGGGTGCCCACGCGGCTGCTGCGCAAGGACGGGCCGCTGACGCCGGAGGAGCGGCGGGTCATCGAGCTGCATCCGGAGTACGGGCACGAGATGGTGCGCGGGATCGGCTTTCTGGGGGAGGCCCGGGCGGCGATCCTGCATCACCATGAGCGGCTGGACGGGAGCGGGTATCCGTACGGGCTCGCCGGGGAGCAGATTCCGGAGTTCGCGCGGGTGGTGGCTGTCGCGGATGCCTTCGATGCGATGACCTCCACGCGGTCGTATCAGCGGGCCCGGCCTGTGGCTGCGGCGGTGGAGGAGCTCCGGCGGTGTGCGGGGGTGCAGTTCGATCCGGGGATCGTCGATGCGTTTGTCGCCGCGCTCGGGCGGGAGGGGTGGCGGCCCGCCGTCACCGCCGATGACGGGGTGGGCGTCGGGGCGGGCGGGGCCGCTGGGCGAGGCCTTCTCCCGCACCCCGCCCCTTCCCGATCCTGGGGCTCCGCCCCGGACCCCGGACCTCAAGCGCCGGACGGGCTTGATCTGCCCGGGGTCGGTGCGCCGGACGGTCGCAGGGGGCTCGGGTGACTCGCCGGGTTCCGGTGGTCGTGCGCGGTGTGTACGGCGCCGCCTTTGCCGTCACCCTGCTCGGGGTCGGGTGGACCCTCTGGGGCGGGGTGGTCGAGCCCGGGGCCGCGCTCGCCTTCGGGGTGCTCGTCGCCGTCGGGGAGGTCGTGCGCCGGGGGCAGCTGGATCGCGAGCCGGCGCCGCTGGGGGCCGCCGGGGCGCTTGCGTACGCCCTTCTCGGGCAGGACGGGGGGCGTCCCACCAGTCACGGTGCGCTGCAGGTCGTGGCCGTCGTGGTGGCCGGGGCGCTCGTCGGGGCCGTGCCCCATGTGGCGCTGGGGCGGGGGCCCGACCTGGACCACATGGCCCGTCGGGTGCTGACCGTCGGGTTCGCCGCGGTCTGCTTCCAGCCGCTGTACAACTCCGGGCGGCTGATGGAGTGGGTGGGGGGCGGGCCGTACTTCGTGCTCGTCCTGCTGCTCCTCCTGGTGCTGACCGCACTCTGCGACGCCGTCCTCGCCGCCGCCATGGTGCGGGCCCGTACCCGCTATCCGTACGGCCCCCTCCTCCGCGACGAACTGCGCGGGCTGATCGGCATCGGCTCCGCCGTCTGCGCCACCGGCGTCGTCATGGCGCTGGGGGTGGCCGTCGCCGGGCTGTGGGCGCTTCCTGTCGTCTCCGTACCGCTCCTGCTCACCCAGCTCTCGCTGCGCCGCTACGCGGTCGTACGGACGACGTACGCCCAGACCATCACCTCGCTCGCCCGCGCCACCGAGGTGGCCGGGTACACCCCGCCCGGGCATGCCCGCCGGGTCGCCGCGCTCAGCCGGGCGGTCGGGCGAGAGCTGGGGTTCTCCGAGCCGGAGCTGACCGTCCTGGAGTACGCGGCCCTGATGCACGACATCGGGCAGCTGTCCCTCATCGATCCGGTGCCCGACGGGGCCACCGAACCGCTGCCCGCCGCCGAACAGCGCAGGATCGCGCTGCTCGGCGGGGCCGTGGTGCGCCAGACCGGGGTGGACGCCGAGGTCGCGGTCGTCGTGGAGCGGCAGGCGGATCCCTACCGGGAGCAGCCGCCGGCCGCCCGGATCGTACGGGCGGTCAATGCGTACGAGGACCTCACGGGGGGAAGCGGAGGGGTGGGCAGCCCCCTGGAGGCCCTGGAGAGGCTGCGGCTGGGGACCGGGCACGACTACCACCCCGCGGTGGTGGAATCACTGGCCCATGTCCTGTCCAGGGGCGGAGTCACCCCCGTCCCGCCTGGGTAACCACTGGGTAATGAGCGGGCATCCGGCCGGGCATGGTTGGATGCGAAGAGAGGGTGTCCGGGGGCTGTGACCTCAGCCTGAATACGACCTGAAAGCGACCGGCAGGCGGGAATCGTGAGGATCTTCGGGAAGGTACGGCATCGGCCCTCCGCCTCGTGGCGGCAGGCCACCGACCGCGCGTTCACGCTGATCGGAGACGGTCGGTACGAGGACGCGGGAGCGCTTCTGACCCGGGCGGCGGACCTGGAGCCATGGCTCTCGGAGTCCTGGTTCAACCTGGCCCTGCTGCACAAATTCCGGCACGACTGGGACCAGGCGCGGGCCGCAGGACTGCGGGCCGTGGCTCTCCTGGACCGGGAGACCGGCGCCCCCGACTGGTGGAACGTCGGGATCGCCGCCACCGCGCTCCAGGACTGGCCACTGGCCAGGCGGGCCTGGCAGGCGTACGGGCTGAAGGTGCCTGGCGCCACCGCTGCCACCGGTGAGCCGGTCGGCATGGACCTCGGTTCCGCCGCCGTACGCCTCTCCCCGGAGGGCGAGGCCGAGGTGGTCTGGGGCCGGCGGCTCGACCCCGCCCGCATCGAGATCCTGTCCATTCCGCTGCCCTCCTCGGGGCGGCGCTGGGGCGAGGTCGTGCTGCACGACGGCGTACCGCACGGGGAGCGGCTGACGGCCGCGGGCCCCTCCTTCCCCGTGTTCGACGAGATCGAGCTCTGGGCCCCCTCACCCGTCCCCACCTGGGTGGTTCTCCTGGAGGCGGCCACCGAGGCCGACCGGGACGCCCTGGAGCGGCTGGCGGCAGACGCCGGTTTCGCCGCCGAGGACTGGTCCTCTTCCGTACGGCTGCTCTGCCGGGCCTGCTCGGAGTCGAAGATGGCCAGCGACGAGGGCGACGGCGAGCAGCACCTGGACCCGCACGACCACAGCGAGCCGGGGCACCCCGGGCCCTATGGGCACCGTACGGCCGGCGAGCTCTGGTCCCCCGAGCGCGAATGCGGCCTCGCGGCGCCCGCGGGGCTGGTGCGCGGGCTGCTCGACGGGTGGGTCGCGGACTCCCCGGACACCCGTGAGTGGCGTGATCTGGAAGAAGTCTGCTGACCTCCCCCGTAGGCTGTACGGGATCGAATTCGGGTTTTGAGGAAGGCATACGGCGGACATGGCGCAGCAGGAGACGGACCAGCAGGCCGAGCAGCAGGTCAATGACGGTTTCGTCGTGGACACCGAGGACTGTGAGGCCCGCGAGGAGGCCTACCGCGCGCGCGGCACGGCCCGCCCCATCACCGTCGTCGGCAACCCGGTCCTGCACAAGGAGTGCAAGAACGTCACGGAGTTCGGCCCCGAGCTCGCGCAGCTGATCGACGACATGTTCGCCAGCCAGAAGGCCGCCGAGGGCGTGGGTCTCGCCGCCAACCAGATCGGCGTCGACCAGAAGGTCTTCGTCTACGACTGCCCGGACGACGACGGTGTCCGCCACACCGGTGTCGTCTGCAACCCGGTCCTGGAGGAGCTCCCCGCCGACCAGCGGGTCCTCGACGACGGCAACGAGGGCTGCCTCTCCGTGCCGACCGCCTACGCCGAGCTGGCCCGCCCCGACTACGCGGTCGTGCACGGCCAGGACGCCGAGGGCAACCCCATCAAGGTCCGGGGCACCGGATACTTCGCGCGCTGCCTGCAGCACGAGACGGACCACCTGTACGGCTACCTCTACATCGACCGTCTGTCGAAGCGCGACCGCAAGGACGCGCTCCGGCAGATGGAAGAGGGCACGCCGCGCTACGAGACCGTTCCGAACGCCTGACCCTTCAAGGTCGCGGGGCTAGGCGGCCGGTTCCGTCACCCGGAAGGTGCGGCGGTAGGCGTTGGGCGTCGTGCCCAGCGTGCGGAGGAAGTGGTGGCGCAGGCCGGCCGCCGTGCCGAAGCCGGCGCGGCCCGCGATCGCGTCCACTGTCTGGTCCGAGCCCTCCAGCAACTCCTGGGCGTACAGCACCCGTTGGCGCAGCAGCCAGCGGTAGGGCGTCGTCCCGGTCTCCTGCTGGAAGCGGCGGGCGAAGGTGCGCGGCGACATGTGGGCGCGGGTCGCGAGCTCCTCCACGGTCATCTCCTCCTCCAGATGGCGCGCCATCCAGGCGAGCACCTCGCCGACCCGGTCGCAGTTGGTGGGGGTGAGGGGGCGCTCGATGTACTGGGCCTGGCCGCCGTCGCGGTGCGGCGGGACCACCATCCGGCGGGCGATGGCGTTGGCGACCTGGGGGCCGTGCTCCTCGCGTACGAGATGCAGGCAGGCGTCGATCCCGGCGGCGGTGCCCGCCGAGGTGATGATCCGGCCGTCCTGTACGTACAGCACGTCGGGCTCGACGATCGCCTTCGGGTACTGGACGGCGAGCTCGGCGGCATGGCGCCAGTGCATGGTGCAGCGGCGTCCGTCGAGGAGCCCTGCCGCGCCGAGCACGAAGACGCCCGAGCAGACGCTCAGTACGAGGGCCCCGCGGTCCACGGCCCGGCGCAGTGCGTCAAGGAGCTCGGGCGGGAAGGTGCGCGAGGAGAAGTCCCCGCCCGCGGGCACCGCGATCAGGTCGGCCTCTTCCAGGCGGTCGAGGCCGAAGGGCGTGGTGAGGGTGAAGCCCGCGTGGGTGGTGAGGACGGGACCGGCGGCGGAGACCACCGCGAAGTCGTACACGGGCAGGCCCTCGTCGCTGCGGTCGATGCCGAACACCTCGCACACGACGCCGAGTTCGAAGGGCTGGACGTTGTCGAGCAGCACGACGGCGACATTCTTCAGCATGGAGCCAGTGTGGCAGTAATTCGAGGTTGCGTGACAGTCCTGCCACTCATTTTTCGGGCCGCCACGCGGGAAAGTAAATGCATGAACAACTTCCTGAACTACCTGACCGTCATCGCCGTCTTCGCCCTCATCGCCCTGCCGTCGCTCGCCGGGGTCGCCCGCGACCGGCGCATCGACCGGCAGATCGCACGGGCGGCCGCTCAGCGCCCCTCGGAGCGCTCCGCGGAGCGCCCCGCGACTCCGTACGAGCTGTCCGCCTGACCCCGCCGCCCGTCTCTGGGCGACGCCATGTCGAGCAGGACCATCGCATCGTGGTCGGCGCTGCCGGGCACCGCGTGGTACGCGACGAGGCGCTGCTCCTCGGTCCTGGCCAGGGTCATCGACTCGTACCCCAGGGTCACGTCGCCGACGTCGGGGTGGTGGAAGTGCTTGTGCCCGTCCACCCTCGCCTCCACGTCGTAGCGCTGCCACAGCCGGGCGAACTCCGGGCTCTTGACGGCCAGTTCGCCCACGAGCTCCACCAGGTCGGGTGCGTCGGGGTCGGTCCCGGCCATCGCGCGCAGCCGGCCCGCCGCGGCCGGGGCGAGCTTCTCCCACTCCGGGTAGAGGGTGCGGGCGCCCGGGTGCAGGAAGAAGAACCGCAGAATGTTGCGCTGCCTGGCCGGCCACTCCTCGATGCCGGCGAGCAGCCGGTAGCCGCCGGGGTTGGCCGCCAGGATGTCGTTGGTGCGGCTGACCACGTAGGCGGGATTGGGCCGCAGGGCCTCAAGCAGTTGGTGCACGCCGGGCCTGACGGTCCTGCCCGGTACGGGCTTTGAGCGCGCGGGGTCGCGCGCGGCGCCCTGTGCGGCGAGTCCCCTCAGATGCTCGTGCTCGTCGTCGTTGAGCCGCAGGGTCGCGGCGAGCGCGTCGACCACGGCGGGGCCCGGCCGGGTCTCCTTCCCCTGCTCCAGGCGTGTGTAGTAGTCGATGGACACCCCGGCGAGCGTCGCCAGCTCCTCGCGCCGCAGCCCGGGTGTGCGGCGAAGGCCGATGCCCTCGGGCAGACCCACATCGGCGGGGGTGACCCTGGACCGGCGGGCGCGCAGGAATATGCCGAGTTCGCTCATGAACGCCATTGTGGGGGAGGGGCGTTCGCGGTGGGGATCCGTGGGGGGCCCTGGCGCACCCAGGAACAGCGCGGTCTGCCGGGCACGGGCGGCCGGGACCAGGGTTGCCGCCATGGCTACCGAAACGCTTCTCCGCCCCTCCCGCCCGCAGGTCACCTCGCCAGGACCGGTCCTGGCCGCCTCTCTCATCGGCTTCTTCGTCATCGCGCTCGACGCGCTGGTCGTCAACGTGGCACTGCCCGCGATCGGCGGCTCGGTCCACGGGGGCGTGACCGGCCTCCAGTGGGTGGTCACCGGATACACGCTGATGTTCGCGGCACTGATGCTCTCCGCGGGCTCGCTCTCCGACCGGATCGGCGCGAAGAAGGCGTACGGCGGCGGGCTCGCCCTCTTCACCGCCGCGTCCGTACTGTGCGGCGTGGCACCGCAGTTGTGGCTGCTGATCGCGGCCCGCATGATCCAGGGATCGGCCGCGGCCCTCATGCTCCCCGCCTCCCTCTCCCTGATCCGCCAGGCCTACCCCGACGCGGGCCGCAGGGCCCGCGCCATCGCCGTCTGGACGACGGGCGGGGCGGTCGCAGCCGCGGCCGGCCCCATCGCGGGCGGTGCGCTGACCGGCCTCTGGGGCTGGCGGACGATCTTCTTCATCAACATCCCGGCGGGTGTGGTGGGCCTGCTCCTGCTCTCGCGCACGGCAAGCTCCCCGAAGCGCCCGGCACCGCTCGACCTGCCGGGCCAGGTGACGGGGGCGCTGACGCTGGCGTCCCTCACGTACGCGGTGATCGAGACGAGCCTGCCCGCGCTCGTCCTCACGGTGCTCACGGCGACCGTGTTCCTTGCGGTGGAAGCACGCCAGTCCCGCCCGATGGTGCCGCTGGGCCTCTTCCGTTCCCGTACGGTCTCCCTCGCGGTGGTGGCGGGCTTCGCGGTGAACGGGGCGTTCTACGGGGCGATCTTCCTGCTCTCGCTCTGGTTCCAGGAAGAGCGGGGCCAGTCGGCGCTCTCCGCGGGGCTGATGTTCGCTCCCATGACGGCGGTGGTGGCGCTGACGAACTACTTCGGTGCCGTACGCCTGACCGCCCGCTTCGGCGCCCGCACGATGATCGCGGCAGGCCAACTGGGCACAGTCACAGGCCTGTTGGCTCTGCTGACGGTCGACGCGCACACCCCGGCGGCCCTGGTCGCCGTGCTGATGGTCCCGGTCGGCTTCGCGGGAGCCCTGGCCGTCACCCCGCTGACGGCGCTGCTCCTGGAGAGCGTCCCCGCGGAGCGGGCGGGCACGGCGGCGGGCATCTTCAACACGGCCAGGCAGGCCGGGGGTGCGCTGGCGGTGGCCGCGTTCGGGGCGATGACGCTGCGAACGAGCCTTCTGGTGGCGGCAGTTGCCCTGCTCGCCACCACGACGGCGACACTGATGCTGCTGTCGCGCCGGCCGAAGGGCTAGTTGCCCGCGTGGTCGCCCGTGGCGCCGTCGATCAGCTCGCGCACGATATCCATGTGGCCTGCGTGGCGCGCCGTCTCCTCGATCATGTGGACGAGGACCCAGCGCATCGAGACGGTCTCCCCGTCCCAGGACGTACCGAGACCGTCGAGGCCGACTTCGTGGACCGCGAGGTCGGCTGCGGCGCGGGCTCGGCCGTAGAGGGCCACCATGTCGGCGATCGTCTCGTCGGGGCCGACGTTCAAGTCGTCCTCGGGGTCGCCGAGTTGTTCGGTCTCGCGCCCGAAGGTCCCGCAGAACCAGCCGTACTCCACGTACGAGAGATGCTTGAGCAGGCTCAGCAGATTCGTCCCCGACGGTGTCAGCGGGCGCCGCGCCTGCTCCTCGTCGAGGCCCTGGAGCTTCCAGAGCACCACGTCGCGGTGGCGGTTGATGCTGACGAGGAGGGTGTCCTTCTCGGGGCCGGCCAGGGGCGGAATGCGTTTCACCATGCCGGGACCGTAGCAGCGAGGAACCGCAGCAGCTCGGCGTTGAAGCGCTCCGGCTGCTCCACCCCGGGAAGGTGCCCGGCGCCCTCGATGACGGCGAGCGTGGCGTGCGGGACCAGGCGTTGGATGGACTCGGCGTCGCTGACGGGGGTGTATACGTCGTCGGCGCCGACCAGGATCAGCGTGGGGGCCGTGACCGCGGCGAGCGTCGCGCGGTGGTCGGGGCGTTCCGCGCGGCCGCGTAGGGCTGCTGCCGCGCCTTCGGGGTCGGTCGTACGCATCATGGCCAGGACATGGGCGGCCGCGTCGGGGAGTGCGTCGACGTTGTAGGCGGCGAGCATCATGTCGATCACCTCACCCGCGTATCCCGCCATCCCTTCGGCGAGGAGCCGGTCCGCGAGGGCGTTACGGTACGCCTTGCCCTCCTCGGTCTCCGCGAGAGGCGAGGTGTCGGAGAGGATCAGGGCCAACACCCGGTGAGGGTGGTGGAGTTGGAACTCCATGGTGATCTGGCCGCCCATGGAGACCCCGCCGATCACCGCGCGCGCCAGGCCCAGATGGTCGAGGAGGACCGCGATGTCGTCGGCGAAGTCCGACAGGAGGACCTTGCCGGGGGTGACGCTGGAATCGCCGTAACCGCGCAGGTCAGGGGCGATGACCCGGTGGCCCGCCGCGGCGAGGGCCTTCGTCTGCGCCGCCCAGAGCGTGCGGTTGAAGGGGTGCCCGTGGATGAGCACGACGGGCAGGCCGGACGACGGGCCGAGGTCGTCGTAGTGGAGCGTCGCCGCGTCGGCGGAGAAGTGACTCATGCGGCGCACTGTAGGGGCGGCGGGGTGCCGGGGCGCGATGATTTCGCTCCCCGGACACCCCCTGCGCGCTGTTAGAAGTCGTCGTCGAAGGAGACGGAGCCCTCGACCGCGACCTGGTACGCCGACGGGCGGCGCTCGAAGAAGTTGGTCAGCTCCTGGACGCCCTGCAACTCCATGAAGGAGAACGGGTTCTCCGAGCCGTAGACCGGCGCGAAGCCCAGACGCGTGAGGCGCTGGTCGGCGACGCACTGGAGGTACTCGCGCATGGACTCGGTGTTCATGCCGGGCAGGCCCTCACCGCACAGGTCGCGGCCGAACTGCAGCTCCGCCTCGACCGCCTCCCTGATCATGTCCGTGACCTGCTGCTGGAGCGCGTCGTCGAAGAGCTCAGGCTCCTCCTTGCGGACCGTGTCCACGACCTCGAACGCGAAGTTCATGTGCATGGTCTCGTCGCGGAACACCCAGTTGGTGCCGGTCGCCAGGCCGTGGAGCAGGCCGCGGCTGCGGAACCAGTAGACGTAGGCGAAGGCACCGTAGAAGAACAGGCCCTCGATGCACGCCGCGAAGCAGATCAGGTTGAGCAGGAAGCGGCGGCGGTCGGCCTTCGATTCCAGGCGGTCGATCTTCTCGACGGAGTCCATCCACTTGAAGCAGAACTGGGCCTTCTCCTTGATGGAGGGGATCTCCTCCACCGCGTCGAAGGCGGCCGCCCGGTCCTCCGGGTTGGGGAGGTAGGTGTCCAGGAGCGTCAGGTAGAACTGGACGTGGACGGCCTCCTCGAAGAGCTGACGCGAGAGATACAGGCGCGCCTCGGGGGAGTTGATGTGCTTGTAGAGGGTGAGGACCAGGTTGTTCGAGACGATCGAGTCGCCCGTCGCGAAGAACGCGACCAGCCGGCCGATCATGTGCTGCTCGCCGGGGCTGAGCTTCGCGAGGTCGGCGACGTCGGAGTGGAGGTCGACCTCCTCGACCGTCCAGGTGTTCTTGATCGCGTCCCGGTAGCGCTCGTAGAAGTCCGGGTAGCGCATGGGGCGCAGGGTCAGCTCGAAGCCCGGGTCGAGGAGGTTCTTGTCGTTGTTGCTCATGATTACTGGCACGCCTCGCAGGACTCGGGGTTCTCAAGGGAGCAGGCGAGCGCTTCGGCGTCGGTGGCCTCGGTGGCCTGCTGTACGGGGATGGGGGTCGACTTCGCGGCGGCGCGGGCGATCTTGGTGGCCGGGCGGGAGCGCAGGTAGTACGTCGTCTTCAGGCCCTGCTTCCAGGCGTACGCGTACATCGAGGAGAGCTTCCCGATGGTCGGCGTCTCCAGGAAGAGGTTCAGCGACTGCGACTGGTCCAGGTACGGGGTGCGCGCCGCCGCCATGTCGATCAGGCCGCGCTGCGGGATCTCCCACGCGGTGCGGTACAGCGCACGCACGTCCGCGGGGATCCAGCTGAAGTCCGCGACCGAGCCGCTCGCCTCGCGCAGCGCCTCACGGGACTGGGCGTCCCAGACGCCGAGCTTCTTCAGGTCCTCCACCAAGTAGGCGTTGACCTGCAGGAATTCACCCGAGAGCGTCTCGCGCTTGAAGAGGTTGGAGACCTGGGGCTCGATGCACTCGTAGACGCCCGCGATCGAGGCGATCGTCGCGGTGGGGGCGATCGCCAGGAGCAGGGAGTTACGCATTCCGGTCGCGGCGATACGGGTGCGGAGTGCGTCCCAGCGCTCCGGCCAGGTGGGCGTGACGCCGTAGTGGTCGGGGTGCAGGACACCGCGGGCCGCGCGGGTCTTCTCCCAGGCGGGGAGGGGGCCGTTGCGCTCGGCGAGGTCCGCGGACGCCTCGTACGCCGCGAGCATGATCCGCTCGGAGATACGGGTGGACAGCGCCTTCGCCTCGGGGGAGTCGAAGGGCAGCCGCAGCTGGAAGAAGACGTCCTGCAGGCCCATCGCGCCCAGGCCCACCGGACGCCACTTGTTGTTGGAGCGGCCCGCCTGGTCGGTCGGGTAGAAGTTGATGTCGACCACGCGGTCCAGGAAGGTGACCGCGGTGCGGACCGTCTCGTCCAGGCGCTCCCAGTCGATCCCGCCGTCGGCCACGAAGGAGCCGAGGTTGACCGAGCCGAGGTTGCAGACGGCCGTCTCGCCGTCGTTGGTGACCTCGATGATCTCGGTGCAGAGATTCGAGGAGTGGACGACGGTGCCGGGCTCGGCGGTCTGGTTGGCCGTACGGTTCGAGGCGTCCTTGAAGGTCATCCAGCCCTGGCCGGTCTGCGCGAGGGTGCGCATCATCCGGCCGTACAACTCCCGGGCGGGGATGGTCTTCAGGGCCAGACCCGCCGCCTCGGCCTTGCGGTACGCGGCGTCGAAGTCGTCGCCCCACAGGTCCACCAGCTCGGGGACGTCGGCGGGGGAGAACAGCGACCACTGGCCGTCGGAGTCCACGCGGCGCATGAACTCGTCGGGGATCCAGTGGGCCAGGTTGAGGTTGTGCGTACGGCGCGCGTCCTCGCCCGTGTTGTCGCGCAGCTCCAGGAACTCCTCGATGTCGGAGTGCCAGGTCTCCAGGTAGACCGCGGCCGCGCCCTTGCGGCGGCCGCCCTGGTTCACCGCGGCGACCGAGGCGTCGAGGGTCTTGAGGAACGGGACGATGCCGTTGGAGTGGCCGTTCGTGCCGCGGATGAGCGAGCCGCGCGAGCGGATGCGGCTGTACGAGAGGCCGATGCCGCCCGCGTGCTTCGAGAGGCGGGCGACCTCGTGGTAGCGGCCGTAGATGGAGTCCAGCTCGTCCAGGGGGGAGTCCAGGAGGTAGCAGGAGGACATCTGCGGGTGGCGGGTGCCCGAGTTGAAGAGGGTGGGGGATGAGGGGAGGTAGTCGAGGCGGCTCATCAGGCCGTAGAGCGCGGCCACTTCGTCCACGGCGCGCGGGGTCTCGTCCTCGGCGAGGCCGGAGGCCACGCGCAGCATGAAGTGCTGTGGGGTCTCGATGACCTTGCGGGTGATGGGGTGGCGGAGCAGGTAGCGGCTGTAGAGGGTGCGCAGGCCGAAGTAGCCGAAGCGGTCGTCGGCGGCCGTGTCGACGAGCGCGTCGAGGCGGGCGAGGTGTGCTTCGACGAAGGCGTGGGTGCGGTCCGCGATCAGGCCCTCGCGGTGGCCGACGGCGACGGACGTCGAGAAGGACGTGACGCCCTGGGTCGCGGCTTCCTCGGCGATGGAGATCGTCAGGAGGCGGGCGGCGAGGCGCGAGTAGGCCGGGTCCTCGGAGATCAGTCCCGCGGCGGCTTCCGTGGCCAGCTCCCGGAGTTCGGCCGCGTCCGACCCTGCGTGCCGGCCGCGGAGCGCGGCGGCGGCGACGCGGCCCGGATCCGTGTCGGTGAGGTCGGCGGTGAGGTCGGTCAGGGTCCGCAGCAGTGCGGTTCCTGGTCCATCGGCGTCCTGCTCGGTGCTGCTGGTGATGGGGGCAGCAGGTGCAGTGGGCGCAATGGTCACGGTGCGCTCTCTCTCGCTCGGCAGGCGGGCCGGCGGGGGCACACGGGTGACGTACGAGGGCGCGTGGGGGCAGCACTCCGTACAGCATCCGCAGGCCCAACCGCGAGGCCCGGACGTATCGTGTCCGCTTCGGTCGAAGCGGGCGTGCTGACGGCAGGTCTTCGGACTTTTCACACCGTTGCGGGACAGTTCCGGACTCGCACCGGATTCCCCTGCGGCGACAGCGAGCACGAGCATACATGTGGGGGGCGCTCGATGTGGCACCCCCCATATGTTGTGTCGGGTCGCGTCAGAGCTTCAAGCTGTACGTCAGCAAAGAGACGTTGGGGACGGGAGCCCAGTCGCGCTCCGGGGTCCTTGTGAAGCCCAGGCGGTCGTACATCCGGTGGGCCGCGAGCATGGTTCGCTGCGTCGAAAGAACAAGGTTCTCGACGTGGGGCGTGGCTCGGGCGCGGTCGATGCAGGCGCGTACGAGGGCTTCGCCGACGCCCTGTCCGCGGGCGGCCGGGTCGACGGCGAGGGTACGGAACTCCGCCTCGTGCGGGCCGGCGATGTCGGCCCAGCGGCTGCCGGGCGGGGCGTAGGTCACGCCGCCGAGGAGGTGGCCGTCGTCATCGCGTACGGCGACGAGGACGTCGGCGCCGATGGCGCGGGCGGGGACGTCGCGGAGGGTGTCGGCATAGGGGTCGTCCTCGCCGAGGTCGAGGAAGCCGGCGTGGAGGTAGACGGCGGCGGTGAGGTCGCCGAGGGCGGCGTATTCGGTGGGCTCCGCGCGGCGGATGGTGATGTCCATGGGCGCAGTGTGCCCAGGCGGCTGGGCCGGGGCGGGGGATTTTTTCCCCGATCCCGCCCCTTCCCGAAACCGGGGCTCTGCCCCGGACCCCCGGGCTCGGTTTGTATGCGCGGGTGCGCTGTGGCTGGTCGCGCAGTTCCCCGCGCCCCTGGCTCTGCGCATTTCAGCCCCCGGACCCCCGCTACGGGGCTCGGGGCCTGGAGCCTGCCCCAGTTCGGGAAGGGGCGGGTAGGGGACTGCGCCGCAGGCGACCCGCACCCGCACCCGCACCCGCACCCGCACCCGCACCCGCACCCGCACCCGCACCCCCAACCCGCCCCCGACGTCAGTGCGTGGTCGCCGTCGCCGGCGGGAGTTCGGCGTCCACGCCCTTGTCGCCCACGTCGGCCGTGTAGTCCGACGGGGACGTCTCGTCGACGCCCTCGGGGGCCTTGGCCGCCTTCAGGATGAAGGTCAGGACGACCACGACCACCACGTTCAGCACGAACGCCGTCAGGCCGATGTAGCCGATCTCCCCGATACCGGGGATCTCCTTCGACGAGCCGCCGAAGTGCTTCTGCGTCGGCGAGGCGACGCCGAACGCGGCGAAGGTTCCGTACGCCATACC
Organism: Streptomyces sp. NPDC050738; assembly: GCF_040654175.1. Taxonomy (NCBI): domain Bacteria; kingdom Bacillati; phylum Actinomycetota; class Actinomycetes; order Kitasatosporales; family Streptomycetaceae; genus Streptomyces; species Streptomyces sp. NPDC050738. The sequence continues at coordinate 317,935 of NZ_JBFAHN010000006.1, read as the reverse complement.
GGCCGCCCAGCCCGCCAGCAGCGCCCAACGGTGGAACCAGCGGGTGAACAGGCCGCCGACCAGCGCAGGCATCGTCTGGAGGATCCAGATGCCGCCCAGGAGCTGGAAGTTGATCGCGACCGTCTTGTCCATCGTCAGGACGAAGGCGAGCGCCCCCACCTTCACCAGGAGCGAGACCAGCTTGGAGACCTTGGCCTCCTGCGCCGGGGAGGCGTCCGGCTTGATGAAGTCCCGGTAGATGTTGCGGGTGAAGAGGTTCGCCGCCGCGATCGACATGATCGCCGCAGGCACCAGCGCACCGATGCCGATCGCCGCGAAGGCGACGCCCGCGAACCAGTCCGGGAACATGTTCTCGAAGAGCTGCGGGATCGCCAGCTGCCCGTTCTTGACCTTGATGCCGTCCGCGATCGCCATGAAACCGAGCAGGGCGAGGAGCCCCAGCATCAGGGAGTACAGCGGCAGGATCGTGGTGTTGCGGCGGATCACGTTGCGGCTGCGCGAGGAGAGCGTCGCGGTGATCGAGTGCGGGTACATGAAGAGCGCGAGCGCCGAGCCGAGGGCGAGCGTGGCGTAACCCCACTGGCCCGCCTCGCCGGGGGCAAGTGCCCCGGTCGGTTTGCCCGTTGCCGGGTTCAGCGTCGCGAACTTCTTGCCCGCCGCCGCGAAGATGTCGTCGAATCCGCCCAGTTTGATGGGGATGTAGATGATCGCGACAATGATGACGAGATAGATCAGGCCGTCCTTGACGAACGCGATGAGGGCAGGTGCCCGCAGACCTGAGGAGTAGGTGTACGCGGCGAGCACCGCGAAGGCGATCAGCAGCGGCAGGTCCTTGATGAACCAGTTGCTGCCCTCGCCGCCGACACCCATGACGTCGAGTACCGCCTGGATGCCGACCAGTTGGAGCGCGATGTACGGCATCGTGGCGAGGATGCCGGTGATCGCGACCGCCAGCGACAGGCCCTTCGAGCCGAAGCGGCCGCGTACGAAGTCGGAGGTGGTGACGTATCCGTGCTTGTGCGAGACCGACCACATGCGCGGCAGGAAGGTGAAGATGAGCGGGTAGACCAGGATGGTGTACGGAACGGCGAAGAAGCCGGCCGCGCCCGCCGCGTAGACCGCCGCCGGGACCGCCACGAAGGTGTAAGCCGTGTAGAGGTCGCCGCCGAGCAGGAACCAGGTGACCCAGGTGCCGAACGACCGTCCGCCCAGGCCCCATTCGTCGAGACTCGCCTCGTTCTCGGCCTTGCGCCAGCGCGAGGCCATGAAGCCGATGACCGTGACGGCCAGGAAGAAGAAGATGAAGACGCCGAGAGCGACGCCGTTGACGCCGGTCTTCATGAGGACGCGCCTTCCGTGCGGGCCGAGTCGGCCTTGCGGGCGCGCTGGTCACGCTGCCACAGCTTGTACGCGACCATCGTGAGCGCGGTCGAGATGAGCACCCAGAGCATCTGGTACCAGTAGAAGAACGGGATGCCGATGAAGTCCGGGTCGACCTTCGCGTAACTGCTCACCCAGAGCATGGAAACGAAGGGCGCGATCAGGCAGAGCGCGATGATCACGCGCACCGGCGTGACCACGGGTGGTGGTGGTTTCTCTTCTGGCATGTGGTGGCTCCGTCCCCTCACTCAGCACCTGTTGTAATGCGCAGGAAATCTAAGCGAGGGGTCTCATCCGACGGAACCCCTGTCCGCATATCGGAATGGCATCAACAGCCCATGAAAAGGAGCCGAACCCGGCTCCCGGGTCCGACTCCTGGTGGTCCGTCCGCATCCGTGCCCGGCGGGGCCGGCCGCGTCAGCCGTTGGGGCGCTGCAGTGTCGCGACGAACTTGTAGCGGTCGCCGCGGTAGACCGAGCGCACCCACTCCACCGGCTCGCCCCGCTCGTCGATCGAGTGCCGCGACAGCATCAGCATCGGCAGGCCCACGTCCGTACCGAGCAGGCCTGCCTCGCGCGGGGTGGCGAGCGAGGTCTCGATCGTCTCCTCGGCCTCAGCGAGGCGTACGTCGTAGACCTCGGCCAGGGCCGTGTAGAGCGAGGTGTACTTCACCAGGGAGCGGCGCAGCGCGGGGAAGCGCTTGGCCGAAAGGTGGGTGGTCTCGATCGCCATCGGCTCGCCGCTCGCCAGGCGCAGGCGCTCGATCCGCAGGACCCGGCCGCCGGCTGTGATGTCGAGCAGCCCGGCCAGCTTGTCGTCGGCGGTGATGTAGCCGATGTCCAGGAGCTGCGAGGTGGGTTCCAGGCCCTGGGCCCTCATGTCCTCGGTGTACGAGGTGAGTTGGAGGGCCTGCGAGACCTTGGGCTTCGCGACGAAGGTGCCCTTGCCCTGGATGCGCTCGAGGCGGCCCTCGACGACCAGCTCCTGCAGCGCCTGTCGGACGGTCGTGCGCGAGGTGTCGAACTCGGCGGCCAGGGTGCGCTCCGGCGGCACGGGCGTGCCGGGCGGGAGGGTCTCGGTCATGTCGAGCAAATGCCTCTTGAGCCGGTAGTACTTGGGCACGCGCGCAGTACGCCCGGGCGTCGTGCCCTCAGTCTCCGTACTGCCCCCGTCAGTGCCCATGGCCTGCCTCTCCGAGTGCTGCGCTGCTGCCGTCACCGGCTCCTCCGTCTGTTGCGGCTCACATGGTGGCACGGTGCGCTGTCAGGGCGTCGGCCTCCCGCAGGTGTCGGTCCGATAACAGACGCGACAGGCCTTCTTATACACCCTTGACACCCCTAAAGGTCTAGGCCAAGCTCCCGGTACTGGTCTAAACCATTAAAGACCAGGTCCCAGCCCCACGTGCAGTACACGACGCATGGTTGTTGCGGCGGAACGGCGTTCTCGGGTGGTGGGGGGAATCTCTTGCATCCCTGAGGAGGGTGTCGTGAAGCGCAAGCTCATCGCGGCTATCGGCGTTGCGGGCATGTTGGTCAGCATCGCTGCGTGCGGCTCGGACAGCGACAAAGACAGTTCAAAGAAGGCCGGCGCGGACAGCTTCAAGGGTCAGACCCTGACCGTGTGGGCCATGGACGGCTCCACGCCTCCGAACTGGACCAAGGACCTGACCGCCGCCTTCCAGAAGAAGACCGGCGCGACGCTGAAGTTCCAGACCCAGAAGTGGGACGGAATCCAGCAGAAGATCACGACGGCTCTCTCGGAGTCGACTCCGCCGGACGTCATCGAGGTCGGCAACACCCAGACCCCGGCGTACGCGGCCACGGGCGGCCTCGCCGACCTGGGCGACCTGAAGAAGGAGATCGGCGCCGACTGGAGCGAGTCGCTCAACGCGTCCTCGGTCTACGACGGCAAGCAGTACGCCGCCCCGTGGTACTTCGCCAACCGCGTCGTCCTCTACAACAAGAAGGTCTGGGCGGACGCCGGCATCACCGGTACCCCCAAGACCCGCGCCGAGTTCTTCGCGGACCTCGACAAGATCAAGGCCAAGGGCAAGGCCGAGCCGCTCTACATGCCCGGCCAGAACTGGTACTTCTTCGACGGCCTCTCCATCGGCCAGGGTGCGGACCTCGTCAAGAAGGAAGGCGACAAGTACGTCTCCAACCTCTCCGACCCCAAGGTCTCCGCGGCCATGGAGCTGTACAAGAAGTACGCCTCCTACTCCAAGGCCCCCAAGGACAAGGACGAGGCCACCCCGCAGCAGGCCGAGGTCTTCGCCAAGGGCAACGTCGGTGCCTTCATCGGCATGGGCTGGGAAGCCGGCACGGCCATCACGGCCAACAAGAAGATCGAGAAGGACATCGGCTACTTCACCATCCCCGGTGAGACCGCCGAGAAGCCCGAGGGTGTCTTCCTCGGCGGCTCGAACTTCGCCGTCGCCGCGGGCAGCAAGAAGCAGGACCTCGCCAAGGAGTTCCTGAAGCTCGCCCTCTCCGACCAGTTCGAGGGCGCGCTCTCCAAGGAGAGCGGTGTCGTCCCGAACAAGACGTCGCTGAACTCCAACCTCTCGGCCAGCCCGGCCGGTGTCGCGGCCGCCGCGGGCGCCGTGTCCGGTGGCACCACCCCGCTCATCCCCGAGTGGGCCCCGGTCGAGAACGCCCCGAACCCGATCAAGAGCTACATGACCGCGGTTCTGAACGGCAAGTCCCCGGCCGAAGCCGCCAAGGCGGTCGAGGCGGAGATCAACAAGCGTCTCTCGCAGAAGAACTGATCGCACGCGCCGGGGGGCGGGATTCCGCTCCCCGGCGCTCTGCGCTTTTCTGCGCAGCCTTGACCGTACGGCCGAGAAAGAAATGGCGAGCATGTCAGTGCAGACTGAACACGCGGACAGGTCGGGCGCAGTCCCGGTGCCAGGCGTCCGCAAGGGTGATACGCCCCCCGGTGGCCTCTATAAGGCTTCGCGCCCTAAGCGGTCCGGTGCCTGGACCCCGTATCTGCTCCTCCTGCCGGCGCTGCTCGCCACTGCGGTGCTGTTGGGCTGGCCGCTGGTCAAGAACGGCATGCTGTCGTTCCAGAACCTGAACCCGCGCCAGCTGATCCTCCACCTGACCGAGTGGAACGGCGTCGACAACTACAAGGAAGTCCTGGGTGGTTCGGACTTCTGGAAGGTTGCCGAACGCACGGTCTTCTTCACCGCCGCCAACGTTGTCCTGACCATGCTCATCGGCGGTCTGGTCGGCCTGCTGCTCGCGCGGCTCGGCAAGAAGATGCGTCTGCTGCTCCTGCTGGGCCTCGTGCTCGCCTGGGCCATGCCGATGATCGCCGCGACCACCGTCTACCAGTGGCTCTTCGCCCAGCGCTTCGGTGTCGTCAACTACGTCCTCGACAGCCTCGGCTGGCACTCGATGGCCGACTACAACTGGACAGGCAGCCAGCTCTCCACCTTCTCGGTGGTCACCCTGCTGATCGTCTGGCAGTCGATCCCGTTCGTGGCGATCAACCTCTACGCGGCGTCGACGACGATTCCCAAGGAGCTGTACGAGGCCGCCTCGCTCGACGGCGCCGGGGCCTGGAAGAGCTTCACCTCGGTGACCTTCCCGTTCCTCAAGCCGTTCCTGCTGGCCACGACGTTCCTCGAAGTGATCTGGATCTTCAAGTCGTTCGCCCAGATCTTCGCGATCAACGGCGGCGGCCCCGACCGGCTCACCGAGACCCTGCCGGTGTACGCCTTCGTCGAAGGCGTGGGCAACCAGCACTTCGGGATGGGCGCGGCGATCTCCTTCCTGACGATCATCGTGCTGCTGGTGCTCACCGGTTACTACCTGCGCATCGTGCTCAAGCAAGAGGAGGACGAACTGTGAGGCGCTCACTGTTCAGCCGTTTCTGGCCCAACGCTACGGCGATCGTCCTCTTCGTGGGCTTCGCCTTCCCCGTCTACTGGATGTTCTCCACGGCCTTCAAGCCGAGCGGCGACATCATCACCGACACCCCGGTGTGGTTCCCGACCGATGTCACTCTTGATCACTTCAAGAAGGCCATGGCCGCGGACCACTTCTGGACCCTGGTCCGCAACTCGCTGACCGTCACGATCGTGTCGGTGGTCCTCTCGCTGGTCATCGCGCTGCTGGCGTCCTTCGCCATGGCGCGTATGCGCTTCAAGGGCCGGCGCGGAGTGCTGCTGACCTTCATGGTCGCGCAGATGGCCCCCTGGGAGGTCATGATCATCGCGGTCTACATGCTGGTCCGCGACAGCGACATGCTCAACAGCCTGGTCCCGCTGACCGTCTTCTACATGATGATGATGCTGCCCTTCACGATCCTGACGCTGCGCGGCTATGTCGCCGCGGTGCCCAAGGAGTTGGAGGAGTCGGCCATGGTCGACGGCTGCACCCGGACCCAGGCCTTCGTCAAGGTGATCTTCCCTCTGCTCGGCCCCGGCCTGATGGCCACCTCGCTCTTCGGCTTCATCACCGCCTGGAACGAATTCCCGCTCGTGCTCATCCTCAACAAGGACATCGAGTCGCAGACGCTTCCGCTCTGGCTCTCCCAGTTCCAGACGGCGTTCGGCGACGACTGGGGTGCGACCATGGCCGCCTCCTCGCTCTTCGCCGTACCGATCCTGATCCTCTTCATCTACCTGCAGCGCAAGGCGGTCAGCGGTCTCACCTCCGGCGCCGTGAAGGGATAACGCCGTCATATGACGACCATCGCACGCTCCACCGACACCCTGACGCGCGACGCCCTCGCCGTCCTCCAGCCCGGCTTCACCGGGACCACCGCGCCCGAGTGGCTGCTGCGGCAGATCGACGAAGGGCTCTCCTCCGTCGGCCTCTTCGGCCGCAACATCGAATCGCCCGAGCAACTTGCCGCGCTGACGCAGCAGTTGAGGGATGTACGCGAGGACATCCTCGTCGCCATCGACGAGGAGGGCGGCGATGTCACCCGCCTGGAGGTCCGCAACGGCTCCTCCTTCCCGGGCAATCTCGCGCTCGGCGCCGTCGACGACCCGGATCTGACCCGTCTGGTCGCCCACGAGCTCGGCCGCAGGCTCGCCGAGTGCGGCGTCAACCTCAACTGGGCGCCGTCCGCCGACGTCAACTCCAACCCGGGCAACCCGGTCATCGGCGTACGGTCCTTCGGCGCCGACACCGCCCTGGTGGCCCGGCACACGGCCGCGTACGTCGAAGGCCTCCAGGCCGCCGGCGTCGCCGCCTGCACCAAGCACTTCCCGGGCCACGGCGACACCGCCGTCGACTCGCACCACGCGATGCCCCGCATCGACGCGGACATGGAGACCCTGCACGCCCGCGAACTGGTGCCCTTCAGGGCCGCCATCGCGGCGGACACCAAGTCCGTGATGAGCGCGCACATCCTGCTGCCCGCCCTCGACGCGGAGCGTCCGGCGACGCTCAGCCCCCACATCCTCACCGGGCTGCTCCGGGGGGAGCTCGGTTATGACGGGCTGATCGTCACCGACGGCATGGAGATGCAGGCCATCGCCGCGGTGTACGGCATCGAGCGCGGCTCCGTCCTCGCCATCGCGGCCGGCGCCGACGCGATCTGCGTCGGCGGCGGACTCGCCGACGAGCAGACCGTCCTTTCACTGCGCGACGCGCTGGTCGCAGCCGTCCGCAGTGGTGAACTTCCCGCAGAGCGGCTGGCCGACGCCGCCGCACGCGTCCGCGCGCTCGCCGCGTGGACGCGCCAGAGCAGGGAGATATCGGTGCCGGGCGCGGCAGTGCAGGAGGGGACCGCGCCCGGCAACGAGAACAGCGACGAGATCGGGCTCATCGCGGCCCGCCGTGCGCTCAAGGTGACGGTGACCGAGGCCCACACCGCGCTGGAGTCGGCTCCGTACGTGGCCGCCTTCACGCCCGTCGCCAACATCGCCGTGGGCGACGAGACCCCCTGGGGCGTCGCCGCCGAGCTGGCCGCACTGCTGCCGGGCACGGAGACCGGGACCTTCGGCGCGGACGCGGCCGTGGACTCGGTGCTTGCCGCCGCCGGCGAGCGGCGCATCGTCGCCGTCGTACGCGACGAGCACCGCCACCCCTGGATGGCAGCCGCGCTCGACGCACTGCTGGCCGCCAGGCCCGACACGGTCGTCGTCGAGATGGGCGTACCGCAGGCGGCTGCGCGCGGAGCGCTGCACATCGCCACGCACGGCGCGGCACGGGTGTGCGGGCGGGCCGCGGCCGAGGTCATCGCCTCCTAGCGCGTACGGGAACGCACAAGGGGCCCGGACACCATCGCGGTGTCCGGGCCCCTTCGCGTGCGTGCCCCTACAGGCCCTGCCACTCCGGCTTGGCCGCGTACGTGGCGCGGAAGTACTCCGCCAGCTTCAGCTTCGACGCCGCCGCCTCGTCCACGACGACCGTCGCGTGCCGGTGCAGCTGCAGCGCCGAGGCCGGGACCAGCGCGGAGAGCGGTCCCTCGACCGTCGCCGCGACCGCGTCCGCCTTGCCCTCGCCCGTGGCCAGGAGCACCAGGTGGCGGGCCTCCAGGATGGTGCCGATGCCCTGGGTGATGACGTGGTGGGGGACCTGGTCGATGTCGTTGTCGAAGAAGCGCGCGTTGTCCACGCGCGTCTGGTTCGTCAGCGTCTTGATCCGGGTGCGCGAAGAGAGCGACGAGCACGGCTCGTTGAAGCCGATGTGCCCGTCCGTGCCGATGCCCAGGAGCTGCAGGTCGACGCCGCCGGCGTCCGCGAGGTCCTTGTCGTACGCCTCGCAGGCCGCCTGGACATCGGCGGCGGAGCCGTCGGGGCCCATGAAGGACGAGGGGGTCAGCCCGAGCGGCTCGACGACCTCGCGCAGAACGACGGAGCGGTACGACTCGGGGTGGCCCTGCGGCAGACCGACGTACTCGTCGAGCTGGCAGATCCGCGCCGTCGAGGCATTCACGGCGCCGGAGGAGACCTTGGCGGCCAAGGCCTCGTAGATGGGCAGCGGGGTAGAGCCGGTGGCAACGCCGAGCAGAGCGTCGGGCTTGCGGCGGATCAGGGCGGCCATGGCCTCCGCGATGAGTTCGCCGCCTGCCTTGGCGTCCGGGACGATGACAACTTCCACGCTGGGCCTGCCGATCTGGAGGGTGGAGCGTAATGTGGTATAGACCAATCTAACAGAGCTGACGCGCTCCGGCTGGCGGTTGCGTCTGCTCCCATGGTCGACTGGAAAGGCCCCCGGGACCCATTCAGGGGCACCCATCTGGAGGCAGTCGCGATGTCCGAGCAGCCTGGCACGATCATGTCCGCGGAGATCGCGGAGCAGCCGGCCGTGCTGCGGCGGATCCTGGACCAGGGGGCGCCGAGGATCCGCGCCGTCGCGGACGCCATCAACGCCAGACATCCGCGCTTCGTCCTGCTGACCGCACGCGGCACATCGGACAATGCGGCGCTGTACGCCAAGTACCTGCTGGAGATCCGCCTCGGCCTGCCCTGCGGGCTGACCTCCATGTCCACGACGACGGCGTACGGGGCCCGGCCCGACCTGCGCGACGTCCTGGTGGTCGTCGTCAGCCAGTCCGGCGGCTCGCCCGACCTGGTGGCCTCCACCCGGGCGGCGCGCGAGGCGGGCGCGATCACCCTCGCCGTCACGAACAACCCGGACTCACCTCTGGCCGCGGTCTCCGAGTACCACATCGACGTCCTGGCCGGCCCGGAGAAGGCGCTGCCCGCCACCAAGACGTACACCGCGTCCCTGCTCTCCCTCTACCTCTTCGCCGAGGGGCTGCGCGGCGGCGACGGAGCCGCCGCCCGGAACCTGCCGGAACTGACCGAGGCGGTGCTGGCCCGTCAGGACGAGATCCGGCTGCTCGCCGCCCGCTACCGCTTCGCGGGACGCATGGTGATCACTTCCCGCGGATACGGCTATCCGACGGCCAAGGAGGCCGCCCTCAAGATGATGGAGACGAGCTACATCCCCGCTCTCTCCTACTCCGGCGCCGACCTGCTCCACGGCCCGCTCGCCATGGTCGACAACGTCTCGCCGGTGATCGCGGTCGTCACGGACGGGTCGGGCGGCGAGGCGCTCCAGCCGGTGCTCGACCGCCTGCGCGGACGCGGCGCGGACCTGGTGGTGATCGGCCCCAAGTCGCAGGTCGACGCGGCCTCCGCGGGCTTCGTACTGCCGACGGAGGGTGTGCCCGAGGAGCTCCAGCCGCTCCTGGAGATCCTCCCGCTGCAGCTTCTCGCGTACGAGGTGACGATCGCCCGCGGCCAGGATCCGGACGCTCCCAGGGCCCTGGCGAAGGTCACCGAGACCAGCTGACCCCCGGCTCTACGCGAGGGAGCCGCCCGTCGCGTCGATCCAGTGGCCCGTCACCCAGCGCGCGTCGTCCGAGGCGAGGAAGGCGACCACGTCCGCGATGTCGGACACGGTGCCGACCTTGCCGAGCGCGGACAGGGCCGCGGACTGCGCCCAGGCCTCGTCGTTGCCGCGCAGCCAGCCCGCGTTGATGTCCGTGTCGACGATGCCGGGGGCGACGGTGTTGACCGTGATCCCGCGTGAACCGACCACCTTGGACAGGTACTTGGTGAAGATGTCGAGGGCGGCCTTGGACATGGCGTACGCGATCACGTCGGGCATCAGCGCCGCGCGCGAGAGGCCCGTGGAGATGTTGATGACGCGGCCGCCGTCCCGCAGCCGTTCCGCGCCCAGCTGGGCCAGGAAGAAGGGCGCCTTGGTGTTCACCGCGAAGAGCCGGTCGTACTCGGCCTCCTCGATCGCGCCGAAGGCGCTCGATGCGCCGATCCCCGCGTTGTTCACGAGGATGTCCAGGCGGCCGTCCGTCTGCCGGTCGAAGGCCTCCCAGAGCGCTGCGGCGTCACCCGGCACGCCCAGTTCCTGGCCGATCGCGAAGGCCGAGCCGCCCGCCGCCCCGATGGCCGCGACGGTCTCCTTGGCCGCCGCCTCGTTGGAGCCGTAGTGCACCGCGACGCGCGCCCCGTCCGCGGCGAGCCGCTCCGCGATGCCCCGCCCGATGCCCCGGCTGCCGCCCGTGACCAGTGCCGTCCTGCCCGTCAGCGTGCCCATGGCTACGCCCCCTCTTTTCTCTAGCGGTCGATACAGAAAGAACCGTATCAGATTCTCTAGCGGACGCTATAGAATCGACGGCATGGCGACGAAACAGCGCGGCCGGCCCCGCTCCTTCGACCGCGAGGCGGCCCTGGAGCAGGCCACGATGGCCTTCTGGGAGCACGGCTACGAGGCGACCTCCATCGCGGACCTGACGCGCGCGATGGGCATCGGAGCGCCCAGCCTGTACGCGGCCTTCGGCGACAAGAAGGCGCTCTTCGACGAGGTCGTGCAGGGGTACGGGCAGACGTACGGGGCCTTCACGGGCACGGCGGTCGACGAGGAGCCCACGGCCCGGGCGGCCTTCGCGCGCGTGCTGCACGAGGCGGCCGCGGTCTTCACCGACCCCGGGCACCCGCCGGGCTGCATGGTGATCTCGGCCGCGACCAACTGCACGTCGCCGGAGGTGGAGCAGGACCTGCGCGCGATGCGCAACACCAACATCGGCCGCTTCGAAGCGGCGATCCGAGCCGACGTCGACCGCGGCGAGCTCCCGCTGGACACGGACTGCGGGACGCTGGCGCGCTACGTCGCCGCGGTGTTCCAGGGCATGTCGCAACAGGCGCGCGACGGGGCGGCCAGGGAGGAGCTGGAGAGGGTGGCGACGATGGCGATGCTGGCCTGGCCGTGACGGCCGGCAGCCGGAAAACACTTCGGGCCACGGCGTCAGGATCGGACAGGACCCTCAGCCTGTCCGGCCGACACCGCAGCCCGGAGCTGCAACGACCAGAGGATGTGCGGTCCGCCGGCCGAGGGGGAGGACTTGGCGCAGTCAGGGCAGAGAGCGCCGCGTACCTCGTCTCCGCCCTCCTGTGCGGGGAGAGCGGAAGCTTTCTTCGCCTGCCATTGTGGACTAGACCATTCCCCGCTGTCCATGCGTGCGACGGGCCTATTTTCGACAGGTACGCTCGCAGCTGTGCCCTCCATGAACGACCTCGTACGCCAGCACACCGCTCTGAGTGACACCGACCTCGAGTGGCTCCATCTGCTGGTCTCGGAGTGGCAGCTGCTCTCCGACCTGTCCTTCGCCGACCTCGTCCTGTGGGTGCCCACCCTGGACGGGACCCGCTATGTGTCCGTGGCGCAGATGCGGCCCAACACGGGCCCCACCTCGTACCAGGACGACATGGTCGGCCACCTCGTCCCGCGCGGTCGCAGGCCGCTGCTCGACGCGGCCCTGGACGAGGGCCGCATCGTGCGCGAGGGCGACCCCGAGTGGCGTGAGGAGGTCCCTGTCCGGGTCGAGTCGATTCCCGTACGCAGGGAAGGCCGCGTCCTGGGTGTCATCGCGCGCAATACGAACCTGCTCACCGTCCGCACCCCCTCCCGGCTGGAGCTCACCTACCTCCAGTCGGCCTCGGACCTGGCGCAGATGATCGCCGCAGGATCGTTCCCCTTCCCCGGCCAGCAGGTCGACATGGACGCATCGCCGCGCGTGGGTGACGGAATGATCCGCCTGGACGCGGACGGCGTCGTCCAGTACGCCAGCCCCAACGGCCTCTCCGCCTATCACCGCCTGGGCCTCGCCTCCGACCTCGTCGGCCAGCACCTGGGCAGGATCACCGCCGAACTCGCCCCCTCGCGGGGCCCGGTGGACGAGGCCCTGGAGAAACTCGCCAGCGGTTATGCCCCGCGCGAGACCGAGGTCGAGGGCAACGGCGGCGTCATTCAGCTCCGCGCCATCCCGCTCGCGCCCAAGGGGAGCCGGATCGGTTCGCTCGTGCTCCTCCGCGACGTCACGGAACTCCGCCGCCGCGAACGCGAGTTGATCACCAAGGACGCCACCATCCGGGAAATCCACCACCGGGTGAAGAACAACCTCCAGACGGTGGCCGCCCTGTTGCGGCTGCAGTCGCGGCGGATGGATTCCGAGCAGGGCAGGGACGCGCTCAATGAGGCGGTCCGCCGCGTCGGTTCGATCGCGATCGTGCACGAGACGCTCTCGCAGAATCTCGACGAGCGCGTCGAATTCGACGAGATCGCCGACCGGGTCATCGCGATGGTCGCGGAAATCTCCCCGGGCCGGGTCAACTGCCGCCGTACGGGCCGCTTCGGAATACTGGACGCGGAAGTCGCGACCCCGCTCGCCATGGTGCTGACCGAAGTTCTGCAGAACGCCCTGGAGCACGCCTTTCCGCAAGGGGAGCAGGACCGCGGCACGGTCGAGGTCTCGGCGGTACGCGGCGGAGGCACCCGCGAGGACGCCCGGCTGCTGATCACCGTCCAGGACGACGGCCGCGGACTGCCCGAGGGCTTCGACCCGCAGCGGGCCGGCAATCTGGGGCTGCAGATCGTACGGACCCTCGTGGAGGGCGAGTTGGGCGGCTCCTTCGACATGGTCCCGGCGCCGGAGCGCGGCACCAGGGTCGTCCTCGACATCCCGGTCAAGCCCCAGAAATAGCAGCGAGCCCCGGACCGAAGTGAATCGGTACGGGGCTCAAAGCTGTTGGTGTCGTTCCGGGTACTGCGCGCTGCGGCTCAAGGGCGGCGGTGATGCGTACGCGGTGTACGCGCGCCGCCAGGCTCAGGCTTGGAGCAGGGTGGTTCAGGCGGTCGCGTTGCGCGCCCGGTTGCGAGCGGCACGGCGCTTCATTGCGCGGCGCTCGTCCTCGCTGAGGCCACCCCAGACGCCGGAGTCCTGGCCGGACTCGAGCGCCCACTGCAGGCACTGCTCCATGACGGGGCAGCGGCGGCAGACGGCCTTGGCTTCCTCGATCTGCAGCAGCGCGGGACCGGTGTTGCCGATGGGGAAGAACAGCTCCGGGTCTTCCTCACGACAAACGGCGTTGTGACGCCAGTCCATGGCTGCTACCTCTCCTAGGTGTTACAAGCGGGTTGCTTGTGAATGTGAACGCTTTCACGAATCCCCCCACAGGTGAAGTGCCGAAAGTCACTTGACGTGACATCGTCCTTCGGGTTAGCAGAGGGGTTCCGGTGCTTCAGGGGGCCGATGGTGCGGGCCGTTCCGAGCGCCATGAAGAGATTCGCAAACCTCGGCGGCGGATACAACCCCTTCCGAGAAGTTTTTTTGGATTCCTCGGTGTCTGCTAGGTCACAGCCGTACTTCCATGGGGTGGAGCTCAGCCCAAACGTTCGAGTTAAAGGACTTTCGGCCCTTCCACTCACACAATCACACGCAGTGCACGGCGTACGCCTGTGAACGTCACGCTCGTACGCAGTCCCAGGTGGTCGCCGTCCATCTGAAACGGCAGTGGAACCTTGGAATGCAAGGAGAAGTCGGTCAGGTCGTGCAGGGAAACGGCGTGCTTTCCGTGCGGACCGCGTTCGGGTGTCGAAGTGAGCAGCTGGGTGCCGTAGCGGGCCGCCGCGGTGGGCGAGAGCTTCGAGAGCGAGAGCACGTCCAGCGCGGTCTCGAAGGAGGCCTCGGGGGAGGCGTACATGGGGCGATTGCCCAGGTAGGTGTAGGGGGAGGTGTTGCAGATTATGGACAGGACGAGGTCGGTGACCGGGTCCGCGCCGGGCCGCTCCAGGGTGATCGGACCGTGCCGGCGGTTGGGCTCGTCCAGGAACTGGCGTACGACCTGGCGTACGTACAGCGCGTGCGTCGAACGCTTCCCGCGTTCCCGCTGCTGTTCGACCCGTCCCACTACGCCCGCGTCGAATCCGAGGCCCGCGCAGAAAGTGAACCAGCGCGAAGGAACCCCTTCGTCGTCCGTGCCGGGTGTACCGGCCGCCAGACCGAGACTGACGGTGCGCTCACGGCGCTCACGGAGCGCATCCAGAATCGCCCCGGTCGCCTCGACGGCGTCGTTCGGCAGCCCCAGCGCGCGGGCGAAGACATTGGTGGAGCCGCCGGGGACGACCGCGAGGCCCGGCAGGCGGTCCAGGTCGGGACCGTGGTGCAGGAGGCCGTTGACGACCTCGTTGACCGTGCCGTCGCCACCCAGAGCGACGACGAGGTCGATGTCCTTGCTCTCCGCCGCCCGGCGGCCGAGGTCCCTGGCATGGCCCCGGTACTCGGTGGTGATCGCTTCCAGCTTCATCTCGCTGGCGAGGGCGTGGATGAGCACGTCGCGTACGCGCGCACTGGTGGTGGTGGCAGCTGGATTGACCACAAGGAGAGCGCGCATGGGCAGAAGATTACCTACCGTCTGGTACCTGGCCCAGTCCGGGCCCGTGAGGTGCCCGTTACGCTGCTGTGGTGAGCAGTGAGCAGACCCCCCCGAACCCGGCCGCCCCCCGTCCCGCCCGCCTGACGTACGCGGCGGCCCTCTGCGCTCTGGAGGGTGCGGCACTGGTCGTCGCCGGCGCGTACCTGCTGATCCGTGGTGCGGCGGATTCCGGCGGCGGTACGGAAATGGGTGCGACGACCGCGGTGACGCTGGTCGTGCTCGCGCTCATCCCGCTGATCGCGGCCCGCGGACTGCTGCGGCAGAAGGGCTGGAGCCGGGGGCCCGCGATCATCACGCAGATCATCGCGGTGCCGGTGGCCTACACCCTGCTCACGTCGGGGAACGGGCTGATCCCGGCCGGCATCGCGCTCGCGGCCGTCGCCGTCACCGCGCTGGTGCTGCTGGTGAACCCCGCGACCGCGAAGGCCCTGGACATCAGGGGCCCCCGCGACGCGTAACGGCTACCCCTCTACTCCTCGACGAGGAGCTTCTCGCGCAGCTGCGCCAGGGTTCTGGCGAGCAGGCGCGAGACGTGCATCTGGGAGATGCCGACTTCCTGGGCGATCTGCGACTGCGTCATGTTGCCGAAGAAGCGCAGCAGCAGGATCCGCTTCTCCCGGGGCGGGAGATCCTCCAGCAGCGGCTTCAGCGACTCGCGGTACTCGACGCCCTCCAGCGCCTCGTCCTCCGAGCCCAGCGTGTCCGCGACCGCGGGCGACTCGTCGTCCGTGTCGGGGACGTCCAGCGACAGCGTGGAGTAGGCGTTGGCCGACTCCAGGCCCTCCAGGACCTCTTCCTCCGAGATGCCAAGGCGCTCGGCCAGCTCATGGACCGTGGGGGAACGGCCGTGCTGCTGGGAGAGCTCCGCGGTGGCCGTCGTCAGCGAAAGACGCAGCTCCTGGAGGCGGCGCGGCACCCGTACCGCCCAGCCCTTGTCGCGGAAGTGACGTTTGATCTCGCCGACGACCGTGGGTGTCGCGTACGTGGAGAACTCGACCCCGCGCTCCGGGTCGAAGCGGTCCACCGACTTGATCAGGCCGATCGTGGCGACCTGGGTCAGGTCGTCCAGCGGCTCGCCCCGATTGCGGAAACGGCGTGCCAGGTGCTCGACCAGGGGCAGATGCATCCGCACCAGGGCGTTGCGCAGCTCGGCCTTCTCCGGGGAGCCGTCGGGGAGCTTGCCCAGTTCGACGAACATTTCCCGCGCCGCACTGCGGTCGCGCGGATCGCGCTGTTCTTTCCGCTCGTGGTGCTCGTGCTGCTGCTCGCTCATAGGACCCGCCTGCTCTGCCTTCGCCTGCTCTGCGGCGTCGAGAAGTCCATCCACCGGGTGCGGCCGGGCCTGCTGCTCCGGGATCGATCCCGTGCTCACCATGTCCCTCACCGGACCGTCCTCGTTCACGCCGGCCCGGGTCCCGCGCCGCGCTTCTTGTACAGGCTGATGGAGACCGTACGGTCGTCGGCGACCGTGGCGTCCACCTGGCCCGCGAGCGCGGAGAGCACCGTCCAGGCGAAGGTGTCGCGCTCAGGGGCGCGTCCGTCAGTCGTGGGGGCCGACACGGTGACTTCGAGAGAGTCGTCGATCAGCCGGAACACACAGCTCAACACCGAGCCGGGCACGGCCTGCTGAAGCAGGATCGCGCACGCCTCGTCGACCGCGATGCGCAAGTCCTCGATCTCGTCGAGAGTGAAGTCCAGACGCGCTGCGAGGCCGGCGGTCGCCGTACGCAGCACCGACAGGTAAGCACCCGCAGCCGGCAGCCGGACTTCCACGAAGTCCTGATTCCCGGGCTCGCCTGCGATAGGGGACACCCTCACCTCCAAGGTGGCACAAGCTCGTTCGGGTTCTCCGGAGGCGCTCCTCCAGGAACCATGCGCGGTGACGCTATCGCGATCCGTCGTCGCGTGTCGTCGTGGCCCCGGTTCTCCCGCCCCGAAGGCTGTCACTCATGGTAAGCCTACGGGTACGGACAGTGGCTAGGGGTCTGCGGGCCCAATTGTGAAGCGGGGGCGTCGGGTTGACGTACCCAGACGTCAGACGATCGAACCGTCGACAAAGCACCAGCGCCAGCTCTCGCCGGGCTCGAAGCTCCGCATCACGGCGTGACCGGTCTCCTTGAAGTGCAGCGTCGCATGCTGGAACGGCGACGAATCGCAGCAGCCGACATGGCCGCAGACCAGGCAGAGCCGCAGTTGGACGGGGTGCGATCCGGCGGCAAGGCACTCCAGGCAGGTCTCGCTCAGGGGGACGGGCTCGGGGCGCGGCAGTTCGGCTGTGTGCTGGCACTCGCTCATGATGTCCAGGTTAATTGCGGTCCGAGTGACCTGAGCGTGAGGGCGGGCGGAAAGATGGATGCATTGCCGCTGGTGGCACTGGTGGCGGGCAGCGCCGTCGTGGCGGGAGTGGCGCGCCGGACACCGATTCCGGCGCCGCTGCTGCTGGTCGCGGTGGGGCTGATCGCGGCGTACGTGCCCGGGGTGCCCGAGTACGCGCTTGACCCGGGGATCGTGCTGCCGCTGATCCTGCCGCCGCTCCTCTACACGGCCGCCGTGGACTCCTCCTACCTGGACCTGCGGGCCAATTTCCGGCCTGTGGCGCTGCTTTCGGTGGGGTACGTGCTCTTCGCGACGCTGGCCGTGGGGTGGCTGGCGTATCTGCTGGTGCCCGATCTGCCGCTGACCGCCGCGCTGGTCCTGGGGGCCGTCATCGCGCCGCCGGACGCGGTGGCGGCGACCGCCATCGCGCGCAAGGTGGGGCTGCCCTCGCGGATCACCACGATCCTCCAGGGCGAGTCGCTGGTGAACGATGCGACGGCCATCACCGCGTACAAGGTGGCGCTCGCGGCCGCCGTGGGGGAGGGGGCCAGCTGGGCGGGCGGGATCGAGGAGTTCGCGCTGGCGGCCGTCGGGGGTGTGGGGGTCGGACTGGTGCTGATGGTGCCGCTGCACTGGCTCCGTACGCATCTGACGGAGGCCCTGCTGCAGAACACGCTGTCGCTGCTGATCCCGTTCGTCGCGTACGCGGCCGCCGAGCATGTGCACGCGTCCGGGGTGCTGGCGGTGGTGGTCGTGGCGCTGTATCTGGGGCACAGGTCGTGGCAGGTCGACTTCGCGACGCGGCTGCAGGAGGAGGCCGTGTGGAAGATGGTCTCCTTCATTCTGGAGTCGGCCGTCTTCGCGCTGATCGGGCTGCAGTTGCCCTTCGTACTGAAGGGGCTGGGGGAGTACGAGGGGTGGGAGGCCGGCTGGTACGCGGTCGCCGTCTTCGTGCTCGTGGTGGTGGTGCGCTTCGTGTGGGTGTTCCCCGCGACGTTCCTGCCACGGGTGCTTTTCGCGCGCATCCGTGCCCGCGAACCCGACACGGACTGGCGGGCGCCGCTGATCGTGGGGTGGGCGGGGATGCGGGGGGTGGTCTCGCTGGCCATCGCCTTCTCCATTCCGGTGGCGGTGGACGGGGAGAGCTTCCCCGCGCGCAATCTCGTGCTCTTCCTCACGTTCACGACGGTGATCGCGACCCTGGTCGTGCAGGGGCTGACGCTGCCGCCGATGATCCGGCTGCTCAAGATCCCGGGCCGCGATGTGCACGCCGAGACGCTCGCCGAGGCGCAGGCGCAGAGCGAGGCTTCGCGGGCGGCGGAGGAGCGGCTCGACGCACTGCTGGCGGAGGAGGAGAACGCGCTGCCGCAGCCGCTGGCGGACCGTCTGCGTACGGTCCTGGAGCGGCGGCGCAATGCGGTGTGGGAGCGGCTGGGGGCGGTGAACGCGGTCACGGGGGAGAGCGCCGACGAGACGTACCGGCGGCTTGCCCGGGAGATGATCGAGGCGGAGCGGGCGGTGTTCGTGGAGCTGCGGGACGCGCGGCGGATCGACGACGAGATGCTGCGGACGCTTCTGCGGCGGCTGGACCTGGAGGAGGCGGCGGCGTACCGGGAGGCGGCGGAGTAGCCCCCCGATCCCGGGGCTCGCAGCCCCGGCCCCGCCTTCGCAGGGGCTACGCCCCCAGCACCCCCGATCACGGCCTCCGGCCGCTCGTCCTCAATCGCCGGACGGGCTTGATTTTGCTGACACCGGCTTGAGGGTCCGGGGCGGAGCCCCGGGGTGGGGGTGCGGTTCAGGGGCGTCCTGTGATCACTGCCGCCACCCTCGTTCCGCGGGGGAACGCGCCCTCCTCCGTCAGTGCGGTCAGCCCCATCAGCATCTTCGCCACGTAGACCCGCTCGACCGGCAGTCCGTGGCGTTGCTCGAAGTCCCCCGCGAAGGCCTCCAGTTCGGGCGTCGTACGCGCGTAGCCGCCCGCGTGGAAGCGGTCGTCCAGCGTCCAGGCACCCGCCGGCCCCCCGAACGCCTCGCGCTGAAGCCGCCGTACCTCCTTCCCGAGGAAGCCGCCCTTCAGCACCGGAAAGCCGATCGCCCGCTGCGCAGGCGCGAGACCCGCCGCGAGCCCGGCCAGCGTGCCGCCCGTGCCCACGGCGACCGCCGCCACGTCCACCGTCAGGTCCACCGCGTCCCGGAGCTCCCGGCCCAGCTCCGTACAGCCGTGCACCGCCAGGGAGTTGCTGCCGCCCTCGGGTACGACATACGCATCAGCGAAGGCGGGCGGGACCGACTTCGCGCGGTACGTCGCCCGGTCCACGAAGTGCAGGCGCATGCCGTCCGCCGCGCACTGCGCCAGCGAGGGGTTCAGCGGGCGGCCGGCCAGTTCGTCGCCCCGTACGACACCGATCGTCGCGAAGCCGAGCAGGCGGCCCGCGGCCGCCGTGGCGCGCAGATGGTTGGAGTACGCGCCGCCGAAGGTGAGCAGCGGGCGGCCCGCCGCGGCCGCCAGGTTCGGGGCCAGCTTGCGCCACTTGTTGCCCGTGAGCTCCGGGTGGATCAGGTCGTCGCGCTTGAGCAGCAGCTGGACGCCGTGGCGGGCGAACCGGTCGTCGGAGACCGGCTGGAGCGGGGAGGGGAGGTGCGGCTGGAGCGGCGGCAGTGGACGCGGTGGTTCCGGGGACATGGGGCGATTGTCGCCGCCTTTCCCCGCCGGAGGGCCGAACAGTCTCCTTCGTTTGTGTAATGGCGCGGCGACTCCCCGTGGTGGAAGGCTCGCTGGCGCAGGTCAGCGCTTGATCGAGAGGGAGTCAGATGTCGGTTGGCGAAGAGATCCGCGAGCAGCAGGCCCCGCCTCAGCAGAGTCTGGGCACGGCTGCCGCGCGGAACTTGGCGACCACCACCAAGTCCGCGCCGCAGATGCAGGAGATCACCTCGCGGTGGCTGCTGCGGATGCTGCCGTGGGTGCAGGTGCAGGGTGGTACGTACCGGGTGAACCGCCGGCTCAGTTACTCCGTGGGAGACGGGCGTGTCACGTTCGTCCAGACCGGCGACCGCGTGGCCGTCATCCCCGCCGAGCTGGGCGAGCTGCCCGCGCTGCGGGACTACGAGGACGAGGCGGCCCTCGCCGAGCTCGCACAGCGGTGCGCGCAGCGGGAGTTCGCGGCAGGCGAGGTGCTGGCCGCGGCGGGATCGGTCAACGACCGGGTGTTCCTGCTCGCCCACGGACGCGTCGAGAAGATCGGCTCCGGGCAGTACGGCGGCGAGACCGTCCTCGGAGTGCTCGCCGACGGCGCGCACCTGGGGGACCAGGCGCTCCTCGACGGGGACTCCACCTGGGAGTACACCGCCAGGGCCGCCACCGCCTGTACGGTGCTCGAGCTCACCCGGGCCGATGTGCTCAACCTGGCCGAGCGTGCGGGCTCGCTCCGGGAGCACCTGGACCGGCTCGCGTTCGTACCGGAACAGCGGACCAACAAGCACGGCGAGGCGGCGATCGACCTCTCCGCGGGACATGTGGGCGAGGCGATCGTCCCGCACACCTTCGTGGACTACGACGCGGCGCCGCGCGAGTACGAACTGAGCGTCGCGCAGACGGTGTTGAAGGTGCACAGCCGGATCGCCGATCTCTACAACCAGCCCATGAACCAGACCGAGCAGCAGTTGCGGCTCACGGTCGAGGCGCTGCGCGAGCGCCAGGAGTACGAGCTCATCAACAACCGTGAGTTCGGGCTCCTGAACAACGCCGACTACAGCCAGCGGCTGCAGCCGCACGACGGGGCGCCCGGCCCCGACGACATGGACGAACTGCTGTCGCGCAGGCGCGGATCGAAGATGATCCTCGCGCATCCGCGGGCGATCGCCGCCTTCGGACGGGAGTGCAACAAGCGCGGGCTCTACCCCGACAGCATCGAGGTGGCCGGGCACCATGTGCCCGCCTGGCGCGGGGTGCCGATCTTCCCCTGCAACAAGATCCCGGTCTCCGACGCCCGGACGACCTCGATCATCTGTATGCGTACGGGCGAGGCGGAGCAGGGTGTCATCGGCCTGCAGCAGGCGGGCATCCCGGACGAGATCGAACCGAGCCTCTCGGTGCGGTTCATGGGCATCGACGAACAGGCGATCATCTCCTACCTGGTGACGGCCTACTACTCGGCGGCGATCCTGGTACCGGACGCGCTGGGCGTGCTGGAGAACGTTGAGGTCAGTCGCTGGCGCTGAGTGCGTGGAGAGTGCGGGCCCGGGCCGGTGTCCCGGGCCCGGGCCCGCACCCCGTGAGGAAGGTGGATCGGCGTGATCACTGCACAATCCGCGACCGAGGGCCACGAGGCAGCCGCTCTCCTGGAGCGGACCCGGATCGCGGTCAACCCCCGGCTCCGCTCGGCGATCGAGACGCTGCCGGGCTCCCTGCGCCGTATCGCGATGTACCACTTCGGCTGGGAGCTGCCCGACGGCACCCCGGCCGCCGGGCAGGCCGGCAAGGCGATCAGGCCCGCGCTGGTGCTCGCCGCGGCGCAGGCGGTGGGCGGGCGTACGGAGCCTGCCGTACGGGCGGCGGCCGCCGTGGAGCTGGCGCACAACTTCACCCTGCTGCACGACGACGTGATCGACCAGGACCCCACCCGCAGACACCGGCCCACCGCCTGGACCGTCTTCGGCATACCGGACGCGATCGTCGCCGGTGACGCACTGCTCGCGCTCGCGCTGCGGCTGCTCGCCGAGGACGCCCATCCGGCCTCCAGGGCGGCCTCGGAGCGGCTCGCGGCCTGTGTCATCGAGCTCTGCGCCGGCCAGCAGGCGGACTGCGCCTTCGAGGACCGCAGCGATGTCACGCTGGAGGAGTGCCTGACGATGGCCGAGGCCAAGACCGGTGCGCTGCTCGGCTGTGCGTGCGCGCTCGGTGCGCTGTACGCGGGAGCGGACGGCGAAGTGGTCGACGCCATGGACGCGTTCGGCCGGGAGGCCGGGCTCGCCTTCCAGCTGATCGACGACCTCATCGGCATCTGGGGCGACCCCGACCGGACCGGGAAACCGGCCGGTGCGGATCTGGCCGCCCACAAGAAGTCGCTGCCCGTGGTCGCCGCCCTGTCCTCGGGCACGCCCGCCGCGGCCGAACTGGAAGGGCTCTACCGGGGGCCGATGAACGCCGCTGCCATACGGGCCGCGACCGAGGCCGTGGAGCGGGCGGGCGGCCGGGACTGGGCGCAGATGCAGGCGGCCGACCGGATGTCCCGTGCGGTGCACCACCTGGCGCGGGCGGTGCCCGACCTGGCGGCGGCGGGAGGGCTGTTGTCGCTGGCGGAGTTCGTGACGCGGCGTAATCACTGAACAGTTTTCCGGACGGGCGGATGAGGGGACTGTGGGCCTGGCGCGCCCACGTCAGGCCTCATCCGCCGTACGGCACGGTGGCGGGCTGTAGAACTGCCCGCGATCGACGTACCGCTTCCGGAAGGACCCCCGCCCGTGCCCACTGCCCGTCACACTCTCGGCGCTGCCGCAGCCGCCGCGTTCCTCGCCCTGGCCGCCCCTTCGGTCGCGTACGCGGACGGCGTTCCGGACGCCGACGCGCTCACCACGGTGGAGACCCCGGTGAGGTCCAAGGTGAACAGCCCGCTCGACCTGAACCGCACCGCGAACCAGGTCGGCACCGTCGCCGGGACCGTGCTCGACAAGGCGTCGACCGAGAGCAACCCGAAGGCCGGGGTCACGGCACTCGGCGGCTGACCGCCGTACCTGAGCCTTGTGTGCCCCGTCGCGGATCCGTGGCGGGGCACCCGGCTGTTCGGGCCCCAACTCTAAGATCAGCCCGGACAGTTGCCCGGCTCAGCAGCCGGACGGTCGGACGGTCGGACGAGAGGGTCATGGGGATGGGTGTGGCGATACGGCAGGCGGGCGCGAACGACCGCGAGGTGCTGGTGCGGCTGTTGGACAGCGCGTTCCAGCAGGACCCGGTGAGCGGGTGGGTCTTCCCCGACGAGGCGCACCGGCGGGCGGTGCACGGGAAGTTCCTCGGCGTCTTCATCGACATCACCCTCGCCGAGGGGCGGGTCGATCTCCTGGAGGACGGATCCGCGATGGCCCTGTGGCTCGACGTGCCCGCAGGCGAGCCCGAGGGCGAGGACGAGGTCCCCGCCCTGATGCGCGAGACGGCCGACCGGGAGAACGAACGGGCCGAGATGGTGGGCCGGTTGATGGGGGCTGTCCATCCGCACGACCGGGCCCACGCGTATCTGCTCATGATCGGGGTGAGCCCCGAGCGGCAGGGCGAGGGGCTGGGGACCGCGTTGATGGCGCCGGTCCTGGAGCGCTGCGACCGTGAGGGGACGCCCGCCTATCTGGAGGCGAGCAGCGCGCGCAGCAAGGTGCTGTACGAGCGGCTCGGGTTCGTCTTCATGGGGAGGACCGTGGAGCTGCCCGACGGGCCTTTGATGTGGCCCATGTGGCGCGAGCCGCGCGGCTGACCGTCATTCCGCCGGGACGATCCGCTCGACGAGCGCGTCGACGAGCCGGGCGGTGGTGTCCTCGCCCAGGAGGCCGGGCAGGGTGAGGTGTTCGATCAGCAGGCCCGTCATGGAGACGTACAGCAGCCGTACGGTCTCGGCGTCGCCCGGCATGCCCGAGTCCAGGTGGAACCGGATGTTGGCGTCCAGGACGGCCTGCAGGGCCTCGGTCAGTTCCGCGCGCAGGGCGGGCCGCCGGGTGGCCTCCAGGCGCAGTTCGAGGAGCGCCAGATAGCCGTTGCGCTCCTTCTCCATGCGCTCGACGAGCCACCGCATGAGGCCGGTGACGAGCGCGCGTGAGGGCCCGGGGCGCAGGGCCTCGGCGACCTCCGCGGGGTCGGGCGTCATTCGTACGTGGATGTGGCGCCCGGCCTGGGTCAGCAGGTCGTCGCGGCTGGCGAAGTAGTTGGACGCGGTGCCGGCCGGGACGCCGGCCTGCGCGTCGACCGCGCGGAAGGTGAGCCCTCGCGCGCCTTCCAGGGCGAGTACGTCGATCGCCGCGTCGACCAGGGCGGTCCTGCGTTCCGGATTCCGTGCCATGTCTTTCTCCTGCTCCTCTGAACTCCCCGTGCATCAAAAGGTCTTGTGCAACCACTACACATGGAGCACTATAGCTGTCGTGGTTCACGGACGGCCACATCCCCGAGACCAAAGAGGCCGGTTTGCGCAAGCTCTCGTACTACGTCGGTGCCTCCATCGACGGCTTCATCGCAGCGCCCTCCGGGGCCTACGACTTCTATCCGATCGGCGCATCCTTCCTGAAGGACTTCCTGATCGGCGAGTATCCGGAGTGCCTGCCCACACACGTGCGCGGCCCCCTCGGCATCGACGGCGTGCCGAACACCCACTTCGACACGATCGTCCAGGGGCGGACGACCTACGGCGCGGCGCTGGACATCGGCGTCACGAGCCCGTTCGCGCACCTGCGCCAGTACGTGGTCTCGCGCTCGATCGCCGAGAGCCCCGACCCCGCGGTCGAGATGATCTCCGGCGATGTCCTGGCCGCGGTGCGCGCGCTCAAGGCGGAGGAGGGCGGGCTCGGGATCTATCTTGCGGGCGGCGCCGATCTGGCGGCGCAACTCCTCCCGGAGATCGACGAACTGATCATCAAGGTCTATCCGATCGTCGTCGGCGCGGGCATTCCGCTCTTCTCGGCCGAATTCGGCGTCGTCGACTTCGCACTCGACGAATTGAAGAGCTTCGACAACGGGACGATCGTGACGAAGTACTCCAGGAAGCGGTAATTCCGGACTTGATCACTCCTTGTGACGGCGGGCCCGTGGCACCGCTACAGTCCCGCTCATGACAGCACAGTCGTGGGCCGGCTGGTACCGGGACCGCCATGGATCGGAAGCCTTCGTCATCACCGTCGAAGGGCGGCAACTGCACACCAGCATCAGGGGTGTTGAGTACGTGGGGGACTCCTTCGACGCGCTCGCACCCGCGCGGGACATATCGGCGGCGGCAGGAGACGGCGCGCTGGGCGACTGCGTACTGGAGTGGGACATGCCGCTGCCGGTCCTGTCGACCGGCGGCGAGGTGCACCAGGCCACCCTCAGCTGCCTGCTGGCGCTGCGGCGGCCGGACACCGACCTCGGCGTGACCCTGCACTCGGGCGGTGCGCGGTACTCCGCAGGGAACAACGACGGCGACTTCGGGGCCGCGCTCGCACTGATCCAGGAGCAACTGCCGCCGGGGAGCTCGCTCCAGGCGCCGTTCACCGTGAACGTGTAGCGCTCTGCGGGTGCCCGCGGACGGCCTTCGGCCCCGCACCGGATCCCCCTCCGGTGCGGGGCCGCCCCCGTGTCCCCGTGCGGTGCGGGTCAGGCCGTCGTGCGTGCGCGGGCGTACCAGGCGATCAGTACGGTGGCGACCGCCGACGGGATCGCCGCGATCAGGCCGGCGACGCCGCTGGAGAGCGCGAAGCTCAGCAGCATCCCGACGATGAACAGCGCGGCCAGCGGGCGCGGCACCGTGCGTGCCCGGAAGAGCGCGATGCACACGAGCACCGAGCCGGCGATCTGGGCGAGCGCGCTGGGCGCCAGGATGTTGGTGTAGAGGTCGGTGTGGTCGTTGATGTACGCGACGAAGCTGTGGCCCGAAGCGGTGGGCAGGGCGGCGGAGTCGGTCGCGTACCCGTACAGCACACCGATGGCCCCGAAGCCGGAACTGACCAGCGCGCCCGACGCGATCAGCAGTACGGAGCCGATGCGGGCGAGTGCCGCGCCGCGCTCGCGGACCAGGACCAGGACGGCGAAGGCGAGGCCGACGCAGAACAGGGCGTAGAGCGGTCCTCCGTAGGCGAACACCGCGTAGAAGCGGTCGCGGTGGCCGGAGGCGTCGCCATAGCTGTATCCGTTGTGCGGGTCGCCGCCCGGCGTGAGGACGGCGAACAGCGCGTTCACGACGGAGCCGACCGCGACGACCGCGAGTGCGGCGGTGGCCAGGGTGCGCATGCCGGTGGCGAGGGGCGCGGCGGCGACAGGTGCGGCGAGGTGCTTGGTGTCGGTCATGGGTCTCTCCCCGAAGTGGTGGCCGAGCGGCTGAGGTTCTGTCACAGCACTCTGGCCGTGCGGGAGTCGGTGCCACATCGGGGGAGGCACGGGACGATTCTGCGTGCTGCCACGGATACCGCGAACAGTGACCGCGGCCCTACCGTGAGTGCATGCGTGAGCGTGTGAAAGCTTTGCGTTCAGGAGCCTGGCTCCGGCCGGCGGCCACCGGGATCGTGGTGCTCGCGGGCGCCGTGACCGGGCTCGTCTGCGCAGTCCTCCTCACCGTCCGACCGGCGCCCGCCGCAGGCGACATCCTGCTCTTCGCCGGGGCCGCAGCCGTCGGGGCCGTGTCCCTCGCGCTCGGGCTCTTCGTCGCCCGGCGCCGGCCCCGCAACCCCGTCGGACCCCTGCTCGCCCTCACCGGTCTGATGCCCCCGCTGATCATCGGCATCGACACGTACTGCGGCGCGGGCCTGGCCAGGGGCCGTCCGCTCCCCGGGGCCGAGGCGGTCCGCCAGCTCACCGCCGGCTGGTGGACCCTCTGGTACGTCCCGGTGATGCTGCTCGTCCTCCTCTTCCCCGACGGCCGCCTGCCGGCCGGACGCCGCCCCCGGCTGGTCCTGTGGGGCGTGCTCGTCGTCCCCCTCGTTTTCGATGTGCTGGCGATGCTCGACCCGACCCCGTACGACCCGCCCTTCCAGGACTTCGGCCACCCGCTGCCCACGATCCCCGCCGGCTACGCCTGGATCGCGCTGCCCCCGCTCGCCCTGATGATGGCGCTGCTCGTCCTCTCGGCCCTGGTGATGCGCGGCCGCTACAGGGCGGCACGGCCCGTCGAGCGGGCGCAGGTGAAGTGGTTCGCGCTCGGGGCGCTCGCGCTGCCCGGGACGCTGCTCTGCTGCTGGGCGGACTACCTGGTCCTCGGCGAGGTGGGGGCGCTGATCTGGCTGGGGCTCATCGCCCTGTACGCCGGTGTGCCCGCGCTCACCGCGCTCGCCCTCCTGCGTCACGACCTCTACGACGTGGACCGCGTCGCGGGCGCGGTCGCCACCTGGGGCGTGGTCACCGCCGGGCTCCTCGCGGCCTATTCGGCGGTGGCCTTCGCGGGCGGGTTCGCCGTCGGGCGGGGCGGCGCGGTGTCGGCCGCGGCGCTCACCGCGCTGGTCGCGGCGGCGCTCGTACCCGTCAAGAACCGGATACGGCGGCGGGTGGACCGGCGGCTCTTTCCCGTACGGCAGGCGGCGCTCGCCGCCGTGGACGCGCTGGAGTACGAGGTCCACGAAGGCCGTGCGCGCCCCGAGCAGCTGGAATCCGTGCTGCGCGAAGCGCTGCGCGCGCCGGGGCTGCGGGTGGGCTACCTGCTGCCCGGCGGGAGCGAATTCCGGGACGCGGACGCCGAGTTGGTGGCGGGGCGTAGCCAGGTCCCGGTGCGGCTCGGCAGCCGTACGATCGGGATCGTCGCCGGGGCGGACTGCCCGCGCGAGGTCGCCGCGGCCTGCGTCCTGCTCGTCGAGACCGTACGGCTGCGCCTCGAACTCGGCCAGGCGCTCGGCGACGTCGAGGCCAGCCGGGCCCGGATGCTCCGCGCCGGATACCGCGAACGGGCGCGCCTGGAAAGGGACTTGCACGACGGGGCCCAGCAGCGGCTCGTCACCCTCGGCATGGCGCTGCGCCTCGCCCAGCGCCACCTCGACGACGGAAGCATCGACGTGGACGGACTCCTGGACCAGGCGGTGGCCGAACTGGGCACAGCGGTCGCGGAGTTGCGCGAGCTCGCGCACGGCCTGCGTCCCTCCTCGCTCGACGACGGACTCGGGCCCGCGCTCGAAGCGCTCTGCGCCCGCGCCCCCATCGCCCTCGACTGGCGCCTGGAGCGCCCCGAACTGCCCGACGAGGTCGCCACCACCGCGTACTACGTCGCCAGCGAAGCCGTCACCAACGCCGTCAAACACGCGGGCGCCGAGCGGATCGGGCTGCGCGTCCACGAGGAGGGCGAGTCCATCCGTATCGCCGTCGAGGACGACGGCTGCGGCGGCGCGGGGGTACGCCCCGGGTCGGGGCTCGCAGGACTCGCCGACCGGGTGGCCACCCTCGGCGGGATCCTTCGGGTCTCAAGTCCGGCCGGAAACGGCACAGTCGTGGAGGCGGTCCTGCCATGCGCATCGTGATCGGCGAGGACTCCGCGCTCTTCAGGGAGGGTCTCGCACGACTGCTCGCCGACGCCGGCCACGAGATCGTGGGCCGGGCGGCGGACGCCCCCGCACTGGTCGCAGCGGTCTCCGCGACCCGCCCCGACCTGGCGGTCATCGACATCAGGATGCCGCCCGACCTGACCGACGACGGGGCGCGCGCGGCCCGTCTCGTACGGGAGGAGTTCCCCGACCTCGGGATCGTGCTGCTCTCCCAGCACATCGAGACGCGCAACGCCGTCGAGCTGGTGGCGCGCGGCGGGTTCGGCTACCTCCTCAAGGACCGGGTCTTCGACGTGGACGACTTCCTGGAGGCGCTGCGCAGGGTCGCGGCCGGCGGCTCGGCGCTCGACCCGGAGGTGGTGGCGCGGATGCTGGGCGCGCGGCGCGACCCCCTGGCCACGCTGACGCCGCGCGAGGCGGAGGTGCTGTCGCTCATGGCGGAGGGCCGCACGAACCTCGGGATCGCGCGCAGGCTCTGGCTTACCGAGCGGACGGTGGAGACCCATGTGGGCTCCATCCTCTCCAAGTTGGGCCTGGCGACGGGGGAGGAGCACAACCGGCGGGTGCTCGCGGTGCTGGCCTATCTCACCTCGGCCTGACGCACGCGGCCGCACGCCCCCCCTGCGCTCTAGCGTCCCCGCCGCGCGGCACCCCGCGACCGCTCGGCCGTCAGCACCCCGCAGGAGACCCCCTTCTGCCCCATGCGTACGCAGGTGAAGTCGCGCCGTGCGAAGAGCTCGCCGAGCAGCCGGTCGACCTCGGCCTGGTGGCCTTCGGGCCAGCCGGGCTGCGGGTAGAGGTCGTCGATCACATACGTACCGTGCGGCTTGACCAGCTTCAACGCGGCGTCCAGGTGCGTGAATTTGCCCGGCCAGGTGTCGGCGAAGATCAGATCGAAGGGCTGACCGCGGTACGTGTCCAGCCACGCCCCGCCGTCCCCCGTCACAAAGCTCACCCGCGGGTCGTCGCCCAACTCCTTGCGGGCGACGCCCTGCACGCTCTCGTCGAGCTCGACGCTGATCAGTTCCACACCCTCGGCGGCCATCCCGCTGAGCAGCCAGGCGGAGCCCGCGCCCACCCCGGTGCCGAGTTCGAGGATGCGGCCGCCGGACGGCACCGCCGCGGCGAGCGTGGCGAGGAAGGCACCGGTGCGGTCCTCGCAGGACAGGGTGAAACCGGCGTCCGATGCGGCGCTGCGCAGGGCCGCGAGGGCCGCGGGCCCCTCCGGTACGGGAGCGTGGTCGAAGTCGTACATCATGAGGCCCCTCCGGAGATGTCGATGCACCCGAATCTAGCCGCTCACCTGCGGGAGCGAACAGCAATTGCGGCTACATGAGCGGAGACAGGCCGAGCGGGCCCTCGGGCTCCTGGTGTCCGGGCGTGCTGTGCCAGTAGTCGCGGGTCTCCACGGCGAGCCCGTCCGCCTCCCGGAAGCGTACGAACACACACCCGGCCAGCGTGCACGGCTTCCCGTCCTCCTCGGCCAGCACCCTGAACTCGGCGACGGCGACGCCGCCTTCGGTCAGCAGCGGCTCGCCGAAGCGCACGTCGAGGGCGTGCTCGTCCTCGAAGGAGCGCCGGATGTACGCGGTGATCTCGCCGCGCCCGCGGTGCGGGGCGCGGAAGGGCATGGACCGGTGGACGCAGTCCTCGGCGTACAGCTCCGAGATGGCGTCCGCGTCACCGCTCCTCCACCCGAACTCCCAGACACGCACGAACCGTTGAGCGGCGTCCTTGATGTCCATGGCTGATCCCCTTCACTCCGCCGACGCACCAGCACAGGGCCGCCCCCACGACGTACCAGAACAGGTCCGGCGCGTTGAAGGTCGACCCGAGGAGCGGCCGCAGGGCGGCCGGGATCCCCACGATCTGCAACAACTCGACGGCCCAGCTGAATCCCAGCGCGATGCCCGCGGCGACGGCGGTGCGCAGCCGGGGCGCGACGACGACCACGACGGCGCACACCATCACCGTGTACAGGGCGTCCCCCGCGTACTTCGCGAACTCCCCGCCGCCCCAGGCCCGCACGGCAAGTCCGGCGGCGACGGTCACCACCGCGCCGGCGAGTGCCCACAAGCGTCTGCTCATGCCGGAAACCTTACGCACTGAGCGGATTCCGCTGAGAGCGTGCGCAGCCGCCCCGCGCACCGGACTCCGGGCAGGGTGGCAGTCATGACCATGAAGCTACTGATCCTCGGCGGTACCGAATTCGTGGGCCGGGCCGTGGCGGAGGACGCCATCGGCCGGGGCTGGGACGTCACGGTCCTCCATCGCGGCACCAACCCCGCCCCGCCCGGAGCCACCGCGCTGCACGGCGACCGCACGACCCCCGACGGCCTGGCGGCGCTGGGCGACGGGTCCTGGGACCTGGTGGTGGACACCTGGTCGGCGGCCCCCGCGGTCGTACGGGAATCCGCCCGCCTCCTCGCGGCGCGGGCCGGCCACTACACGTACGTCTCCAGCCGCTCCGTCTACGCCTACCCGACCCCCGCAGGCGCCGACGAGACCGCCCCGGTGGTCGAGTCGGACCCCGGCCTGACGGGCGAGATCCCGTACGCGGAGGGCAAGGCCGGCGGCGAATTGGCGGCCGTCGAGTCGTTCGGCGACCGCGCGCTGCTGGCCAGGGCGGGCCTGATCATCGGCCCGTACGAGAACATCGGCCGCCTCCCGTGGTGGCTGAACCGCATCGCCCGGGGCGGCCCCGTCCTGGCGCCGGGCCCGCGCGACCTGCCGCTCCAGTACATCGACGCCCGCGACCTGGCGGCCTGGGTCCTCGACGCGGCGCAGGCGGGCCTGTCGGGCGCGTACGACACGGTCAGCGCGCCCGGCCACACCACGATGGGCGAACTCCTGGACGCCTGCGTCGCGGCGACGGGGTCCGCGACGGCGGAGCTGCGCTGGACGGACCCCGAGCCGATCGCCGCGGCGGGCATCGAGCCGTGGATGCAGCTCCCGATCTGGATCCCGCCGGGCGAGCTGCACGACTCGGTGCACCAGGGCGATGTCTCCAAGGCGCTTGCGGCGGGCCTGAGTTGCCGCCCGATCGGGGAGACGGTGACGGACACCTGGACCTGGCTGCGGTCCCTGGGCGGCACGGCCCCCCAGCGCAAGGACCGGCCGGTGGTGGGCCTGGACCCGCGGCTGGAGGAGAAGGTGCTCCGGGGCTGAGCGGCGTTACGGACTGAGGTCCAGGGTGCGGACCGGTTCGCCGGCCCACCGGCCCGGCGCGGTGGTCGCGATGACCGCTCCGTCGGGGCGATCGGGGGTGGGCTGCGCCGCGTACTGGCTGTGTGCCGCTGCCCACCCCTCCTGTCGCGCGACCACGAGGGTGGCTGCCAGGTCCAGATCGAGGACGGTGATGCCAGGCAGGGACGCCAGGTGCTCCGCCGTGCCGGGGCGGGCGCGGTCGGCTTCGACGAGAGCGCAGGCCGGGGCGTACAGGAACCAGCCCGCCTCTGCGTGCGCCCGATGGATGAGCCGGGACGCGAGGACGTTCCCTTGGCCGACCGCGGCCATCGCGGTGTCGTCCAGAACGATGTGCATGGCATCGCTCACTGCACGGCCCCCTGTGCCAGGCGGCGGTCGAGCTCGCTGTCCAGGTCATGCTGCTCGGCCGGAGTCGGGGCGTAACCGTTCCACTCCCGCAATGCGGTCAGTGCCTGCTCGGCGCGCTCGGCCCGCTCGGCCGGGGTCAGCAGGGTCTCGGCGAGACGGGCCAGGTATGCGCGCAGCGACAGGCCCTCCGCGGTGGCGATGGCGGCGAGGCGGTCTCTGGCTTCCTCGGGGATACGGACGTTTGCATCGGACATCGTCGTGCTCCTTCCCATGGCATCAGGGTACGGGTACGTACCCGTACCCGCCATGCGATCTGGACAACTGCGACCGAATGGGCCCCGGCCGTCCCGGCTAGCGTGGCCCCATGACAGCCCTCCTGCACCTCACCGAGCGCACCCTGTGGGACGCCGCCCTCACCTCCGGTACGTACGAGATGTCCACCCGCGGCCGCACCCTCCAGGAGGAGGGCTTCATCCACACCTCGCTCCGCCACCAGGTCGTCGCGGTCGCCGGATTCCTCTACGGCGACTGGACCGGCCCCGGCGACCTCGTCCTCCTCACCATCGACAGCGACCGCCTCGCCGCGCCCCTGCGCTACGAACCCCCGGCTCCCGGCGCCGAGGACTTCCCCCACATCTACGGCCCGGTCCCCGTCGACGCCGTCGTCAAGGTCCAGCCCTGGAACGGCGGTTACGACCTCGACTGGTCCGACGCCGCCTGGCTGAATGCGCCCGCGGCCATCGACCGCGACGGCGACCACCTTCTCGTCACCACCCGCGACAAGACCGACTTCTGGCGCACGACGAGCTACGGCTTCGTGCACGACGACGGCCATGCCCTCCTCACCGACCTGCCCGCCGGATCCGCCGTGGAGGTCACCTTCGACTCCGCCGGCTTCACCGACCTCTACGACCAGGCCGGCCTCATGGTCCGTGTCGACGAGAGCACGTGGATCAAGGCGGGCATCGAAGTCACCGACTCCGCACCGCACTTGGGTGCCGTCGTCACCCACGGCAGCTCCGACTGGTCCATGGCCCCCGTCCCCGACTGGGCGGGCCGCCGCGTCACGGTCCGTGCGAGCCGCGTCGGCGATGCGGTCACGATCCGCGCCCGCTGCGAGGACGGCCCCTGGCGCATGGTCCGCCTCGCGCCGCTCGCCCCCGATGCCGCCGCCTCCGCGGGCCCCTTCTGCTGCTCGCCGCAACGCGCGGGCCTTCAGGTCCGCTTCACCCGCCTCGCGGTCGGCCCGGCCGATACGGAACTGCACGCGGACCCGGCCCCGATCAACCCCGCACGGAACTGAGCACCAGCTCCACGGCCGCGTCCAGCTGCTCCAACTCCCGTGCGCTCATCGTCGGGTTGGCCGCCCGCATCGCCCTCGCCCCCGCGAGATCCCCGGCTCCATCGCGCCCCTTCAGCAGCGCGGCGAGCCCGGCGCGGGCGCCCTCCGCCAGCTCCGGTGATCCCTCGGCACCGCCGCCGCCTCGTCGGCGGTGAGCGTCCTCATGCCGTCGCGGTAGCGCCGCAGCACCCACGCGTCGTCCAGCGCGTACACGTCGGCATCGCGCCCGGAACCCAGCAGCTGATCGGTCGGCATGGCCCGAACCTACCGGCCCCGTCTAGAACTTGGCGGTACGCAGGCTACGCACCGAGAGCCCGACCCCCGCCGCCACCAGGCACACCGCTCCGCACCCCGCGAAGAACGCCGCAGCCCCCCAGGCCGCCGCGACCAGCCCCGCCAGCGGCAGCAGCAGCGGGCTCAGTCCCAGCGTGCAGAGCCCGGTCACGGAGGAGACCCGGCCCAGATAGCGGGGGTCGGTCTCCTTCTGGAGCAGGGCGTTGCCGATCACCATGGCCGCCCCGCTCGCCGCCCCCGTCACCGCCCCGAGCGCGACCGCGAGCCCAGGCGAGGGGATGCGCCCGACCAGGGTGATGGCGACCGCCGTGAGGACCAGGGCGCCGGTCAGGAAGAGCCCGGCGTACGGAATGCGGCGCGCGGCCGTCAGCACCAGCGCGGAGACCGCACCGCCCACCGAGAAGGCGGCCAGGATTCCGGCCAACACCCCTGTGCCCCAGCCCCGTTCGCCGGTGAGCAGCACCAGACCCACCGCCACAGGGCCGCTGAAACACATCTCGCCCAGGCCGATCACGATCACCAGCCGGGTGAGGTGTCGGTTGCGCCGGAGGTAGCCGAACCCGTCGCGGAAGTCGGCCCAGGCGCTCGCCCGCGGACCGGTCGTCTCCCGTACGGAAAGCGGCTCCACCCGTACGCCGAGCAGCAGCACCAGCGACGCCCCGAACAGCAGCCCCGCGCCCCCAAGCGCCGCCGAAGGGCCCCCGACGCCCAGCACCAGCCCGCCGATCAGCGGCCCGACCGCATTGCTCAGCCGTACCGCCAGCGCGCGCATCCCCTGCACACGGCCCAGCTGGTCCTGCGGCGCGATCTGCGGCGGCAGTGCGCCGACGGCCGGCATGAACAGCGCGTCCACGGTGCCGAAGACGACGGCCAGCACGTACAGCAGCCACAGCTCGGCCCCCGCCGCGTACACGGCCACGGCCACCGCCAGGATCACCGCGCACCGCACGGCGTCGCTGACGACGACCACCCTTCGCGCCCCGAACCGGTCGGCGACCACCCCGCCCCCGAGCATCAGCACGGCGCGCGGCACGGCACCTGCGGCGAGCACGGCGCCTGCCTGGGCGGGGCCTGCCGTACGGGTGACGGCCCAGGTCAGCGCGAGAAAGTAGACGACGTCCCCGGTGACCGAGGCGGTGTAGGCGCCCACCCAGCGCAGGACGTTGGTGTCGCGGTAGGCGGCGGCGGTCGTCGCCGTCACTCCTCCACCAGGGGAAAGGCCTGCAGCTGTACGGAGACGCGCTCCGACCCCGGTGAACTCGCTTGCCGGTTGCGGTACTTGGCGACCGTCGCGACGATCTCCGCCTTCATCGCGTCGAGCTCGGCGGGGGTGAGCTCCACCGTGTAGTCGGCGAAGATCGCGGCCGCGTGCCAGTCGTCGGAGAGCAGCGGAACCGTGCTCGCCACCCTGCGCAGCTGCTCCCCGTACGCGAGGACGACCGCCTGCGTGTAGGCGCGGCTGTCGGCGTCGTCGGAAGCGGCGTGGGCGTGGTCGGCCGGGTCGTGGAAGGACTGCCGGTGCACGGCACGCCACCACCGGTCGCGCCGGTTGCCCCGCTCGGCGTCCTCCTCGATGAGGCCGCCGGCCGCGAGGCGCCGCAGGTGATAGCTGGCGGCACCGGGGTCGAGGTCGTACAGCCGGGCCAACTGCCGTGCGGTGGACGGGCCGTACTGCCGCAGCCGCCCCAGAAGGGTGAGCCGCAGGGGATGGGCGAGGACGCGGAGAGTGGCGGCATCCAGGGATATGTCGCGGTCCGGATCGGGGGAGAGCGGGGCTGTCGGATCGGTCATGGGAACGAGACTAGAAGCAGAAGAACTCTTCCGGAAGGGTTCTTCCCCATCTGGATCCACCTACCCCCGCGCCCGCCTCTGCATCATCGCCATCACAGCCATCCCGACCCCCACCACGATCACTGCCGCCGCCAGCCACGGCCAGGGGCTCCACTCCTCCGTGCACGTCTGGCCCGTCCCCGACGTCGTGCACACCGTGCCGGGCCCCGACCTGTTCAGATACGCCACGTACAGCAGCGGCGCCCCCACCCCCGACACCAGCCCGGGCAGGCCCCGTTCGGAGTCCTTGAGCCTGATCAGGACCACCACCAGCGCCACCGCGACCGGCAGTACGAACACCCCGATCGACAGCACGGTCAGCAGCGCCAGCATCAGCCCCGCGCCCGCCGCCGCCCACCCGGCGAAGAATCCCCACGCGCGGGCCTGCCCCCGCACCTGCCCGTCCCCAACTGTCCGAAGTTCGTGCACGCGTGCCTCCCCAATCCCGCTGGTACCCCTGTCACCCCGCCGCCGTAGGATGCACCGGTCCATCCATACGGGGAGATGCCCAATGAGCGACATCAGCATAGATACGGCCCGCGTCACCGCCGCCGCTGCCGATACCGAAGCCCTCTCGCGTCAGGTGATGGCGCGCCTCGCGGGCTCCCTCGACACCAGCGACACGGTGTACGGCGCGCACTACGGCAACGGCTGGCAGAGCCCGGTCCAGCTCAAAGTGTGCGCCCAGAAGTGGGAGGAGCACATGGTCGAACTCGCCAAGAAGATGGGCGACTTGAGCGCCAGGCTCCACGACTCCTCGCACAGCTACACCTCCACCGACGCCGAGGCCGAATCCCGCCTGCGCTCCGGGCTCAACGACCTCGGAAAGGCCTGACCATGGTGTCGTACCAGGGCATCAACAACGCCCGCCCCACCCTCTGGCACACCGCATCCGAGGAGTGGCACGACCTGGCGAAGTACAGCCTGGACGCCGCCAAGGACCTGCGCGAGTACGGCGCGAAGCCCCTCGCCGACAACTGGACCGACGCCGTCGGGGCCGATGCCGCCGCGCAGTTCGAGAAGCTGGCCAACCAGCTGGAGTCGGCGTACGACATCCTCCTCGCCGTCCAGATGGTCGCCGACGGCA
The DNA here is from genome assembly GCF_040654175.1 of Streptomyces sp. NPDC050738. NCBI lineage: Bacteria > Bacillati > Actinomycetota > Actinomycetes > Kitasatosporales > Streptomycetaceae > Streptomyces > Streptomyces sp. NPDC050738. The sequence continues at coordinate 281,743 of NZ_JBFAHN010000006.1, read as the reverse complement.
TGACCACCACCCTGGAGACCGCGCACAGCACCATGCGCGAGGCCGTCGAGCTCGCCAACCGCTACGGCCTCACCATCGCCGACGACGGCACGGTCACCGCCCCGCCCCCGCACAACCGCACGGAGGCCGAGGAGATCGGCCCGTACCGCACCCAGGTCCAGGACCTCGTCGACCAGGCCGTCCAACAGGTCACCACCGCCGATGAGTTGGCGGCAGCGGAGTTCCAGAAACTCGCGAACCAGACGGGCCTCGACGACCCCACCAAGGCCCTCAACGAGCTCCAGACGCACGCCTCGCAGACCGAGATGAAGATGCTCGCCGCCGACATCCCGGTCGGCAAGAGCCCCACCACGGTCGCCAACTGGTGGAACGGCCTCACCCCCGAGCAGCGCAGGCAGATGCAGCTCGCCGAGCCGGTCGCGCTCGCCAACCTCGACGGGATTCCGGCCGACGTACAGAAGGACCTGCGCGGCAACGGCAAGTACGACCGCGTGAAGATGGTCCAGTACGCCCTCGACAACTGGGACAAGGACGACCCGACCGACTTCGGCAACAACTGCACCAACTTCGTCTCCAACGCCCTGCACGCCTCCGGCATGAAGGAGAAGACCTCCATCTGGGGCACGTCGGACGACGACACCTGGATGATCGGCAACCGCACCGGCATCGACAACGTCGACAAGCGCCTCGCCTACTCGGACTCCTGGGCCGCCGCCGAGAACCAGCAGAACTTCATGCTCAAGCACGGCGGCGCGGAGGTCCCGCGCACCGACGTGAAGCCGGGCGACATCCTCTACTACGAGCAGGAGGGTTCCGGCGGCTCCAACGAGGTGGGCAACACCCACCACGCCGCCATCGTCACGGCCGTCATGCCGGACGGCGAGATCAAATACACCCAGCACTCGGACCCCAACCAGAACGTCAGCCTGGAAGGCCGCCTCCCCGCCACGGAGAAGGGCGAAGGGCAGCAGAACGTACGGATCGTCCGCCCGAACCCGGACTGGTACTGACACCCATGACAGACGTGAACACGATCAACGCCCCCGCCCGCCAGGGCGCGTTCCTGCTCGTCCCCCTCCTGGTGGCGGTGTCGGTCGCGCTCCTGGCCGCCTTCTTCTCCTTCGACGGCGACACCTTCCAGCACTGCGCGTACCTCGGCCCGTCCACCCGTATGTACGTCACCGCCTGGGCGGCCCCGCTCTGCGCCCTGGCGGCCGGCGCGCTCCTGCTCACGCTGCGCGCCCGCCCGCGCAGCGGCATGCGCACCTTCGCCACCTGCGTGGCCTGCCTCATCCCGGTGCTGCTGCTCGTCCAGGCCTTCGCGCTCTACACGGTGTACGCGGACGACCCTTCGGGCGGCGACGGCTGCAGCGGCCTCGTCGCCGCGCTCACCCCCTGGGTCTGAGCCAGACTGGGGGCATGCACACCGCACGCACCACCTACGGCCGCCTGCACGTCGAGGGCCAGGACCTGGCCCCGGCGCGCTGGCTGGAGCAGCGGCCGGCGGAGATCGACGACACCTTCTCCACGGTGGCGCGGGTGTGCGCCCCCGGCTTCCCCGCGTACGCGCGCATCCTGCACCCGGCGGGGCTCGCGGGTCGCTCCGTACGGTGGGACGAGGTGGCCGCCGCGTACGGCCGTACGGTGTCGGGCCCGACCCCCTGGCACGAGCTGATCGGCCTCGGCCACCGATTCGACCTCGACAACCGGGAGTTGAGCCGCCCCGGCGTCTGGGACGAACTCCCCAAGGAGGGCCCGACCCCTTCCGCCGTGGCCCGCACCATGATCCCCGTCCTGGCCCGGCACACCCGCACCGCCGACCGCTGCTGGTTCGGCCTCTGGGTGGGCTACGGACAGTACGAGTGGACCGGCGTCCCCGACTTCGAGACCCCCGGCCGCGAGGAGATCCTGCTCAGCGGCCGCCTCGCCGACGCCGCGTCCCCGGCCGAGGAGGGCGAGGCGGACCCCGACTGCCCCTGGCCCGACGAACTGCCCGACCTGTGGTGGCCCGACGACCGGTCCTGGTGCGTCGGCGGCGACACCGACCTGTTCAGTACGTACGTCGGCGGATCGGAGTCCTGCATCGCCGAACTCCTGGCGACCCCGGGCCTGGAGGCCCACCGCGTCACGGAGTCCACGCACCTCGACTAGGTCCAACTCCTCAGCGCGGCCCAGGTGTTCGGCCCCACCTGCCCGTCCACCTCAAGCCCCCGCGCGCTCTGGAACCGCTTCACCGCAGCCGTCGTGTCGGCGCCGAAGTCCCCGTCGACACCGGACGACCCGACCGAGTACCCGCGCTTGGTCAGCATGCACTGCACCTGCACCACCCGCTGCCCCTTGTCGCCCGCCTCGGTCTGCACGGTGCCCGAGTAGTACGTGCACTGGCTGATCCACGCCGGGGTGGGCTTGGGGGTCGGCTTCGGCGCCGGTTTCGTGCTGGTGGAAGCGGTGGCGCCCCGGGTGGGGGCGCTCGTCCTACGGGTGGCCTTCGCGGACGGCGCCCCCGCACCGCTGCCGCTCGCCCCGGGCTTCGGGGTCGAACTCGCCGCGCCGTCCGGGGTCTTCCTGCCCGACGCGGACGGGGTCGCGCCGACCTCCGAGCCCCCGAGCTCCGAACTCCCGCCCGCCTGCGACTCCTTGGCCCCGACCGGCGCCGACGCCGACGAGGCGGTGGTCGCCGTATCACCCTCCGACCCTCCGCCCCGCACCATGAGCACCCCGCCCACGGCCACCGCGCACACCGCCACCGCGGCGGCCACGGCGATCCCCGTGCGCCGGCGCCGGCTCCGGGCCACGGTCGCGGGCGATGCGACGGTGGGACGCGCGTCGGGGTTCCCCGCCGGGATACCGTTCGACGGCCGCAGGAACACCGTGTGCTCCACGTTCATGGAGGTCAGTACCTCGAACGCCCGCTGCCGCTCCCGCACTTCACCCGCGAGCGGCTCCTGCCACTGGGGCTCGGCCCCCTGCGAGCGGGCCGCCGCGTCGGCCAGATACTGCGGAATGGGCCGCCGCTCAGGCTCCTTCGCCAGACACGCGGCCAGCAGCTCCGCCAGCCGGGGATCGGCGGCGGCGAGCGCCCCGATGACCTCCGGGCGGGGCTGCTCGTACGCGACCCGGTGCATGACGTCCACCCCGGTGCCGTCCCCGAACGGGGCATGCCCCGTGGCCGCGTACATCAGCGTGCAGGCCAGCGAGAAGACATCCGAAGCGGTGTCGGTCCTGCCGTCCCGCAGATGCTCGGGCGACATATAGCTGGGGGTGCCGACCCGGGCCCCGGTCGAGGTGATCGCCGTCGACTCCACGGAGTGCGAGATCCCGAAGTCGATCACATGGGCGCCGGTCGCCGAGAGGATCACATTCGACGGCTTGAGATCCCGGTGCACGACACCGACCGCGGCCAGCGCCGACACCGCGCGCCCCAGATGCCCCACGAGCCGCCAGACCCCGGCCGGCTCCAGCGGGCCGTACGCCTTCACGGCCGCCGCGAGACTGATGCCGGGTATGAACTCCGTGCCCATCCACAGGAGTTCACCGTCGTAGCCGGTCCCGGTGAGTGCGGGAGCGTGCGCGCTGCGCACCCGCCCCACCACCGCGGCCTCCCGCTCGAAGCGCCGCCGGAAGGAGGGGTCCTCGGCGTACTCGGGCCGGATCACCTTCACGGCGACGAGCCCCGGACCCCCGTCCGCGGGACGCCCCAGATAGACCCGCCCCATGCCACCGCTGCCGAGCACACCCACCAGCGCGTACGGCCCGATCCTGGTCGGACCGTCGCCCGGCAGGGGCAGGGCGCCGACCCGTTCCAGTACGGCGGGTGGCTGCTGCTCCGGCATGGTGGTTCCCCCTAGTCCCTTCCGGCTCCCACCGGAAGAGGCGAGGCTACCGTCCCGGAGCGGCGGGGGTCAGCGCAGCCCGCGGAAGAATCCCCGCATGTCCTCGGTCATCACCTCGGGCTCCAGGTGGGCCGCGTAGTGTCCGCCCGGCTCCTTGTAGGTGTGCCACTGCGCGATGCTCTTGTGGTCGCGCTCGGCGAACCGGCGGATCGACTTGAAGTCGCCCTCGAACGAGGCCAGCCCCAGCGGCACGGTGGTCGGCTCCAGAGTTTCCGCTTCCGCGCCCTGCTGCTGCGCCTTGGCGTCCTCGTAGTAGAAGCGGATGGCGGAGCCGGCCGTACCGGTCAGCCAGTACAGCGCCACATTGGTGAGGATGAAGTCGTCGTCGATGCTCCGTCCGCCCATCATGTCGGCGGTGAACAGCTGCAGATTCCAGCCGAGCAGCCCGACCGGGGAGTCGGCGAGGGCGTGGGCAAGGGTCTGCGGCTGCTGGGAGTGCAGCTGATTGAAGGAGAACTTGTTCTCCATGAACCACTGCAGGACCTGCATGCCCGCCATGTCCTCCTCCGACATCCCGGCGAACTCGGCAGGGTCACCGCTGGGGAACGAGAAGACCTGTGTGACATGCACCCCGGCGACGTGCGCGCCGTCGATGCGGCCCATCACCGGGGAGATCATCGAACCTGCGTCGTTGCCGTGCGCCCCGTACTTCTCGTACCCGAGCCGCCGCATCAGCTCCGTCCAGGCCTTCGCGGTGCGCTCCGTGGTCCACCCCTTGTCCGTGGTCGGCCCCGAGAAGCCGAAACCGGGCAGGGACGGGATGACCAGGTGGAAGGCGTCGGCCGGGTCGCCGCCGTGCGCGGCGGGGTCGGTGAGCGGTCCGACGAGGTCGAGGAACTCCACGAACGAGCCGGGCCAGCCGTGCGTGAGGATCAGCGGGAAGGCGCCGGGCTCGGGAGAGCGGACGTGCAGGAAGTGGATGTTCTGCCCGTCGATCTCGGTGGTGTACTGCGGAAGCGCATTGATCCTGGCCTCCCACGCACGCCAGTCGTACCCGTCCCGCCAGTACTCGGCGAGCCGCCGCACCTCGCTGACGGAGACCCCGTACTCGCCTTCGTCGCCCGGACCGGAATCGGTCCAACGAGCCTTCGCCAGACGGTCGTTGAGGTCGTCGATGTCGGCCTGCGGTACGTCGATCCGGAAGCGCTTGATCTCTGTTGTCATGCCTCTACGATCCCGCGTACGCCGCCGCCCATCAACGGCGATCCGCAACACGACCGTGCTGCCGTACGCAACGATCCCTCACCCTGCGAAGGTGGCCCCGACCTCGCCCGAGACCTCGGCGAACGCCCGTGCCCAGTAAGTGTGTTGACCGTCCGCCCAGAGGGCCCTGACGGGCATCGGGGGCAGTCCGGTGAGCTCGGTGACGACCACGCCCGGCCGGTCGTACGCGTCGAGCAGGGAGGTGAACGTCAGATGTGCCAGATCTCCCTGCGTGACCATCCGCAGCACATCCTCGACATAGCCGGCGGGAAGACGCCACAGCTTGACGGGCAGCCCGCCAGGAGTGACGGACGGTGCCCACAACTCTCCGAACCACGGAGGGAGTTCGGGGTAGATCACCTCATGCCCGGCGAGCTCCTCGACGTCGATCGACGGCTGTCCCGCGAGCGGATGGCCGGACCCGAGCAGTACTGCGCGCGCCACGCGGTGGATGACGGGGCCGATCCGCAGCGGAGGCTCCACCGGTGCGGATCCAGTAGGCATCCAGCTGACGAAGACGTCGACCGGCCATTCCTTGCCGAGCCAGCGGAACAGGTCGGTGGTCGGCAGACCCGATGCCACGATCCGGCAGTCCGGATACTTCGCCTCGAACGCCGCGATGAGGGCGGGCCGCAGCTTCGCGGGCAGCGTCGTGGAGAACCCCACCCGCAGGACCCCGCCGCCCAGTTCGGTCGACCGCCGGACATCGTCAAGGGCGCGCTCCATACGGATGTACGCGGCCCGTAACTCCGCGAAGAGCTGCTCCCCGGGTGGTGTGAGGCGCACCACCCGGCTGGTCCGCTCGAAGAGGGCGGTCCCGGCCCGCCGCTCCACCACCCGTACGAGACTGCTCACCCGCGACGTCGAAAGCCGAAGCCTCTCGGCGGCCCGCCCGAAATGCAACTCCTCGGCCACGGCGAGGAAGGCCTCTATCTCACGCATCTCCAGCACGCCGTCAAGGTACTTCAGCCCCGCCGCACGGTCAGCCGAGTTCGACCCGCACGCTCAGCAGGTCGTTCCCCAGGGCGCGGACCGCGGCGCTGTTGAGGCGGGGCAGGGTCCGCAGGCGGGCGCGTGCGTCGTCCCCGGGGACCGGATGCGCGGTCCCGGTGTGCCACCGCCCCTTGATCCGGACCCGGACCTGCGGCTGCGCCAGGATGTTCCGCACGTACTGGGACCGCTCCCCGTACTCCGAGACGAACCAGAACTCCTGCCCGACGCGACGCCCGCCGACGGGTGTGCGCCGGGGCAGCCCGGACGTGCGTCCTGTGGTCTCCAGGAGGGTCTGTGTGGGCAGCCGTCTCAGCAGCGGATTGCCGATGCGCCGCTGGAAGGCGGTGACGGCCCGGAACTTGGCCTCGCGATAGCGCGACATGTGCGCATCTCCTCTTCGGTGGTCCGCCCATCTTCCACGGGCATCGGAGGAGCTCTGCTCCACCCGCGCGAAACGGCGCACCCGCTCGGCGTGGGCCCCGCCGGAGAAGGGGGTGATAGTCGTACAAGTAGGGCATGGCTCTGCGTGTCGTTTTCCGTCCCGGTACGGCCTTCCGCGGCCTCGCCGCGCTCGCCGTGCCGCTGCTGGCCCTGTCCGCCCTCGTGCCCGGGGCCGGCCCCCAGGCGCGGGCCGCAGCGGACGACGGGCCGACGATGCCCGGCGCGCAGGCCGCCTCGCGGGCGTGCGACAGCCCGACGCGGACGCTGAGCGGCGGCTCGACGGACGTGCTGACGTTCGCGTCGGGGGAGACGGTGCTGCTGAAGTCCGGCACGTACAGCGGCGGCGTGAACGCCTTCCCCCAGGGGGCCGTGGTGTGCGTGGCGTCCGACGCGACGTTCGCGCCGCCGTACATGAACAACGCGGCGGGCGCCCTGGTCGTCAAGGGGACGGCGACGCTCCAGTACCTGACCGTGGTCAGCGGTTTCCGGCTGGTCAACGAGGGTTCCGTCAGCGCCCAGGGCCTCACCGCGAACGGCACGGTCCTCATCGAGAACACCCGCCGTCACACCATGGACCTGCCCAACGCACTCACCCTCAACGACGGCAGCATGCTGCACAACGCGGGCACGGTGAAGACCGGTTCGATCGTCGTCGCCGCCGATGCCACCGTCGTCAACTCGGGCACCCTCTCCGGCGCGGGCAGCGGCTTCGCGCTCAACGGCACCCTCGACAACACCGGCACGGTCTCCATCAACCAGTACCTCAACGCGTCCACCACCTCGGTGATCAACAACAGATGTGTCATCACCACCACCCAGGGCTGGGCCAACGCGGGCAAGGCCGTCAACCAGGGCCGCATCACGATGGGCGCCGACTACCTCAACAACTCCGGCAGCATCGAGCAGAGCGAGGACGGGGTCATCGCAGGCGCCGAGTTCACCAACGGCGGCACCATCACCGGTTACGGCGGTTACCGCTTCACCGGCAACACCACCAACTTCGGTACGTTCACCGGCGATGCGGCCGATGAGCCGGTGCGGTTCTGGGACACGACGAACTCCGGCGGCGCCGTCTTCGACACCACGGGCGGGACCGTCCGGAACGTCCTACGCCAGGAAGTGACCGTCGACCCCGACACGGGCCCCGCCGGCTGCCACCCCCTCGTTCCGTTCCTCGGCAAATCCGCGGACCTGTACGTGTCCAAGACCGGGCCCGCCGACGTCGCCACCGGAGGCCGGGTCACCTACGAGGTGGCCGTCACCAACCTCGGCCCCGAAGATGCCCGGAACGTCGTCGTCACGGACGCCCTGCCCGCCGCGCTCACCGGGGTGACGGCATCCGGCGGCGGCACCGTCTCCTCCGACGGCACGAAGGTCACCTGGAACGTCGGCACGCTCGCCGCGGACGCGGTGCGGCGCTTCACCGTCACCGGTACGGCAGCGAGCCCCGGCGTCCTCCTCGACATCGTCTCCGGTACGTCGTCCACCATCGACCCCGACGCCTCGGACAACGACGGCAGCGCGGAAACCGCCCGCGTCACGACCACGGTCACCAACTCCGTACCGCTCAACCACGCCCCCACGATCGACGACCAGAGCGTGACCACGACGACGGGCCACCGCCACTTCGGAGCGGTCGCCGCCACCGACCCGGACGCCGGGCAGGAACTGACGTACTTCCTGCCGGAGGCGGTCCAGAACGGAACCGTGGGGCACAGCACCGCGCACGGCAGCGTCGAGCTGCTGCCGAGCGGCCTCTACACCTATACGCCGTCGGGCAACTTCACCGGAAAGGACTCCTTCGAGACGGAAGTCTGCGACGACGGCACCCCCGTGATGTGCGCCAGGGCGACCGTGACGGTGACCGTGCTGCCGATCGCCCAGGACGACTTCCTGACCGTTTCGGCCGACTCGGCCAACGTCATCGACGTCACCCTCAACGACCTCGGGCAGGTGAACGCGCCCACGGTCCTCGCCCAGCCGAAGCACGGCACGGCGGTCGTCAGGGACGGCGTCGTGGTCTACACCCCCGACCCCGGCTACACGGGCGCCGATTCGTTCCCGTACCGCGTCTGCAGCCCCAACGACGCCACCGTGTGCGCCGATGCCACCGTGCACCTGGTGGTGATCGAGAAGCCCGAGCCGCCCGTCGTCGGCGACGACCGGCAGACGATCCACGTGGATGAGACGGCGGCCGGCAGCGTCGTGGTGACCCCCGCACGGAACGGCGCCGTCCTCGTCCGGATCGGCCGGAAACCGCTGCACGGCACCGCCACCAGCACGGGGGGCGGTGGCTACACCTACCGCCCCGACCCCGGCTGGACCGGCACGGACACCTTCACGCTGATCGGCTGCGAGACCCGTACGACGGTCCTCTGCGACACCGGCACCGTGACGATCACGGTCCTGCCGCGCACCTCCCCGTCCCCCTCGCCCTCCCCGACGCCGGCTCCGTCCCACTCCCCGTCGCCGCCCGCGCCGCCTGCCCCGATCGGCCCCAACGGCCCCGACGGAGGCGGCGGTTCGGGCCTGGCCGACACGGGCCCGGGCGACTTCTGGATCCTGAGCGCATCGGCGGCCGCCCTCACGCTGGGCACCGGCACCCTGACGTTCCTGCTGGCCGCCAGAGCCCGCCGCCGGACGTAACGCCCCTGTACATGCCGACAGCACCTGGCTTCGCGCGAAGGCCAGGTGCTGTCGGTGTGTGCGGGGACGGATCAGGCGTCAGGCCTTCTTCGTCTCCCAGAAGATCCGGTCGATCTCGGCGATGAGCTCGAGAGCCTTCTCGCCGGTCTTCGGGTCGGTCGAGCCCTTGGCGGCCGAGAGGGCCTTCAGGGTGTCGTTGACCAGCTGGTGCAGCTCCGGGTACTTCTCGAAGTGCGGCGGCTTGAAGTAGTCGCTCCAGAGCACCGAGACGTGGTGCTTGGCGAGCTCCGCGCGCTCTTCCTTGATGACGGTGGCGCGAGCCTGGAAGTGCGCGTCGTCGTTGGCGGCCATCTTTTCCTGGACGGCCTTGACCGACTCGGCCTCGATACGGGCCTGGGCCGGGTCGTACACGCCGCACGGCAGGTCGCAGTGGGCGCTGACCTGAACCTTGGGGGCAAACAGGCGGGAAAGCATCTAGCTGTCCTTCCTCGTGATCGTCTTCTCAGGTGGGACATTACTCCGTGGCAGAGCCGTTTTCGCGGGTGCCCCCTAGGGCTTAGGTCAAAAGACCGGGGTCATCATGGGACTTGTGGAGGAACGGACATGGCTCGTACCGGGAGGTGCCGAGTGACGGATCTGGAGCGGGAGCCACGCGTGCCGTTGGGGATTGCAGAGGTGATGGGAGCCTCGATGGTGCCCACATTGCGCCAGGGCGACCAGGTGCTCGTGCACTACGGGGCGCAGCTGCGACCGGGTGACGTGGCGGTGCTGCGGCATCCCCTGCAGCAGGATCTGCTGATCGTGAAGCGGCTGATCGAGCGACGCGAGGAGGGCTGGTGGGTGCTCGGCGACAGCCTCGCGGAGAACGCGCTCGACAGCCGGGTGTTCGGCACCGTGCCCGACGAGCTGGTGCTCGGCCGGGTGCGCGGGCGCTACCGGCCGGTGGAGGCCGGGCGCCGGCGGTCGGTGGGTGTGGTGCTGGGGTGGCTCTATCGGTCGCTGCGGCCCGTGCTGTCGGACAAGGACGTCTCCAAGCGCTTGCGTGCGCGGTAGGCGGCGACGTTGGCGCGGGTCGCGCAGCGGTCCGAGCAGTAGCGGCGTGAGCGGTTGGTCGAGGTGTCGAGATAGGCGTTGCGGCACGGCGCTGCCTCGCACAGGCCGAGGCGGTCGACACCGAACTCGGTGAGGGCGAAGGCGAGCCCCATGGCGGCGATCGCGGCATAGCCGGCCGTGACGTTGGAGGGGTGGTCGGCCAGGTGCATGTGCCAGTCCGGGGTGCCGTCCTCCTTGGGATGGTCGTGGCCGGAGATCTGCGGGGAGACCGGGAACTCCAGGAGCAGGGAGTTCAGCAGGTCGACGGCGAGCGTCTGGTCGCCGCCGTCCGCCGCCTCGAAGACCGCGCGCAGCCTTGCCCGTACGGAACGGAAGCGGGTCACGTCGGAGTCGGTCGCCCGCCGGGAGGCCTGCACATTGGCGCCGAAGAGCTCGCGGATCACCTCGACGGAGGTGAGGGAGTCCTTGTTGCGGGCCGGCTCCTCGGTGTTGACCAGACGCACGGCGTAGTCCGAGTAATAGGCCAGTTCCACTTGTAGTCCTTACGAGGGCGGTCTAGGGTCTGACGTGGCAGTCGGTCGTAACGGGCGATCTGGCGTCCAGGGTATTACATGTGGGGTGGTTCCTGATGGCGCAGACAGTGGCGGGTACGGACTGGGCGGGCTGGCAGCGGAGCTGGGACCGCCAGCAGGAGGTGTACCTCCCCGACCGCGAGGAGCGGTTCCGGGTGATGCTGGACATGATCGAGGCGCTGGTGGGGCCCGCGCCGCGGGTGCTGGATCTCGCGTGCGGTACGGGAAGTATTACGGACCGGGTGCTGCGCAGGTTCCCGGACGCCGTCTCCACCGGGGTCGACCTCGACCCCGCGCTGCTGACGATCGCGCAGGGCTACTTCGCCGGGGACGAGCGCGTGAGCTTCGTGACCGCGGACCTGAAGGACCCGGCATGGACCGAGCGGCTTCCGTACGAGAGCTACGACGCCGTGCTCACCGCGACCGCCCTGCACTGGCTGCACCTCGAACCGCTCGCCGCGCTGTACGGACAGATCGGCCGGCTGGTGCGCGACGGGGGCGTGTTCATGAACGCCGACCACATGCGCCACGAGGGAACGCCGCGGATCGACGCCGCCGTCAGGGCGGGCGAGGAGCGCGCCATGGAGAGCGCCAAGGCGGACGGCGCGCTCGACTGGCGTCAGTGGTGGGATGTGGCGGGCAAGGACCCGGTCCTCGCCGAGGCGACCGCGCGCCGTTACGAGATCTACGGGGAGCACGCGGACGGCGAGATGCCGCCGCTGGACTGGCATGTGGCGACGCTCAAGGGCGCCGGATTCGGGGAGGCGCGGGGCGTGTGGGCCTCGCCCGGGGACTCCCTGGTGCTCGCGCTGAAGTAGGCGGGGAGAGACGGAGCAGGGGCGGTACGGGATTCCGTACCGCCCCTGCCTCATGCCGGTGATCGCCGTACTCCTAGAGCACCTTCGACAGGAACGACTTCGTCCGGTCGTGCTGCGGGTTGGTCAGCACATCGCGCGGGCTGCCCGCCTCGACCACCACACCCTCGTCCATGAAGACCAGGGAGTCGCCCACCTCGCGGGCGAAGCCCATCTCATGGGTGACCACGATCATCGTCATGCCGTCCTCGGCGAGGCCCCGCATGACGTCCAGGACGTCGCCCACCAGCTCGGGGTCGAGCGCGGAGGTCGGCTCGTCGAAGAGCATCAGCTTGGGCTCCATCGCCAGCGCACGGGCGATGGCGACGCGCTGCTGCTGGCCGCCGGAGAGCTGCGAGGGGTAGTTCCCCGCCTTGTCCGAGAGGCCGACGCGGTCGAGCAGGCGCTCGGCGCGCGCACGCGCCACGGCCTTCGTCTCGCCCTTGACCTGGACCGGGGCCTCCATGACGTTCTCGATCGCCGTCATGTGGGGGAAGAGGTTGAAGCGCTGGAAGACCATGCCGATGTCCCGGCGCTTCAGGGCGACTTCGCTGTCCTTGAGCTCGTAGAGCTTGCCGCCCTTCTCGCGGTAGCCGACGAGTTCGCCGTCGACGGACAGGCGTCCGGCGTTGACCTTCTCCAGGTGGTTGATGCACCGCAGGAACGTCGACTTGCCGGAGCCGGACGGGCCGACCAGGCAGAAGACCTCCTGCGGGGCGACCTCCAGATCGATGCCCTTGAGGACCTCGACGCTGCCGTAGGACTTGTGGACGCCCTCGGCCTTGACCATGGCGGTGGCGGTCATGCCTTACCTCCCGAGGGGCGGCGGCCGAGCGCCGTACGCAGACGCTGGAGCGGGGTGGGCGGCAGGGCGCGGGTCGAGCCGCGTGCGTAGTACCGCTCCAGGTAGTACTGGCCGACGCTGAAGATCGAGGTCAGCACCAGATACCAGGCGGCGGCGAGGAAGAGCATCTCCACCGTCGAACCTGCTGTCTGCCCGATGTCCTGGGCCACCTTGAGCAGATCCAGGAACTGCACCGCCGAGACGAGCGAGGTCGTCTTCAGCATGTTGATGACTTCGTTGCCCGTCGGCGGGACGATCACGCGCATCGCCTGCGGGACCACGATCCGGCGCAGGGTCTTGGAGTGGCTCATGCCGAGCGCGTGGGCTGCCTCGGTCTGGCCGTCGTCGACCGCGAGCAGGCCGGCGCGGCAGATCTCCGACATGTACGCGGCCTCGTTGAGACCGAGCCCCAGCAGCGCCGTCAGCAGCGGCGTCATGAAGCTGGCCCAGTAGTCCTTGTAGAGCGGACCGAGGTTGATGTACTCGAAGACCAGGCCCAGGTTGAACCAGACGAAGAGCTGGACCAGGACCGGGGTGCCGCGGAAGAACCAGATGTAGAACCAGGCGATGGAGCTGGTCACCGGGTTCTTCGACATCCGCATCACGGCGAGCAGCAGACCGCCCGCGATACCGATGGCCATGGAGAGCACGGTCAGTTCGAGCGTCTTCCACACGCCGGTGACGATCCGGTCGTTGAAGAAGTAGTCGGGGACGGTGCCCCAGTTGATCTTGCCCTGCGAGAAGGCGTAGACGATCGCCACGAGAAGGCCGATCGCGACGGCCGCGGACACATAGCGCCACGGGTGCCGGACCGGGACGGCCACGAGGGCCTCCGGTCCGGCAGCGGGCGGCGGAGTGTCGGCGGGGCCGTCCGTCTTGCTGACGTCAACAGTCACGGATGGTGCCTTTCAGGTCCCCCGTTGGTGAGCGGTACGGACGCGGGTCAGGAACCGCCGTTGATCTTCGCGTCGTGGTTGATGCCGGCCTCGACGCCCCACTTCGCGATGATCTTGTCGTACTCGCCACTCTTGATGATCGCCTTGAGGGCGGCCTGGATGGCGTCGCGCAGCTTGTCGTTGCCCTTGGCGAGCGCGATCCCGTACGGGCCGGCCTCGACCTGCTCGCCGACGATCTCGAAGTACTCGCCCTTGCCGGAATTCTTCACCGAGTAGGCGGCGATGGGGAAGTCCGCGGACACCGCGTCGACGCCCTTGGAGCGCATACGCGTCTCGGCCTCGGGGTTGGTCGGGAAGTCCTCGATCTTCAGGGTCTTCTTGCCGTCCGCGACGCACTTCTTGGCCTGGGCCTTGGCGAGGTCCTGGGAGAAGGTGGCGGTCTGCACGCCGATCGACTTCCCGCAGAGGTCGTCCCAGGTCTTGATGCCCTGGGTGGCGCCCTTGTTGGTGTAGATCGAGACACCGGCGGTGAAGTAGTCGACGAAGTCGACGCCCGCGCCGACCTTCTTCTTGGTTTCGCCGTCGACGCCGTTCTGGCGGTCCTTGGTGTCCGTCATGGCCGACATGGCGATGTCGTAGCGCTTGGCCGCGAGACCACCGATGAGGTCGGCGAACTTGCCGTTCTGGAACTCGAACTTCACACCGAGCTGCTTGCCGAGGGCCTCGGCGATGTCCGGGTCGATGCCCACCGTCTTGCCCGAGGCGTCCGTGGACTCGACCGGCGCGTACGCGATGTCGGAGCCGACCTTGATGGTGCCCTTGGCCTTGACGTCGGCGGGGAGCAGGTTGGCGAGCGGCGCGGAGGACTTGGAGGAACCCGAGTCCTTCGTGTCGTCGCTCTTCGTCTGGTCGCCGCAGGCGGTCAGCAGCAGGGCGCCGGCGACCGCGATCGCGCCGACCGCGGCTATACGGGACTTCGCGGCGGTCGAACGACGGATGGTGCTTGCGGTCATGATCTGGATCCTCCGGCAGGTGGGGAGTTACCGAGTACGGCGTCGACCTCCGACGCGTCCTTGCGTGCGGTGATCGTGTGTGATTAGGGCATCTTGCCATTCGGACTCACCCATTCAGGGGGTCGGCCATGTCAAAATCGGATAACGGGTGACCCCCGTTCCTCAACTGGCCGGTACAGCAAGGCCGGACCATCTGTGGGAAACCAGGCATCCTGCCGGAGAATCTCCGGCACATCTCGCCTGATGGACGTGTTTGATGTCGCGTAGCGGACTTGTCCAGATATTCGGCTATGAGTCATGTCACGGCGTCGATACGCACTCGTGCACGGCACCGTCCATCCGGTAGAAAAGCTCTTTACACCCCTCATCCGGGGCTCAGGGCGCGTGTGCGGCGCGCCCGCGCGTTCGTACCTCCTCCTGCCAGGGCGGGCCAACCGCCTTACGCAGGTCACGGACGTGGTGCCCACCCACCCCTCCTCAACCAGGAGTGGCCACCCTCAACTGATGAAGACTTAAGGGGTCAAACCAATGGCAGCGGAGATCGTCAATCCTCGCAGCGACACCACGACCGACGAACCTTTCGATGCGGCCTTCGCGCTGCACCGCGGCGGGAAGATGGCCGTGCAGGCCACCGTCCCGGTGCGCGACACGGCCGACCTGTCCCTGGCGTACACCCCCGGTGTCGCCAAAGTGTGCAGCGCGATCGCGGAGAACCCCGAGCTCGTCCACGACTACACCTGGAAGTCCAACGTCGTCGCCGTCGTGACGGACGGGACGGCCGTCCTGGGACTCGGTGACATCGGCCCCGAGGCCTCCCTCCCCGTGATGGAGGGGAAGGCGATCCTCTTCAAGCAGTTCGGCGGCGTCGACGCGGTCCCGATCGCGCTCGCCACCACCGACGTCGACGAGATCATCGAGACCGTCGTGCGCCTCGCCCCGTCCTTCGGTGGCGTCAACCTGGAGGACATCTCGGCACCCCGCTGCTTCGAGATCGAGAAGCGGCTCCAGGACGCGCTGGACATTCCGGTCTTCCACGACGACCAGCACGGCACGGCCGTCGTCACGCTTGCCGCCCTGCGCAACGCCGCCGTGCTGACCGGGCGTTCGCTCGGCCAGCTGCGCGCGGTGATCTCGGGCGCGGGTGCGGCGGGTGTCGCCATCGCGAAGATCCTCATCGAGGCCGGTATCGGCGATGTCGCGGTGTGCGACCGCAAGGGCATCGTCTCGGCCGACCGCGAGGACCTCACCGCCATCAAGCGCGAGGTTGCGGGCTTCACCAACAAGGCCGGCCTGAGCGGCCCGCTGGAGACCGCGCTCAAGGGTGCGGACGTCTTCATCGGAGTCTCCGGCGGTACGGTCCCTGAGCCGGCCGTGGCGTCGATGGCCAAGGGGGCGTTCATCTTCGCGATGGCCAACCCGAATCCGGAGATCCACCCCGATATCGCCCACAAGTACGCGGCGGTCGTGGCCACGGGCCGCTCCGACTTCCCGAACCAGATCAACAACGTGCTTGCCTTCCCCGGCATCTTCGCGGGTGCGCTGCAGGTGCGGGCGTCGCGTATCACCGAGGGCATGAAGCTCGCGGCGGCCGAGGCGCTCGCCGCTGTCGTCGCCGATGAGCTGAGCGCGGAGTGCGTGATCCCGTCGCCGTTCGACGAGCGGGTCGCGCCTGCCGTCACGGCCGCGGTGGCCGCTGCGGCCCGGGCCGAGGGCGTGGCGCGCCGCTGATGCGCGCAGGGGGTACGGGACGCGGCTCACACCGGTGCACGGTTACGCCGCGTCCCGTACCCGCCCTATCGTCAAGGTCATGTTCGCCGCCTACGCAGCACGAATCGACCCTGACCGGCCTCTCGAAGGACTCGAGTTGGGGGAGCGTCCCGCCCCCGTCGACCGACCCGGCTGGACGACCGTCAATGTCCGCGCCGCCTCCCTGAACCACCACGACCTCTGGTCGCTCCGGGGCGTCGGCCTCGGGCAGGAAGCCCTCCCGATGATCCTCGGCTGCGACGCGGCCGGCATCGACCAGGACGGCAACGAGGTCGTCCTGCACTCCGTCATCGGTGAGAAGGGGTACGGGGTCGGGACGAAGGAGCGCCGCTCCATCCTCACCGAGAAGTACCAGGGGACTTTCGCCGAGCAGGTCACCGTCCCCGAGTGGAACGTCCTGCGCAAGCCCAAGGAGCTCAGCTTCGCGGAGGCCGCCTGCCTGCCCACCGCCTGGCTCACCGCGTACCGCATGCTCTTCACCAACGCCGGTGTGCGGCCCGGGGATTCGGTCCTCGTGCAGGGCGCGGGCGGCGGGGTCGCGACCGCGGCGATCGTCCTCGGCAAGGCTGCCGGACTGCGGGTGTACGCCACCAGCCGCGACGAGGCCAAGCGCAAGCGGGCGGTCGAGCTCGGCGCGGTCGAGGCGTACGAGAGCGGTGCGCGACTCCCCGAGCGGGTGGACGCGGTGATCGAGACGGTCGGCGCCGCCACCTGGTCGCACTCCGTCAAGTCGCTGAAGCCCGGCGGGACTCTGGTCATTTCGGGTGCCACGTCGGGGCCGAACCCGCCGTCCGCCGAGCTGACCCGGATCTTCTTCCTGGAGCTCAAGGTCGTCGGCTCCACGATGGGCTCCAAGGACGAGCTGGAGGACCTGCTCGCGTTCTGTGCGGCGACGGGTGTACGTCCGGTGATCGACGAGGTGCTGCCGCTGGACCGGGCGCGCGAGGGCTTCGAGCGGATGGCCTCCGGTGACCTCTTCGGGAAGATCGTTCTGACGAACCAGTGAGTGGTTGTCAATGTTGGTTGACAGGCCTCCCCTGTCAACCTACATTGACATCATGAGTGACGCGACGGATCTCGCCCAACGGGCGAGCGACAGCGACCCGCGGATCGGGCTGCGGGCGGTGGCCGCACTGCGGCGACTGCTCGAACAGCTCGAATCCGTACAGGTGCGCAGTGCGCGCAACAAGGGCTGGTCGTGGCAGGAGATCGCGGCCGAACTGGGTGTCAGCAGGCAGGCGGTCCACAAGAAGCACGGGAGGCAGTGATGTTCGAGCGGTTCACGAAGAGTGCCCGGGGCGTGGTGGAGGGTGCGGTCGTACGGGCCGAGCGCGCGGGCGATCCCGCCGTCACGGAGGAACATCTGCTGCTCGCCCTCCTCGACCAGGAGGGCACCCGCTCGTCCTTCGCCTTCTCCTCGCTCGGTGTCGCGCAGCGGCGCGCCTCGGTGGAGCGGGGCCTGGAGCAGGCGCGGCGGCGGGGCGGGATGTCACGGGCGGACACGGAGGCCCTGGCCGGGCTGGGGATCGATGTCGACGCGGTGGTGGGCCGCCTCGAAGAGGCCCACGGGGAAGGCGTGCTGGCCAAGCGCAAGCCCGTGCGGCGGGGCCGTCGCACGCTGACCCCGGGCGCGAAGGACACGCTGACGCGGACGCTGCGGGTGGCGGTGGGCCACGGTGACCGCCGCATCGGCGACGAGCACTTTCTGCTGGCGCTGGCGGGGCGGCCCGGGGTGGTTGCGGATGTGCTGAGCGAGCACGGGGCGTCGTACGGGGCGGTGGAGCGGGTGCTGTACGGGGGAAGCCCGTCCGGCGATTGAGGACAGGCGGCCGTAGGCCGCTTACCGGGGGCCCGGGGGCCTGCCCCCGGTTTCGGGAAGGGGCGGGGTGGGGGAGAGCTCCTCAGGCCCCCGGGCCCCGCAGTGCGGTCGCGATGCGGGTCGCCGCCGTGGCCAGGTCGGCGCGGGCTTCGCGGAGTTGGGACTCCGTGACCCCGTTGTCCCGGGCCGCATCGCGGATCTCGTCGCGGAAGCGGTCGAGGAGTCGGTCGAGGTCGCGGGCCGGGTCACCGGAGGAGTCCTCCTGGGCCCACTTGGGCTCCGGCCCCGGCGCGGCGGCGGGCTTCCCGAAGCCGCCGAACTCCTTCGTGAGCTCCGCCAGTCCCTCGCGTACGCCCGTCGGCCAGTCGCCCCGCGCGAAGTGGTCCTGCACCTGCTCGGCCACCCTGCGCACCTTGTCCTGGGCCTCCTTGGCCTGGCGGCGCGCCTGCTGGGCGTCCTCGCGGGCCCGGCGGGACTCGTCCTTCGCCCGGCGCGCCTGCTCCTTCCACTCCTGCTTGGCGCGCTTGAACTCCTCCTTGGCCTGCTTCCAGCTCTCCTTGTCGCCCCAGGGACCGCCGAGGAAGTCGGCCGGGTCGGGGAAGTCGGGGAAGGGCTTTCCTGAGGTGGCCCGCTCGGAGCCCGCGCCGCGCGCCTCCTTCGCCGCAGCCCGCATCTCGCGCCGCAGGTCGCTCGCGGAGCCGCTCACGTCCGCGCGGATCTCGGCGGCGAGTTCGGAGACGGACTCGCGGATCTCCATCTCCAGATCGGCCAGTTCACCGCCCCGGCCCGCCAACTCCTCGCGCCCCGCGTCGGTGATCGAGTAGACCTTGCGGCCGCCTTCGGAGGCGTGCGTGACCAGGCCTTCGGCCTCCAGCTTGGCCAGGCGCGGATAGACGGTGCCGGCGCTCGGTGCGTACAGCCCCTGGAAGCGCTCCTCGAGGAGTCTGATGACTTCGTAGCCGTGGCGCGGGGCCTCGTCGAGCAGCTTCAGCAAGTACAGGCGCAGGCGGCCGTGGGCGAATACGGGAGGCATGGTTCAGAGCTCCTTGGTGAGCGATGCGGGCGCGTCCGGCACGTCGGTGGCGGGCCTGCGCAGCAGTGCGATCGAGCCGGACACGGTGGACGCCCTGAGCTTGCCGCTGCCGGCCCCCAGTGTCCCGGTGATCCTCTTCGCGCCCCACTTGCCGCTGACCCGCAGGTCCTCGAAGGCGTTGGAGACGGAGCCGGTCGCGGTGTTCGCCTCGACCTTGGCGTCGGCGGGGTGGGGGAGGCGGATGGCGACCTCTCCCGAGACGGTGGTCAGCCCGATGTCGGCCGGCCGGTCCGTACCCGCGGGATCGAGGTCGACGACCATGTCGCCGCTGACCGACTCCGCCCGGACGGACGAGCCGATGCCCTCGAACACGGTGAGGTTTCCGCTGACCGACTTGAAGTGCAGATCGCCGCTGACGGCCTGGGCCTCCAGATTTCCGGAGACGGTGTCGGCCGCCACCTTGCCCGCGACCCCCACCAGCGTGGTGTCACCGGTGACGCCGCGTACTTCGGTGCGTCCCCGTACGCCCGAGATGACGGACCCGGCGCCGACCGTGCCGACCGCGACGCTCGCGTCCGCGGGGACGGTGAGCGAGACGACCGCGCGGCGGGGCTTCCAGCCCTTGCGGTCGAGCCACTTCGGCAGGTCCTTCCAGGTCAGGTCCTCGTACGTGACCGTGAGGGTGCCGCCCTCCTGGGTCACGATCAGCGGCGGTCCGTCGATCTCGGAGACCTCCAGGCGCGCGGAGGAACCTTCGTCGGTGCCCACGACGTTGACCGTTCCGTTGACGATGCGGACGTTCAGCGCCGTCACCGGCTCGTCGAACGTGAGCTTCTGCGGCTCAGACACGGACCACTCGGACATGGTGCAGACCTCCCCGTACGGGCGATGACGCAACATATCGCGTCTCTTGTTAAACAAGATATATCGCGTGTCGCGAAAGTCAAGCGAGCTGGTCGCGAGGGGGTGACGGTGGGTGATTTGTCCTAGCGTGGTGCACATGTCTGTGCCGTCGCCCGACCATGCCGCCACCGGAGCGCTCCTTCTCTGCCGCGCCGACCCCGCGGCCGTACGCCCTGCGGCCCACCTCCTGCGCGAGCGGCTGCTCCTCGCCCCCGCGGGCGACGAGTGGAGCGTCCTGGTCCCCGAGACCAAGCCCTGGCTGCAGGGCGCCGACCCCGTCGACCGCGTCGTCACGGGCTGGGCGACGGCCCTCGCGGTCCCCGTTCCCTGGCCGGTGCTCGCCCTCTGGTGGGACCGCGACCGCGCCGGATTCACCCTGGCGGCGGGCTTCCGCCGCACCGTCACCTACGTATGGCTCGCGGACGGCACCCCGGCCGGCGAGGACGAGGCGATGCGCACCTTCGGAGCCCGCCTCGGGCTCGACCCCGTCCTGGGCTTCCAGGCGCTGACCCCGCTCACCCGCCCGGACACCGACGCGGACGCCCGCGCCCGGTTGATCGCTCTCACCGCGGTCCTCGCCCGTACGGGCCTGGCCCTGCCGGCCGGTCTGGGCCCGGGCGAACCGGCCGACCGGCTGCGCGAAGTCGCCCGTATCCAGAGCGCGGCCGAACAGATCGACTCCTCGGGCTGGCGCGACGCGGTACGGGCCGAACTGGACGTGGTGGAGGAGGGCCCCCTCGGCCCCTGGCTCCGCGGCCCGAAGGCGCGGCTGCTCGGCGCGGCCCAACTGGCGGTCGGCATCCCCCTGTTGGCCTGGGGTGCGACGCGGCGCAGCGGCGGCTGGACGGCGGCCGGGGCACTGCTGGTCACGCATGGCGCGCTGGGTCTCGCGTACGACCGGATGCGCACCGGGGCATAGCGCCTGCTACTCGTCCTCGTCCTCGTCGTCCAGACGCGCCAGCCAGGTGGCCAGGCGCTCGACGGGGACCTCGAAGTCGGGGTTGAGATCGACGAAGGTGCGCAGTTGCTCGGCGAGCCACTCGAAGGTGACCTCCTCCTCGCCCCGCCGCTTCGCCAGTTCTTCGATGCCTCGGTCCGTGAAGTACATGCCACCAGAATAAGTGCAGGAAAACGGCCGGGCCGCACCCCCCGGAGGGGATGCGGCCCGGCCGCGTGACGCTGAAGCGCGCGACTACGCGTCGAACACCTCGTGCACCAGCTGCTCCTGCTCGGCCTGGTGGCGCTTGGCCGAACCGACCGCCGGGGACGAGCTGTGCGGGCGCGAGATGCGGCGCAGGCGCTCGCCGTGCGGGACGTCCGCGCCGACGGCCAGGTCCAGGTGGTCGATCAGGTTGAGCGCGATGAAGGGCCATGCACCCTGGTTCGCCGGCTCCTCCTGGACCCACAGGTACTTCTCGGCGTTCGGGTACTTGGCGATCTCGGCCTGGAGCTCCGCACCCGGCAGCGGGTACAGGCGCTCGAGGCGGATGATCGCGGTGTCCGTGGCGCCGCGCTTCTGCCGCTCGTTCTCCAGGTCGTAGTAGACCTTGCCCGCGCAGAAGACGACCTTGCGGACCGCGGAGGCCTCCACCGAAGCGTCGCCGATGACGGGGCGGAAGCCGCCCGTCGTGAACTCCTCCGCCTTCGACGCGGCCGCCTTGAGGCGGAGCATCGACTTCGGGGTGAAGACCACCAGCGGCTTGTGGTGCGGGTTGTGCACCTGCCACCGCAGGAGGTGGAAGTAGTTCGACGGGAGGGTCGGCATGGCGACCGTCATGTTGTCCTGCGCGCACATCTGGAGGAAGCGCTCGGGGCGTGCGGACGAGTGGTCCGGGCCCTGGCCCTCGTAGCCGTGCGGCAGGAGCAGCGTGACGCCCGAGTGCTGGCCCCACTTCTGCTCGGCGGCCGAGATGTACTCGTCGATGACCGACTGGGCGCCGTTGACGAAGTCGCCGAACTGGGCTTCCCACATGACGAGCGACTCGGGACGGGCCAGCGAGTAGCCGTACTCGAAGCCCATCACCGCGTACTCGGAGAGCAGCGAGTCGTAGACGTTGTAGCGGGCCTGGTCCTCGGAGAGGTAGAGCAGCGGGGTGAAGTCCTCGCCGGTCTCCCGGTCGATGAGGACCGCGTGGCGCTGGCCGAAGGTGCCGCGGCGCGAGTCCTGGCCCGAGAGGCGCACCGGGGTGCCCTCCAGGAGGAGCGAGCCGATGGCGAGGGTCTCGCCCATGCCCCAGTCGATCGTGCCGTCCTCGACCATGGCCGCGCGGCGCTGCAGCTGGGGCAGCAGACGCGGGTGGACGGTGACGCGGTCGGGGATGTTGACCTGCGACTCGGCGATCCGCTTGACGGTCTCCGCGGAGATCGCCGTGTTCACGGCCACCGGGAACGCGGGCTGCGGGTCGGAGAGCTCGGACGACGCGGGTGCCGCGACGGCTTCGCGTACCTCGGCGAAGACCTTCTCCAGCTGGCCCTGGAAGTCCTGGAGCGCCTGCTCCGCCTCTTCGAGGGTGATGTCGCCGCGACCGATGAGGGACTCGGTGTAGAGCTTGCGCACCGAGCGCTTCTTGTCGATCAGGTCGTACATCAGCGGCTGGGTGAACGCCGGGTTGTCCGACTCGTTGTGACCGCGGCGGCGGTAGCAGATGAGGTCGATGACGACGTCCTTGTTGAACGCCTGGCGGAACTCGAAGGCCAGACGGGCAACGCGGACGACGGCCTCGGGGTCGTCGCCGTTCACGTGGAAGATCGGCGCCTCGATCATGCGGGCCACGTCGGTGGCGTACATCGAGGAGCGCGAGGACTCCGGGGCGGCGGTGAAGCCGACCTGGTTGTTGATGACGATGTGGACCGTGCCGCCGGTGCGGTAGCCGCGCAGCTGCGACATGTTGAGCGTCTCGGCCACCACGCCCTGGCCCGCGAAGGCCGCGTCACCGTGCAGGGCGACGGGCAGGACCGTGAAGTCCGTGCCGCCCTTGTTGATGATGTCCTGCTTGGCGCGGACGATGCCCTCGATGACCGGGTCGACCGTCTCCAGGTGGGAGGGGTTCGCGGCCAGCGAGACCTTGATCTGCTCGCCGTCCAGGCCCGTGAAGGTGCCCTGGGCGCCCAGGTGGTACTTGACGTCGCCGGAGCCGTGCATCGACTTCGGGTCGAGGTTGCCCTCGAACTCGCGGAAGATCTGCGCGTACGACTTGCCGACGATGTTGGCGAGGACGTTCAGGCGGCCGCGGTGGGCCATGCCGATGACGACCTCGTCCAGGCGGGACTCCGCGGCGCTGTCGATGACCGCGTCGAGCAGCGGGATGACGGACTCGCCGCCCTCCAGGGAGAAGCGCTTCTGGCCGACGTACTTCGTCTGCAGGAAGGTCTCGAACGCCTCGGCGGCGTTCAGGCGGCGCAGGATCCGCAGCTGCTCCTCGCGCTCCGGCTTGGAGTGCGGGCGCTCGATGCGGTCCTGGATCCACTTGCGCTGCTTCGGGTCCTGGATGTGCATGAACTCGACGCCGGTCGTGCGGCAGTACGAGTCGCGGAGCACGCCCAGGATGTCGCGCAGCTTCATCATCGACTTGCCGGCGAAGCCGCCGACCGCGAACTCGCGCTCCAGGTCCCACAGGGTGAGGCCGTGCTCGATGATGTCGAGGTCGGGGTGCTTGCGCTGCTTGTACTCCAGCGGGTCGGTGTCGGCCATGACGTGGCCGCGGACCCGGTAGGAGTGGATGAGCTCGAAGACGCGCGCGGCCTTGGTGACGTCGTCGTCGTGCGAGACGTCGATGTCCTTGAGCCAGCGGACCGGCTCGTACGGGATGCGCAGGGCCTCGAAGATGTCGTCGTAGAAGCCGCTCTCACCGAGGAGCAGGTTGGCGACGATACGGAGGAACTCGCCGGAGGCGGCACCCTGGACGACGCGGTGGTCGTACGTCGAGGTGAGGGTCATCACCTTGGAGATGCCCAGCTTGTTCAGGGTGTCCTGCGAGGTGCCCTGGAACTCGGCCGGGTAGTCCATCGAGCCGACGCCCATGATGACCGACTGTCCGGGCATCAGGCGGGGGACCGAGTGGACGGTGCCGAGGCCGCCGGGGTTGGTGAGGGAGACCGTCACGCCGGTGAAGTCGTCCATCGTCAGCTTGCCGACGCGGGCGCGCTTGACGATGTCCTCGTAGGCCTGCCAGAACTCGAAGAAGTTCAGGGTCTCGGCCTTCTTGATGCCCGCGACGACCAGCTGGCGGTCGCCGTTGGGCTTCACCAGGTCGATGGCGAGGCCGAAGTTGATGTGCTCCGGCTTGACCAGGGTCGGCTTGCCGTCCTTCTCCATGAAGGAGTAGTTCATCGACGGCATGGCCTTGATGGCCTGCACCATGGCGAACCCGATGAGGTGCGTGAAGGAGATCTTCCCGCCGCGGGCGCGCTTGAGGTGGTTGTTGATGACGATGCGGTTGTCGAAGAGCAGCTTCACCGGAAGCGCACGGACGGACGTGGCCGTCGGCACCTCGATGGAGGCGTTCATGTTCTTCGCGACCGCGGCGGCAGGACCGCGCAGGGTGACGTATTCGGGACCGGCCGGAGCCTCGGTGGCCGGAGCCGCCTGGGCGGGGGCCGCCTTCGCCGGGGCCGGGGCGGCAGCCGCGGGCTTCGCCGCAGGAGCGGCGGGCGCGGTCTGGGCCGGGGCCTGGGCAGGGGTGGCGGGCTTCGCCGGGGCAGGCGCGGCCTGGACCGGAGCCTGAGCCGGGGTGGCCGGAGCGGGGGCTGCTGCAGCCCCCGCGGCTGCGGCGACCGGAGCGGCGGGGGCTGCAGGTGCCTCCGGCGCGGCGGGATTACCCGGCTTGTAGTCGGCGAAGAAGTCCCACCAGGCACGATCGACCGAATTCGGGTCCTGGAGGTACTGCTGGTAGATCTCGTCGACGAGCCACTCATTGGGACCGAAGGCCGCGGCAGGGCTCTTGCCCTGCCCCGCTTGGTCGGTCGAGATGCTCGAGTTACTGGGGGACTGAGACGACACGGCGGTAACCGCCCTCTTCCGCTTCACAAGGTGATGGACAGCGGGAATAAAGGCTACGCCTCTGTGGCCGTGAGGTGCAGACCGGGCTGGCCAACGTCACGTAAGTCACATCGAAACCTGTGTTTCGTGCCTTGAAATGGCGGGAAACAAGCGTGGTTCCGTGCGTTACGGGTACGCGGTGCCGCGGCTGCGACCCCTGGGGCCCGCATCCCACACCCGCTAAGACGCAGAACGTCCGCTTCCGGTTCGAACCCTACGTCAACCGCGTGCGGCAAGCCTGCCCGGAAGAGTGACCTGTATCCGGCAGCCGCGGACCGATTCGGCCACCCCGATCCGGCCGCCGTGCAGGTCCACGGCCCAGCGCGCGATGGCCAGACCGAGGCCCGTACCGCCGTCGCCGTGCCGGGCGTTCCCGCGGTTGAAGCGCTCGAAGACCTGGTGCCACTCCGACTCGGGGATCCCGGGCCCCTCGTCCATGACCTCCAGGGTCAGCGACTCGGGCTGTGCGCCGCGCCGGGCGCGGACGGTGACCCGGCCGTGCGGCGGGGAGTGCTTGACCGCGTTGTCGATCAGATTGGCCACCACCTGGTGCAGCCGCTCCGCGTCCGCGTGCGCGGTCAGCTCGGGCGGCGAGACGTCCAGGTGCAGATGGACGTCGGTACGGGTGTGCTGGCCGCCGGAGCCCCCGGAGGAGGCCCGCTGGGCCGCGGCGAGGTTCGCCTCTTTCAGTACGCCCGAGAGGTACGGCCAGACCTCGAAGCGGTGGGCCTTGAGCGGGACCACGCCGTTGTCGAGCCGGGACAGGTCCAGGAGCGTCTCGACCAGCCGGCCCAGGCGCTCCGTCTGCTTCAGCGCGGTGCGCATCGTCGCGGGGTCGGCGTCCGAGACCCCGTCCACGACGTTCTCCAGGACCGCGCGCAGCGCGGCGATGGGGGTGCGCAGCTCGTGCGAGACATTGGCCACCAGCTCCTTGCGGTGCCGGTCGACCGCCTCCAGGTCCTCGGCCATGCGGTTGATCGTCGTGGCGAGCTCGCCGAATGCGTCGCGGCGGTCGGCGCCGCGCACCCGGCGCGTGTAGTCGCCGTGCGAGATCGACCGGGCGACGGTGTTCATCTCGTCGAGCGGGGAGGCGAGGGCGTGCGCCGCGAACTGGGTGATCAGCACCGAGGCGATCACCGAGAAGATCGTCACGAAACGCAGTTCGATCTTCGCGGTCAGGGCAGCCGTCAGCAGGCCGGTGGTGGTCAGGACCGAGACGACCACCAGGGTGGCGAGTTTGGTCCTGATCGAGATGGAGCGCTTGCGCGTCCCCGCCCGCACCATCCCCGTGCGCACGCCGGTCATGGCGCCGGGGTCTCCAGGGCGTAACCCACACCGTGGACGGTACGGATCCGCTCCGCGCCGATCTTCCGGCGCAGCGCCTTGATGTGGCTGTCGACGGTCCGGGTGCCCGACGCGTCCGCCCAGTCCCACACCTCGGCGAGCAGCTGCTCGCGCGAGAGGACCGCGCGCGGCGTGTTCGCCAGGCAGACCAGCAGATCGAACTCGGTGGGAGTGAGGTGGACGTCCTCGTTGCGCACCCGCACCCGGCGCTGTGCGTGGTCGATCTCCAGCTCGCCGAGGCGCAGGATTCCGCTGCGCGGTGTCGAGGCGGCGATCGTCGCCCGCTCCACCCGGCGCAGCAGCACGTGCACCCTGGCCGCCAGTTCACGCATCGAGAACGGCTTGGTCATGTAGTCGTCGGCGCCCACGCCGAGTCCGACCAGCATGTCGGTCTCGTCGTCGCGTGCCGTGAGCATCAGGACGGGCACCGGCCGCTGCGCCTGGACGCGGCGGCAGACCTCCAGTCCGTCGAAGCCCGGCAGCATGACGTCCAGGACCATCAGGTCCGGCTGCCACGCCTCGGCCGCGTCCACTGCCGCGGGTCCGTCGACGGCCGTCTGCACCTGGAAGCCCTCGGCGCGGAGCCGGGCTGCGATGGCGTCGACGATCGTCGCGTCGTCCTCGACGACGAGCACCCGGCGCTGGGCGCCCGGCGTTGCCGCGACGCCGTTGTGGGTGGTGTGTGTCTGCTCCATCGCCCGCCCCTGCTGCTGTGCTTTCGCAACGTGCTTGGTCTTAAGGTCGTTCAGCAGACTAGAGGCAGTGGCGGCGTCCCGGCTACGCAGGGCGAACACCGAGATGGACCACGTCAGGGACGCCTCGGGCAACCATGATCTCTTCGGTTCTTACGTGCTCAAATCCGGCATTCCGCATAGCCGCTTCGAAGGCTTCGGACGGCTGCGCGGACCACACGGCGAGGATTCCGCCCGGTTTGAGACGGTCGTGGCAGGCGGCGAGTCCTTCGGGGCCGTAGAGGCTGCCGTTTCCGTCGGTAACCGTCCAGTCGGGTCCGTTGTCGATATCCAGACAGAGCGCATCAAAGCGCTCATCATTGGTCTGGACAAATACGACGAGATCGGTGGGCAGGATCACAGTCCTCGGATCGGCGATCGCGGCCCCCGAGATCCGCGCGAGCGGCCCGTCCAGATGCCAGTCGATGATGGCCTGTTCCCGCTCGACGACCGCGATGCGTCCCCAGCGGGGGTCGGCCGCCGCGTGCGCGAGCGAAAATCCGACGCCGAGGCCGCCGATCAGGACGCTCGGCCCGCTCCGGTCCGCGAGGGCGTCCAGCGCGACGTCGATCAGCAGCCGCTCGGAACGGCCGTCCGAAGTGTCCATCAGAAAGCACCCGTTGGCGATGATTTCGTAGTGTTCGCCCCGGCTGCGCAGCACGACCTCGCCGTACGGGCCCTCGCGCCGCTCCACCGTGCGCACCTCTGTCTGCACACCGTTGACGGTGATCGCCTCCTCGGCACGGCGCTGCGCGGACGCCGCTCAAGTCCCATTGGTTGCTCTGTGCGTTGCCTGTGTGGCGCACGTCATAGACGTGGCCGGAGGCTATCGCGGAGAGTGCGCGTTGTACGAGTGAGTTTGTGACGCATGAGGACGACGAGCAGACAGAGGGGGCCTGGGCTCAATGCACCCTGTACGTACGCGCACTGTGCTGGACGGCATCCCGTCCCAGCGCGGCGGCGCCACCGCCGGACCCGTGCCCGCCTCCGGGGCGGCCGGCGCGGACCCCGCCACCTTCGCGGTCGCTCCGGACGCCTCGCTCCCCGCTCTTCCCCCGGCGGCCGCCGTACGACGCCCGTGGCGGCGCCTGTCGAAGCTGCTGCCCACGCCCGCGGGGACCCCGTTCACCTTCGGCTACGCGCTGGTCCTGCTCGCCACGTCCCTCTTCGCCGACCATGCCGACCCCGGCATCGTCGGCGACCTGCTGCGCGGTTCCAGCACCGATGTCGCCCACCTCGCCCAGACCCCGCTGCTCGCCCTGGTGGGCAGCGCCCTGTGGATCGCGGGCGGCCTGCTCACCCCGTACGCCGTCGGATTCCTCTTCGTCCTCACCGCGCTGGAGCGCCGCATCGGCGGCCGGCGCGCGGTGGGGATCTTCCTTTTCGGCCATGTGACGGCGACCCTCGCCACCGAACTCCCGGTGGGCTTCTCGGTCGTCGCGGGCCACCTCCCCGACTCCTCGCTGCACCGCCTCGACTACGGCATCAGCTTCGGCCTGATGACCAGCTTCGGCGCTCTCGCGGGCCTGGTCGCGCCCCTGCTGCGGTGGTCGGCGCTCGGGGTGCTGACGGTGGTGCTCGTCCAGGACCTGCTGTCCTTCGCCGATCCGCTCACCGGCTGGGGGCATCTGATGGCGCTGGCGATCGGTGTCGCCTGCTGGCCGCTGGTGCGGCGGTGGAACCGGGTGCGGGAGCGCGAGGCCGCCCGTACCGCACCGGGCAGTGCCGTTACCGCTTGACGTAGCGCGGGCCGTGCGGGATCGGGGGTGCTCAGCGCTCGTCCGGCGCGAAGTACAGGCTGGCCATGGGGGAGAGCGTGCGCCAGCCCAGCGCCGTGTAGAGGGCCTCGCCCTCGGGGGTGCCGACCAGGACGCCGGTCGTGGCGCCCGCTTCGTACGCCGTGTTCTGCAGCGTCCGCATCACCAGCGATCCCAGGCCCTTGCGCTGATGCGCGGGCGCCGTCTCGATCTGGTCGGCCACGGCGGTGGTGCCGGTCGGGGCGATCTGGCCGCGCGCGGCGAAGTGGCCCTCGGGCGTACGGACCAGGACGCGGGTGACGCCGCCGCGGGTCCAGGAGGTGAGGGTGTAGCCGGCCGGGACCTGGGGGCGGGCGGGGGAGAGGTCCACCGTCATCAGGAAGCCGGGCTGGTCGAACCGCCAGCCGGGGCCGAGCCAGGGCCGTACCGTCGCGTCGTCCGCGAAGAGTTTCAGCCAGGTGCCGGGGGCGGTCGTCGCGGCGACCAGTTTGCGGACGGTCGGCTCGTCCGGGGCGGGCACCACATGGCGTGCGACGTGCTTGGCCTGGCCGACGTCGATGGTGAAGCCCCACGGCTCGGCGATCGGGTCCGAAGTCCCGCGCGACACGATCCAGCCCTTGATCCAGGCCTCCACGCCCTCTGCAACCCGCTCCATGACACCCTCCCGAAGGTAATAGTCAGTACCGCTGAAGGGATATTACATAGCCGCATCGCTGAGAGCGAACATTCTTTGGGGAACATCCTGGGGCTCCCGAGCATTGAGTCGGCATAGCTCAAGTTCACTGCCTAAGGGGAGATCATGGCTTCCACGTCCACACCGCTCACCTTGCCCGTGCTGCCCCTCGACGACGAGGTCGTGCTGCCGGGAATGGTGGTGCCCCTGGACCTGTCCGACACCGAGGTACGCGCAGCCGTGGAGGCCGCGCAGGCCGCCGCCCGTTCCACTGGCAACAAGCCGCGGGTGCTCCTCGTTCCCCGTATCGACGGTACGTACGCGAGCACCGGAGTCCTCGGCACCGTCGAGCAGGTGGGCCGGCTCTCCGACGGCGACCCCGGCGCGCTGATCAAGGGCCGCGGCCGGGTGCGGATCGGGGCCGGGACGACCGGGCCCGGCGCGGCCCTGTGGGTCGAGGGGAGCGAGGTCGAGGAGGTGCTCCCCGAGCCGCTGCCCGGATCCGTCACCGAACTGGTCAAGGAGTACAAGGCGCTCGCCACCAGCTGGCTGAAGAAGCGCGGCGCCTGGCAGGTCGTGGACCGCGTCCAGCAGATCGACGGCGTCTCCGCCCTCGCCGACAACTCCGGCTACTCACCCTTCCTGACCACCGCCCAGAAGGTGGAGCTCCTGGAGACCGCCGACCCGGTCGCCCGCCTCAAGCTCGCCGTCGGCTGGCTGAGCGAGCACCTGGCCGAGCAGGACGTCGCCGAGTCCATCGCCAAGGACGTCCAGGAGGGCGTCGACAAGCAGCAGCGCGAGTTCCTGCTGAGGCGCCAGCTGGAGGCCGTACGCAAGGAGCTCGCCGAAATCAACGGCGACCCCGAGGACGAGTCCGACGACTACCGGGCGCGCGTCGAGGCCGCGGATCTCCCGGCGAACGTGAAGGAAGCCGCCCTCAAGGAGGTCGACAAGCTGGAGCGCTCCTCCGACCAGTCCCCCGAGGGCTCCTGGATCCGCACCTGGCTGGACACCGTCCTCGAACTCCCGTGGAACGAGCGGACGGAGGATGAGTACGACATCCAGGGCGCCCGGACGATCCTCGACGCCGAGCACGCCGGCCTGGCCGACGTGAAGGAGCGCATCACCGAGTACCTCGCGGTGCGCAAGCGCCGTGCCGACCGGGGCCTCGGCGTGGTCGGCGGGCGGCGCGGCGGGGCCGTGCTCGCGCTGGTCGGGCCTCCTGGGGTCGGAAAGACCTCGCTGGGCGAGAGCGTCGCGCACGCCATGGGCCGCAAGTTCGTACGGGTCGCACTCGGCGGCGTACGCGACGAGGCGGAGATCCGCGGTCACCGTCGTACGTACGTCGGCGCGCTCCCCGGCCGCATCGTCCGCGCGATCAAGGAGGCCGGGTCGATGAACCCCGTCGTCCTCCTCGACGAGATCGACAAGGTCGGCTCCGACTTCCGCGGCGACCCCGCCGCAGCGCTCCTCGAAGTCCTCGACCCCGCCCAGAACCACACCTTCCGCGACCACTACCTGGAGGTCGAACTCGACCTCTCCGACGTGGTGTTCCTCGCCACGGCGAACGTCCTGGAAGCCATCCCGGAGGCGCTGCTCGACCGTATGGAGCTGGTGCGCCTGGACGGCTACACGGAGGACGAGAAGGTCGTCATCGCCCGCGACCACCTGCTCCCGCGCCAGCTGGAGCGGGCAGGCCTGGAGGCCGACGAGGTCACCCTCTCGGAGTCCGCGCTGCGCAGGCTGGCGGGCGAGTACACGCGTGAGGCAGGCGTACGGAACCTGGAGCGTTCCGTCGCCCGGCTGCTCCGCAAGGTGGCGGCCCAGCACGAACTGGGCGAGCGGGAGCTCCCGTTCACCATCAAGGACGCCGATCTGCGCGGGCTCATCGGCCGGCCCCATCACGTCCCCGAGTCCGCCCAGGACCCGGCCGAGCGCCGCACCGCGGTGCCCGGCGTGGCCACCGGGCTCGCGGTCACGGGCGCGGGCGGCGACGTCCTGTTCGTGGAGGCGTCCCTGGCCGACCCGGAGACGGGCGCGGCCGGCCTGACCCTGACGGGCCAGCTCGGCGACGTCATGAAGGAATCGGCGCAGATCGCGCTCTCCTTCCTCCGCTCGCACGGGGCCGAACTGGAGCTCCCGGTCACCGACTTGAAGGACCGGGGCGCGCACATCCACTTCCCGGCTGGCGCGGTCCCCAAGGACGGCCCGAGCGCGGGCATCACCCTGACGACCGCACTCGCCTCGCTGCTGAGCGGGCGGCTCGTCCGTACGGATGTGGCGATGACCGGTGAGGTGTCGCTGACCGGGCGGGTCCTGCCGATCGGCGGCCTGAAGCAGAAGCTCCTCGCCGCGCACCGGGCGGGCATCACCACCGTGGTGATCCCCAAGCGGAACGAGGCCGACCTGGACGACGTACCCGCCGAGGTCCTGGACACCCTGGACATCCACCCGGTGACGGACGTACGTCAGGTCCTGGAGATCGCGCTGGCACCGGCGGAGCTGGCGGTGACGGTGGCCGCCTGACGGTGGCGAGCGGACAGCGAGGGCCCGCACCCCCATCTCGGGGGATGCGGGCCCTCAGCGCGCTCGCGTGAGGCGCGCGACGCGCCTCACGCGGTCAGCCAGCCCTTGAGCGTCGCCTGCACTCCGGCCTGGAAGCGGGTCTCGACATTCAGGACCTGCATCAGGCGGCTGATGCGGCGGCGCACCGTATGCACATGCATGTCCAGGCGCCGGGCGATCGCCTCGTCCTTGAGCCCTGAGGCGAGCATGGTCAGCAACTCGCGCTCCTCGTCGGTGATCTGGCCCTCTTGAGCGGAACTGATGGGCGCCGCCCTCTCCCAGACGGCCTCGAAGAGCGGCACCAGGGCGTTGCTCAGGAGGGCGTCGCTCACCACCAGGGCCGAGGCCGTCGGGTCGGCCGCGTCGGTCGGCGGGAGCAGGGTCATCCGACGGTCGACGGATATGAGTTTGGTCGGAAGGTCGGTGCCCATCCGGATCTGGACGCCTTGCGCGGCCAGTTCGTTGAGCCCCCGTGCGCGGCCCTGGAAGCTCAGACCCTCCCGGTCCACGACGGCCCGCACCTGCACCCCGCGTCGCATCGCTTCGGTGAAGTCCAGCGGGGCGGGCATGCCGTCCGCCGCGCTCGCCGCATAGGGCGGACGGTCCAGGAGTGCCACCTCCTGGGTCGCCGAGACCAGCATCGCGCCCACGCGTTCGGCGATGGCCTTGCTGCCGCGGATCGATTCGACGCCGAGTGAATGGGGGCTGTGTGCCGTACGCAGCAGCCGGTCGGCGATCCGGTCCACGGATCCGGTCAGCTCTTCCAAATCCGCCGATTTGCGCAGGAGTTCCGCCTGGTGCAGATGGATCAGGTTGCGCAGGGCGGTCGCCGGGGCGACGGCTCCGGGCAGGGCGGGGGCGGTCCCGTGGGCGGGCGGCAGGGTGAAGCCGCGGTCGGCGAGCAGTCCGAGAGCGGCCGAGACGCGGCGGGCGGAGAGACCCAGTGACCGGGCGAGAGAGACGCGGGTGCGGGGCGAGGGTGCGTCCAGCAGTGCCTCGTACACCCGGAGTTCATCGGTTCCGAGCCCGAGGGCCTGCCATTGTGCATCCCATTCGTCCCTGACCACGCACTGATCTTCACCCGTGTGCGCAGGCCACACAAGTGTGCACGTACACAAGTTGGCACCCGGGACGCATTGTTCACACCCCTGTTCCGGTACTTGCATGTCGGCATCCGATATCCGTTCATGCAGCAGTGCCACCGGAGGGGACCCCCGTGCGGAGTTCAGAACGCAGATCAGCAGCCCGAGCAGGAGGGGCGGCGCGCGGCGCACGCCGCTCCGGCGGGATATCCGTCGGCCACGGTGTGGCGGCTCTGCTCGCCGCCGCGGGCCTGGTGATGACCGGTATGCCGGCCGCCCAGGCGGCAACGGGTACGGACACGACCGGTACGGCTGTCGTCGCGGGCGACGGCACCTCCGCCACTGACACCCCGGCGCTGGTCACCGGGCTGAACGAGACCGCGGATGCCTCGGTCAGCGCGGCCGACGCGGCGCGCGGGCACCTCGCGGGGAAGAAGGGCCGCTACCACATCGCGGACACCTCGTCGAAGGACCTGGCGACGGTCAGCACCGACAGCCAGGGCGGCCGGGAGACCGTCCGCCTGCAGCAGAAGTACAAAGGCGTGACGGTCATGGGCGGCGAGTACGTCGTCCGTATGGACAAGAAGGCCGGCAAGCGCACGGTCACCGGCACCTCTGGCAAGTACTTCACCCAGCTGAAGCTCGCCACGGTCACCCCGAAGGTGTCGGAGGACACGGCGGTCCAGCGCGCGATCGGCGCGGTCACCTCGCAGCTCGGCAGTGCCCCGCTGCGCGCCCCGGCCAAGGGCGCGAAGCCCGGCACCACCCAGCTCACCGGCACGGCCGGCGAACTGACCATCCTGCCGCAGGGCACCGGCGTGCTCACCCGCCACATCACCGTCACGGGCGTCAACCCGGCCGACGGCACGGCGGTCAAGCAGGAGGTGTACGTCGACGCGCACTCCGGCTTCCCGCTGCTGCAGTACAGCGGCATCCAGACGTTCGGCTCGACGGACACCCGGGCGAGCGCCGCGGGTGCGACCGCGGCGACCCCGGACGACGCCTCCGCGCCGGCCGCCACGTCGTTCGTCGTCAAGGGCACCGGCACCCGCTACAACGGCCAGAAGGTCGATCTCAACCTGTACAAGGGTTCCGACGGCACCTACCAGATGTACGACTACGGCTTCCGGGACGCCGCCACCCCGTACACCGGGCCGCTGCTGCAGACCTGGGACGCCAAGGGCGCCGACGTCTCCAGCGCCTCGGGCGTCTGGCCGTCCGCCGCCAAGATCGTCAGTTCGGCCACTACGGACCTCGGCGCGGACTACACCAACTCCGGTGTGGTCGACGCCCACTGGGCCGCGAACAAGGTGTACGCGTACTACAAGGACAACTTCGGCCGTAAGGGCCTCGACGACAACGACGGGTACATGTACTCGATCGTCGGCGTCACCGCCAACGGTCAGCCGTACGACAACGCCTTCTGGGACGGCTCCAAGATGGTGTACGGAAAGGGCGGCGGCGACTACCGCACCTTCTCCGCGGACACCGACGTCGTCGGCCACGAGATGACCC
This sequence comes from Streptomyces sp. NPDC050738, assembly GCF_040654175.1. NCBI lineage: Bacteria > Bacillati > Actinomycetota > Actinomycetes > Kitasatosporales > Streptomycetaceae > Streptomyces > Streptomyces sp. NPDC050738. The sequence goes on along the minus strand of NZ_JBFAHN010000006.1, from coordinate 247,108 downwards.
ACGCCGTCACCCAGCACACCGCCAACCTCGTCTACGCCGGGCAGTCCGGCGCGATGAACGAGGCGATCTCCGACTACTTCGGCAACGCCATCGACCTGGAGGCCAACGGCCAGTCGATGGACGACCCCGACGCCGGTCTGCTCGGCGAGGACCTGTGCACCACGCTCAGCCCGCGCGAGTGCGCCCTGCGCGACCTGAACGACGGCGCGACCACGTCGAAGAACTTCATCGGCGCCTCCTACCGCAGTGACAACGGCGGTGTGCACCTCAACTCCACGATCTTCTCCGGCGCACTGTGGGACATCCGCCAGGACCTCGACCCCGCGCTCGCCGACAAGATCGTCTACCGCGCCCTGAGCGCGTACATGACGCCGCTCGACGGCTTCACCGAGGGCCGCGCCGCGGTCATCGCGGCCGCTCAGGAGCTGGGCGCCACCAAGGCCCAGATGACGGCCGTCAAGCGGGCGTTCGCCGCGCACGGCATCGTGCCCGGCTGGGAGACGGCGATCGGTGTCGACACCGACACGCTGCTGACCAAGGACAATGTCGCGGGCACCGGCGTCGGCGCGGGCGGCGGCAAGTACGCGGTCTCGCGCTCCAACGAGGACGGCAGCGAGCCCTACTCGGTCTGGGTCGGCAACACCAGCGGCAAGGGCCAGCCGCAGCTGATCAGCGGCAACAACGGTGACTTCAACGTCTACGCGGCCACCGACGGCAAGAACGTCGTATGGGCCGACTACGGGCCCAACGACGTCCGCATCAAGGTGCGCCCGGTCGGCGCCGGCATCGAGAAGACCCTCGCCGGGTTCGGCTCCGACGTCTCCTCGCTCGCCATCGACGGCGACTACGTCACCTACACCGTGATCGATCCCTCGAGCGGTCTCAGCCACGTCGGCTACACCCGGCTGAGCACCGGCAAGAGCGGCCTGGTCGACAACGGTACGTACCAGCAGACGGCTCTTCCGTCGCTGAAGGACGGCAAGATCGCGTACGCCAAGATGTGGCCCGAGTCGAGCGGCTACAAGCTCGGCGTCGAGGTCTTCGACACGGCGACCGGTACCAAGACGCTGATGCCGGTCGACAAGAACAAGCTGATGGGCGTCGGCCAGACCGCCGTCACCGACGACGGAGTCTTCTGGATCGACGACCAGGACATCACCGACACCGGCCAGGCCGCCGTGATGCGCGCGGGCGTCGACGGCAAGAACCTCGTCACCATCACCCCGGAGGCGGGCGCGGGTTCCCTGTACGCCTACTCCCTCACGGCCTCGGACGACGCGGTCACCGTCACCACGCTGCCCCCGGCCACCTCCTATGCCAATGAGACGCTGCCGAAGCTCTATCAGATCGCGTCCGACGGCAAGGGCGGCGCGCAGCGCATGTCCTGCAACCGCGGCGACCAGGTCTACGCCTCAGCGGACGAGGGCCAGCGCGTCCTGTGGCTGGACGGCACGACCGGCTGGACGAACCTCGTGAAGCGGGACCGTCCGGCGGGCAACTGCTGACCTGAGCTCTCGCTCATGAACACAACGGCCGGACTCCCCAAGGGAGTCCGGCCGTCGGGCATGCCGTACGCAGGTCAGCCGTTGGCCAGCGCCTGGACGCGGGACAGGTCGCCGTTGAAGTGGCTGTGGTCACCGACCGTGGGGCCGGTCGACGTGTACTGCCACATCGTCTGGACTCCCCAGCCGGCCGGCAGCGTGCCGACGGCGGAGGCGTAACGGGCCACCCAGAGCGGGTTGATGGACCCGAAGGAGGCCGAGTTGCCCGTGCACTGCGTCCACCAGCTGGTGGCGGTGTAGATCACCGGGTCGCGTCCGGTCTTCGCCTTGTAGGTGTTGACGAAGTCCTTGATCCAGCTCACCATCGAGGCCGCGCTCTTGCCGTAGCAGGCGGCGCCGTACGGATTCCACTCGATGTCCAGCGCACCGGGAAGCGTGCGTCCGTCCTTCGACCAGCCACCACCATGGGCGATGAAGTAGTTGGCCTGGGTGGCGCCGGTCGTGGTGTCGGGGGTGGCGAAGTGGTACGAGCCGCGGATCATCCCGACGTTGTACGAGCCGTTGTACTGCTGCGCGAAGTACGGGTTGGTGTAGGAGTTGGACTCCGTGGCCTTCACATAGGCCCACTTCACGCCGGAGCTCCACAGCGTCGACCAGGCGACGTTGCCGTTGTGGCTGCTGGTGTCCACGCCTTCGGTCTGGGTGACCTGGGGGGTGATCCCACCGGTCTGGACGCCGTCGTGTGCGGCGACCCCCATCCCCAGCCATGCGGTGCCGCGGGCGGGCACCTGGGCGGCACCCGCACTGCCGGGAAGGGCGAGAATGAGGGCGAGGACTGCGAGGAGGATCCCTGCCGCGACGATGTGCGGGCGGCCTACGGTTCCGGATCTGTGCACGGGCATGTACATGCCTCCGAAAGGCTCGGTGGTGCTCGGTGGGGGGAAGAGCAGTGACTGAGCAGTGGTGCGGCAACGAAGCTACGCACGTAGACCGGTGTGGCGAAAGAGGGCCTGGATGCTGCCGATGGTCTACTCCTGCGAAATACTGACGGAGCTGCGGCGATGTCGGCCGCTGAAAGAAACTTTCACGATCGGGAAAGCTCGGGATGGGTGCTGACGTGCACGAGAGTGGTACGGGGAGTGAAGCGGAGCCCACGGCCGGAAGTGGTGTGGACCAGGAATTTCTGGCACTGGAGCGGGAGTTGACCGTTTTCCTCCGCCGCGCCAGAGCCTCGTCGGGCGAGATGTCGCGCGAGGTCCACCCCGATCTGGAGGCCGCCGCCTACGGACTGCTCGTCTGCCTCGACGAGTGGGGTGGCCAGCGGGCGACCGATCTGGCCGCGTACATCGGCATCGGCAAGGCGACCGTGAGCCGTCAGCTCCGCGCCCTGGAGGACCTCGGTCTGGTGCGGCGCGAGCCCGACCCGGTCGACGGCAGGGCCTTCCGGATCGACCTCACCGGCGAGGGCCGGGAGCGGCTGCGCAGGGTGCGGGACGCGCGCCGGGCGACGTACATGACGAAGATGGACGGCTGGGACCGGAGCGAGGTCGCCGAACTGGCCCGCCTGCTCCACCAGTTCAACGCCCGCGCGGCGGATTGATCCCTCGCGGCCGACGCTACGGCTCCAGGAACACCGCGGTCGCGTCGTCGTGCGTCTTGCTCCGCCGCAGGTACCTGCGCTCCGTGTCCCCGTCCTCCAGGGCCCGCACCCGGTCGATCAGCCCCTGCGGCCCCTCCTTGCGCAGTACGCCGAAGCAGTCGGCCCAGTCGCCCTCGCCGAACTTCTCCACCCAGCGGCTCGCCCCGTCGGTGAGCGCCGCCAGGGCCCGTACCTCCGCCAGCGGCACCCGTCCCGTGACCGCCCGTACGGCCACCGAGGGGTCCGCGGCCGCCGTGAAGAAGCCGCCCTCCTGATTGCGCGCCGTGTCCGCCGTCGCCTCCGTGGCCAGCAGCGCGCGCGGCAGCCGGTCCAGGCGGTCGTCGAGCACCGCCCGTACGCCGCCCTCCGGGTCCTCCAGGAGCAGTACGGAGTCCGACAGCACCAGGTACTCGAGCCAGGCCGCGTCCCAGCGCGCCGCGACCACCGTTGCCTGAGGGGTACGTGCGTGAGAAAGGTCACAGGTTACGGAGTGGGTCTCCGCGGTGCGCCGGATTGCCTCGGACAGGATCTCAGGGAGCGTCATATCCCGCCGCGAACCGGACAGTTCGACCATCGCGCCCCCGAGCCGGGCCGTGAACCACGGCACCCCGTGCACGCACCCGTCGTCCCCCGCGGGCGGTGTCACGCCGTCCAGCAGAACGAGCGCGCCGCCGCCGCCCGATGCGGGCAGGACCGTACCGCTCCAGTCCTCGTTGGGCCGTGCGGGATCTCCGGGGATGGTGCCGAGTTCGATGCGCATGGCGAGAAGTCTGCACGACGCCTTCACGGCACGAGCACAGCGAGGGCGGGGGCGGAGAGGTGCGCGCCCTGGTCTGAACCAGCAGGTCAACCACCCCGATCCGAGCGGAAGAAGCCCCTCCGGGAAGCTGCGGGCGCGCATCCTGCCAAAGCCGCTCCCGAAGATCCAGCCGGGCCGCCGGCTCCGCCCCGCGCACGCCGATCGCAGAGTTGTTCGCCAACTCGGCTGTGATGTTCACTCGTTCGGGTGGCCCACCCGACGATGCACGCCCCCTCGCCACAGCCACTGAAATGGTCAGGAGCCATGCCAGGGACGGGGGTTCTCTTGTGTGACCAGCGAGTCAAGGATGCGAGCACCGATGCGGAACAAGTGGCCTCGGGGCAGTAACGACCCGCGCACCATGCGCGTGCGCAGAAGGCTCGTGGCAGGTGTCGCCGTCGTCGGGATCACCGTCCTCGCCGCCGGAGCCCCCTCGGTCGTCACCGCCTCGTCCGAAGTGTCGGACGCCCAGCACCTGGTGGACCTGGCCGCTCTCAACCAGCAGGCCGTCTCCCTGGCGCACACCCTGGCCGACGAGCGCGACGACGTGACCGTCTACATCGCCGCGGGCCGCGACGGGAAGAAGCCGGAGACCGGCGGAGTCGACCGGGCGATCGACGAGATCAGCGTGGAAGAGGCCGGCGCCCCGGACAGCCTGCGCCGCGACCTGGCGGACGTCCCCGGTATCCGGCGTACGGCACTGACGGGCAAGGGCACCGCCCTGGACGCCCAGCGGGCCTACTCCGAGGTCGTCACCAAGCTCCAGGACCTCGCCGAGCAGCTCTCTGAGCAGACGCCGCCCGAAGCCGCCGCGACCACCCGCGCGCCCCTCGCACTGGCCCGCGCCGTCGACCAGGCCTCCGCCACCCGCGGTCAGCTGCTCGCCGCGTTCGCCGTCCCGCGCCCGCCCAAGGAGACGGTCTACGACCCCGTCACGGGCACCTACGTCACCCGGCAGAAGTCCGATCCGGGCAGCGCGACCCGCGACGCCCTGAGCGCCGCCGCCCAGCAGTCCAGGGTCCGCGAACTCGGCGCGCTGGCCGACTTCGACCAGGCCGCGCAGCCCGACGCCCGCGAATCCCTGGCCGCCACGGTCTCCGGCACCGAGGTCAACAGCGCCGAGCGCTATCTGACCCGCCTCGCCGACCAGCCGCAGCTCTCCTCGGCCGACCTGAAGACCAGCCGCACCAAGCTCGACGACGCGCTCTCCGCCAGGACCGACCAGATGCGCAGCGTCGAGTCGACGCTCGGCGTGCAGCAGGAGCAGCGTCTCGCGAAGCTGCGCGACGACAAGGTCACCGATCTGGAGATCCAGATCGCCGAGACCGTCGCCCTGATGCTCCTGGCGATCGGCGTCTCCACCGCCGTGGCCCGCACCCTCACCCGCCCGCTCGCCGTCCTGCGCATCGGCGCGGCCCGGCTGGCCGCCGACCCCGAGGCGGAGGAGCCGGTCCGCTTCACCGGCCGCAACGACGAGTTCGCCCAGGTCGTACGGTCCCTGAACACCCTGCACGGCAAGCTGCTCGCCGCCGGCTCCCGGGCCCAGTCCCTCGTGGGCGACCACGGCCAACTGGCCGCCGAGCGCGAGGTGCTGGCCGCCGAGCGCGCCGAGCTCGAAGCCCGTACGGTCGACCTGGAGGCGCACGCGGCCAAGGTCGCCGCCCAGCTGGACCAGCTGCGCTCCACGGTCCACTCCACCTTCGTCAACCTCGCCCTGCGCAGCCTCGGCGTCGTCGACCGCCAGCTCACCGTCATCGAGTCCCTCGAAGAGCGCGAGCAGGACCCCGAGGGCCTCGCGACCCTCTTCAAGCTCGACCACATGGCGACCGTGCTGCGCCGCCACAGCGAGAACCTCCTGGTCCTGGCAGGCGCGGAGCACGGCAACAGCCACGGCGGCGCGGTCCCGCTCGTCGACGTACTGCGCGCCTCCGTCTCCGAGATCGAGCGCTACGAACGCGTGGCCATCCAGTCGCTCCCGCCGCACGCCCAGGTCGCGGGCTTCGCCGCCGACGACATCAGCCACCTGGTCGCCGAACTCCTGGAGAACGCCACCTCGTTCTCGCCGCCCGACGCCCAAGTGCAGCTCTCCGCCTGGATGCTGGAGAGCGGCGAGGTGATGATCTCGGTCCAGGACGAGGGCATCGGCATGGCCGCCGCCCGCCGCACCGAGATCAACGCCCGCCTCGCCGCCCCGGACCCCGAGGCCGCGGACACCACCACAGGCCTTGGCCTGCACGTGGCGGCGCTGCTGGCCGCACGTCATGGCGTACGGGTCGAGCTGCGCGAGCAGCAGCAGGGCGGCACGGCCGCGGTCGTGGTCCTGCCCCCCGCCCTGCTCCCGACCGAGCCGCCGGTCCTCGCCGCCCCGCGCCGCGCCCCGGTGCCGGGCGCCGCGCCCGCGCTGAATCTGCCCGGTCAGGTGGCGGAGGCCAACTCCAACGCGCTGCCGGCCGTGCACCGTGCCGTGTCGCCGTACGAGATCGGCCCCGACGCCCACGACCGCACGCCCGAACCGCAGCTGGACGAGCCGACGTTCACGATGCGTCGCCCGGAGGCGCCGACCGCACCGGAGCCCGCACCCGAGGCGGCCCACGCGGCGCCCGCAGCCCCCGTGCCGGCCGCCACGACGGCTAAGGGCCTCCCCAAGCGCACCCCGAAGATCACCCGCCCCGAAGGGGCAGCCGCACCCGCCACGCGCCCCGCCGGGGTCGACGCCGAAGCCCTGCGCCGCAGGCTCGGAGGCTTCCACCAGGGAGCCAAGGACGGCCGCAGAGACGTACAGGCCGAGATCGACGACATCGACGCGATGAACGAGACCGATTCCGATTCCGATTCCGATGACGCGGGGGACAGTGTCGAGGAGGCACGCAGTTGACCGCTCCCAGCACATCCGGCACACCCGGCGCATTCGGCCTGAGCAGTGAAGCCCGCAATCTCCACTGGCTGTTGCGGAACCTCGTGGAGGAGGTGCCGGGGGTCCACTCGGTCACGGTCGTCTCCTCCGACGGCCTGATGCTGCTCTCCTCCGAGCCCGACCAGGCAGGCGGCGCCCCTCAGGCGTACGGCAACAGCCCCAAGGGCTCGTCGGCCGACCTCGCCACCATCGTCTCCGGCATCGCCAGCCTCACCGTCGGCGCCGCCAAGCTGATGGACGGCGGCGGCGTCAAGCAGACGATGGTCGCGATGGCCGAGGGCAGCGTCTTCGTCATGGCCATCAGCGACGGCTCGCTCCTTGGCGTACATGCCACGCCCGACTGCGACATGAGCGTCGTGGCGTACCACATGGCGCTCTTCGTCGGCCGCGCCGGACATGTCCTGACCCCCGAACTCCGCAGCGAGCTGCGCCAATCGATGGAGAGCACCAGGTGACACCGCCCGTACCCCAGCTGCCCTCCCGCCGCCCCGCGCGCGTACGCCCGTACTCGCTCACCGGCGGTCGCACCAAATTCGGCCACGTCCTGTTCGTGGAGACCTTCGTGGCCGCGCTGGACGCGGCGCCGACCCGCCCCGAACTGCTCGGCGGCGGCCCGAGGCACCTCATGCCGGAGATGCGGGCGATCGTCGAGATCTGCCGCCGGATGCGTACGGTCGCCGAGATCTCCGCGCTCCTGAAGATGCCGCTCGGCGTCGTCCGCGTACTCCTCAGCGACCTCGCTGACCAGGGAAAGATCCGTGTGTACGGAACCGGGCACGGCGAAGGCCAGCCCGACCGTGCGTTGCTCGAAAGGGTGCTGAATGGTCTCCGCCGTCTCTGAAGCCCAGGCCGACGAGAACATCCAGCCCTGGCAGAACGACCGGACCAGGGCCCCCGTCTCCACCAAGATCGTGGTGGCGGGAGGCTTCGGCGTGGGCAAGACCACCTTCGTCACCGCGGTCTCGGAGATCACCCCGCTGCAGACCGAAGCGCTGATGACGCAGGCGAGCGAGGACACCGACGACCTCGCGGCGACACCGGAGAAGCTGACGACGACGGTCGCCATGGACTTCGGCCGCATCACGCTCGACGACGACCTCGTCCTGTACGTCTTCGGCACGCCTGGCCAGCAGCGCTTCTGGTTCATGTGGGACGACCTGGTGCGCGGCGCGATCGGCGCGGTGGTCCTTGCGGACACCCGCCGGCTGGCGGACTGCTTCCCGGCCCTCGACTACTTCGAGAGCTGCGGCCTGCCCTACGTGGTGGCGGTCAACCACTTCGAAGGCACCCCGGGCTTCGAGCCGGACGACGTACGCGAGGCCCTCACCATTCCCCGTCACGTCCCCGTCCGGATCATGGACGCGCGAAATCGCATCACGGTGATCGAGTCCCTGCTGACCCTGGTCGGCCACGCACTCGACGCCACCCCCGAATAGGAGCAGCCCCGCCATGCGGAAGATACTCATCGTCGGAGCCGGCCAGTCCGGGCTCCAACTCGCCCTCGGTCTCCAGTCGCAGGGCTACGAGGTCACCCTCATGTCCAACCGCACCGCGGACGAGATCCGGGGCGGCCGGGTCATGTCGACCCAGTGCATGTTCGACACCGCGCTGCAGCACGAGCGGGACCTGGGGATCAACTTCTGGGAGTCGCAGGCGCCGAGGATCGAAGGCCTGGGCGTCTCGGTCGCAGGTCCCGAGTCCCAGCGGGTGATCGACTGGGTGGGCAAGCTCGACGGCTACGCCCAGTCGGTCGACCAGCGGGTGAAGATGGCCGGCTGGATGGAGACCTTCGCGCAGCGCGGCGGCCAGCTGGTCATCCACGGGGCGGCAGTCTCCGACCTGGACTTCTTCGCCCGGACGTACGACCTGGTGATGGTCTCGGCGGGCAAGGGCGAACTGGTCTCGATGTTCGGCAGGGACGCTTCACGCTCCCCGTACTCCGTCCCCCAGCGCGCGCTCGCCGTCGCGTACGTCCACGGCATGGGCCCGCGCCCCGAGCACCCCGACTTCGACGCGGTCCGCTGCAACCTGGTCCCCGGCGTGGGTGAACTCTTCGTCATGCCGACGCTGACGACGACGGGCCGGGCGGACATCCTCTTCTGGGAGGGCGTCCCGGGCGGCCCGCTGGACGCGTTCCAGGGCGTCAAGGACCCGTCGGACCACCTGGCGCTCACGCTCGAACTCATGGAGAAGTTCACGCCGTGGGAGTACGCGAGGGCGACGAAGGTCGAACTCACGGACGCGAACGGCACGCTGGCCGGCCGCTACGCCCCCACGGTCCGCAACCCCATCGGCCGCCTCCCCGGCGGCGGCCTGGTGCTCGGCGTCGCGGACGTGGTCGTCGCGAACGACCCGATCACGGGTCAGGGCTCCAACTCGGCGTCCAAGTGCGCGGCTTCGTACCTGTCCTCGATCGTCGAGAGGGGCGACGCGCCCTTCGACGAAGCGTGGATGCAGCAGACGTTCGACGGCTACTGGAACACGGCCCAGCACGTCACCAAGTGGACGAACGCGATGCTGGGTGTTCCGCCGGAGCACGTGCTGAACCTGATCGGCGCGGCGGGCCAACTCCAGCCGGTGGCCGACCGCTTCGCGAACGGGTTCAACAACCCGGCGGACTTCGAGAACTTCTTCTATGACCCGGAGAAGACGGGTGCGTATCTGGCGGAGGTCGGGGCGGCGGCGGCGACGCCGGCAGCGTAGCGGGCGGGCGGGTCCGGGGGCGCTGCCCCCGGACCTCCGAAAAATCAAGCCCGTCCGGCGATTGAGGACACGCGGCCGAAGGTCGCCTACGGGGGTGCAGGGGGCGCAGCGCCCGCTTACCGGGGGTCGGGGGTCTGGGGCGCAGCCCCAGTTTCGGGAAGGGGCGGGGCTGGGGAAATCTCCGGCACCACCGGCGGCGCATACGACGCCACCGGCATCGCCCGCCCCCCAGGATCCGGCCGCACAGCCCCCAGCAGAGGATTCGACGCGATCGGCGACACCTTCACCCGATCCCCGGGCCGCGGCGCCTGCACCACCATCCCGCCCCCCAGATAGATCGCCACATGCGTGGCCTTGGGGAAGTAGACGACCAGGTCCCCAGGCCGAAGCGCCCGCAGGGACACCCGCGGCAACTGCGCCCACTGCTCCTCGCTCGTCCGCGGAATCACCCGCCCCGCATGCGCCCACGCCTGCGACGTGAGCCCCGAACAGTCGAACGAAGAGGGCCCCTCCGCCCCCCACACGTACGGCTTCCCGATCTGCCGGACCGCGTACTTCAGCGCGGAGTCCCCCTCCACGGAGGGCGCCCGCGCAGCCACCCCCGGCGATCCCCCCAGCACCCCGGACCCGATCAGCGTCCGCTGAGCCCCGTCCACGGACGCCTGCTCCAGCCGCGCCACATCGGCCAGTTGCTCCGCGGTGAGCGAGGCCAGCAGCGCCTCGACCGCCTTGAGCCGGCTCTGCACCCCGTCCCGCAGCCGCTTCTGCTTCGCCGCGAGCACCTGCTCCGTGTCCAGCGCCTGCTGCGACCGCGCCGCCAGCCCGCTCGCCGCCTTCTCGGACCCCTCCAGGCGTGACACCCGTGCCAGCCGCTCCGACGAGGCCCGCTCGATCTGATGCCCCTGGTCGATGAACTCCTGAGGGCTGCGCGCGAGCAGCAGCTGCAGATAGTCCGAGAGCCCGGTCTGCCCCTGGTACTGCTCCCGGGCCATCCGCCCGATCTCGCTCCGCCCGCCCGCCAGCGAGATCCGTACCTTGGCGAGCTGCGCATCGAGCCGCTTGGTCTCCGCGGTCTGCGCCTTGAGATCGGCGGCGGTGGCGTTGTACGTCTCGCTGGCCTCCTCGGCCTGCTGGTACAGGGTCTGCAGCTCGCTCAGCGCGCCCGCGACCGTGGTGGGCTGTGGGTCCACGGGTGGGTCCACAGGCACCGCGAAAGCCGGTGCCGCCGCGACCACCGTCGCCATGGCCGCCGTACAGATGGACCGGAGAAGTCGCCCTGACATCCCATCACCTCCGCCCCGACCATGGGGTGATGGCGTCAGGACCGCCTCATGGGTGACCGATTCGGCCCAACGAGGTCACTCGGTCCGGTCCATCCCCGGCGTGGCGTCCGGCTTGACCGCAGGGTCCGGTTTCGACCAGGGCCACTTCACACCGGATGGCGGTTTGCCCTCGGGGGAGTGGACATACTTCCACCGCCGGGTGAGCCCGACCCGCTTCGCGGACTGCCCCGCAGGCGTCCGTACGTACACGAGCACGGTCGGCGCCCCGCCGTCGTCGTCCGGCACCGGCACCTTGTACAGCTTCGGCGGGTGCCCGGTGGCCCCGAGCAGCACGGGCAGCACGCGCCCGTCCAGCGGCCCGCCTTCGAAAGGGGTGTCTTCGCTCTTCACCCCACCAGTGTCCATCACGGTCACAGCAGGTGGGCGGCCTCGCCGACGACGGGGATCACCCGCCGGGCGAGCACCCCCGCCGAACCCTCGGCCGTCTCCAGCGCCAGCGCGGCCTTCACCGCTTCGGCGGCCTGCGCGTCGGTCGCGGCGGTGACGGTCAGCAGTCCCACCAGGTGGTCGACGAGCCAGTCGCGCAATTCGGCCCGCGGCGGCTGCTTCTCCTCGTCGAGCCAGATCAGTGAAGCCGCCTCGACGGCGGCGATCCACGTCCGGACCATCATCCGCAGCCGGGGCCCGGGGCCGGGTATCCCGAAGTGGACGAGGATCTGCTCGGCTGCGGCCCGCCGCACCTCGTCGACGATCGCGCTCGTACGGGACGTCTCGGCGACGGAGCCGCCTTGGAGCAGCGCGGAGAACCCGGTGTCGTGCTCGTCCACAAAGGTCAGATACCGGTCGAGGGCCCTGGTGAGGCGCAGGGTGAGCGGCCCGCTCTGCGCCTCGGCGAAGCACTGCTCCAGCTCGTCGGCCGCGGAGCGGAGCGCGGCCTCGTACAACTGCTGCTTGCCGCCGGGGAAGTAGCGGTAGACGAGCGGCCGCGACACCCCGGCCGTCTCGGCGACCTCGTCGAGGGAGACGTCCTCGGGCGCCCGGTGGGCGAAGAGGGACAGCGCGGCGTGGAGGAGCTGTTTGCGGCGCTCCTCGACGCTGAGCCGTCGGTAGGCGGGGACTGCTGCGGGGGTCACTCCCGCAGCGTAAGCCCGTATGCCGGCTACTTGGCCAGCAATCCCGAGCTCACCCACAGCCGCCGCCCGACCCCCTGCAGGACCCCGATGTCATCGAGAAAGTCGGTCAGCCGCTTCGCGCCGCTCTGCATGACCTCCGCGCGGTGGCCGCTCGCCTTCACCTGGGCGACGGCCGCGCGGCGGTCGAGCCCGACGTTCGTGTACACCTGCGGGTTGATGAAGCAGGTGGAGAAGACCCGGGCGGCCTCTCCGCAGCTGACCCGGGTCAAGTGCTGCTCCCAGCGCGGTGCGGTGACCATCTGGCGCCGCAACTCCTCGCGTGCATACCGCACATGGCGTGCTTCCTCGACCACATGGATACGGGTCACCCCGCGCACCAGGGTCTGCACGCGCTCGTCCGGGAAGGTCAGCCGCTGCATGTAGTCGAGGATCTCCTCGCCGAGCAGAGTCGCGGCGAACGATCCGGGCGTCGTGGAGACGGTCTTCAGGACGCGCGCCAGATTGTGGTAGAAGCGCGGCACCGGATAGCTCGGAGCCTCGCCCTTCTCGATCATCTTCGCGAACATCATCGAGTGCCGGCATTCGTCGGCTATCTCGGTCAGGGCGTAGCGCACATGCTTGCTGGTCACGGACTTGTCGAAGATGTGGCGTACGAGCAGTTGCATCAGGATGATCTCGAACCAGATCCCGAGCGCGGCGATCGAGGCGGCCTCGTGCCGGGCGAGGTCCATGCGCTGGTCCTCGCTCATCCTGCGCCACATCGGGGTGTCGTACAGCGACACCAGCTCCGGCGGCCAGAACCACTTCCCGTCCTCGATCGGCGCTTCCCAGTCGAGTTCCTTCTCGGGGTCGAAGGAGTGCTTGGCGGACGACTCCAGCAGCCGCTCGGCAACCTGTTCGCGGTCCCGGAGGAGGCCGAGGGCGTCGCGGAGCACTTCGCGTTCGGTCACGGTGGTCATCTCTGAGAACACCTCATGCGATCGGGCGGGGGTCTGGGGGTGTCCCCCGGAGGGCACAGTCCGGGGGTCACGTCTTATGAGACTGCGTGTCAGCAAGCTCGTCAATCCCTCACGCACGACTTGTTGACCCGGCGTCTACCACCGTGTGAACCTGCGAAGCATGTCGACACATGAGCTCTACACGGGCGGACCGATCGACCCCAACTGGCAAGTGCCTTCTTCGAGTTCAGCGCGCTTCAGCTGGGAGTACGACGACGGCCGCGACCGCCTCCTCGCCCTCTATCAGAAGGGCAAGGACAAGCAGTGGGACGGCGCGAAGCGCATCGACTGGTCCCTCGAAGTGGATCCGCAGGACCCGCTCGGGACCCCCGACGAGGCGATGACGCTCTACGGCACCCCGTACTGGTCGAAGATGACCGACAAGAACAAGGGCGACCTGCGACGCCACTACACCGCCTGGCAGTTCAGCCAGTTCCTGCACGGCGAGCAGGGCGCGATGATCTGCGCGGCCCGCATCGTCGAATCGGTCCCCGACCTGGACGCCAAGTTCTATTCGGCGACCCAGACCATGGACGAGGCGCGCCACGCGGAGATCTACGGCCGCTTCCTCCACGAGAAGATCGGCATGCTCTACCCGATCAACGACAACCTCCAGGGCCTGCTCGGCGACACCCTGCGCGACTCACGCTGGGACATGCCCTATCTGGGCATGCAGGTCCTGATCGAGGGCCTGGCCCTCGCCGCCTTCGGCATGATCCGCGACACGACGGACAAGCCGCTGCCCAAGCAGATCCTCGCGTACGTCATGCAGGACGAGGCCCGCCACGTCGCCTTCGGCCGCATGGCGCTGCGCGACTACTACAAGCAGCTCTCGGACGCGGAACTGCGCGAGCGCGAGGAATTCGTCATCGAGGGCTGCTACTTGATGCGCGACCGCCTGCGCGGGGTCGAGGTCCTGGAGAACTTCGGCATCCCGAAGAAGGAGGCCGAACAGCTCTCGGAGGAGTCGGAGTTCCTGGCCCTCTTCCGTCAGCTGCTCTTCAGCCGCATCGTCCCGTGCGTCAAGGACATCGGCCTGTGGGGCGAGCGCCTGCAGAAGGCGTACGTCGACATGGGCGTCTTCGAGATGGGCAACTCCAACCTGGACCTCCTGATGACCCAGGACGAGGAGATCGCGGAAGCGCTGGACCAGGAGCGCTTCGAGGAGGAGGAGCAGGCGCGGGTCACGGAGGTGAGGGATGCCATCGCCGACGGGGCGGCCTCCTGAGTCCGGCGCCCTCGTATGGAGTAGCGTGCTGGCGTGTCCATGCCCCCGCCACCCCAGCAGCCGCAGCCGAACCCCTACGGCCAGCAGCCCGCCCCCTATGGCCAGCAGCCGACGCCGTACGGCCAGCAGCAGCCCGCGCCGTACGGCCAGCAGCCGTACCCCGGAGCCCCATACGGCCAGCAGCCCCAGACCCCCTGGGGAGCCCCGCCGATGGGCTTCCCGATGGCTCCGCCGCCCAAGAAGAGCCGCAAGGGCCTGATCTTCGGCATCGTCGGCGGAGTCGCGGTGCTGGTGGTGGGCGTGGTGGTGGCCCTGGCCCTGATCGGCCAGAAGGTGGTGGGCGGCTTCCCGGAGGCGGAGTACGAACTCACGCTGCCCAAGACTCTCCTGGACGGCAAGTACCAGCTCACCAAGGACCAGTCCTCCACCGTGGGCGCGGACGTCGAGAACGAGGTGGACGACGTCCGGGACGCGAAGGACCCCCACGGGGTGGCGGCCCAGTACGGGGTGGGCGGCGTCGACGCCAAGGGCGTCCTGTCGGTGACCGGCATGTACGGCCGCTTCAAGAACACGGGTGAGGGCCGCCGCAGCCTGATGAAGGGCGCCGCGAAGGGCGCGGGCGCCGTGGTCGCGGTCCAGCCGAAGGACTTCCGCCCGGCGGGCTCCGACATCCCGATCGCCTGCGAGGTTCTCACGAAGACCCAGTCCGGGGCCCGCACCACGATGCCCATCTGCTCCTGGATGGACGGCAATACGAGTGCGACCGTCGCGGAGATCAGCCAGGAGTCGGTCCGGCAGGACCCCGCCGACGTGGACCTGGACGCGGCAGCGGCGGCGACGGCGAAGGTCCGCGCCGAAATGCGCAAGCCGCTCGGCTGACGCCCAGCACTCCGACCGGCGTTCGAGCGCCTGCTCCCTGCGAAAGCCCGGGGGCAGGCGCTCGCGCATGTGCGGCGCCCAACGGCCGCCCCGAGTAAAGGAGTTCCCCGCGTCCTGCCTCCTCCGGCACCATGGCCCCCATGACCGCCAACCCCGTCGCCGCCCGCCGCAGCCTCGAAGGCCTCGCTCTCGGGGACGCCTTCGGGGAGCGGTGGTTCCCGCTCTTCCGCGAGCCGCGGCAGGCGTACGACGACATCCGCGCCCGCCGCACCCCCGAAGAGCCCCGCTGGCACTGGACCGACGACACCGCCCTCGCCCTGGCGGTCCAGCGCGTCCTCGACGAGCACGGCGCCATCGTCCAGGACCGGCTCGCCGCCTGCTTCGCGCTCACCTTCGACGCGGATCAGGGCCGCGGGTACGGGCACGGGATGCACATGCTGCTGCCCGCCCTGCTCGCCGCGCCCGAGGAGTGGCGCACCCTCGCGCCCGGACTCTTCGACGGGGGCAGCCTCGGCAACGGCGCCGCGATGAGGGTCGCGCCGCTCGGCGCCTGGTTCAGCGACGACCTCGAAGTCGTCGCCCGCCAGGCCGAGTTGTCCGCCGAGGTCACCCACGCCCATCCCCAGGGCATCGCGGGCGCCGTGGCCGTCGCCACCGCCGCGGCACTTTCCGTACGGGGAGAACTCGCCATCCGGACCGTGGCCGACCGGACCCCGCAGGGCCCCGTGCGCGACGGACTCCTGCGCGCCGCCGACGTCCCCTTCGCCACCGAACCCTGGAAGGCCTCCGACCTCCTGGGCAACGGGCAGCGCATCCGTGCCGACGACACCGTCCCCTTCGCCGTCTGGACCGCGGCCCGCCACCAGGAGGATCTGGAGGCGGCGCTCTGGGCGACGGCGGAAGGGCTCGGCGACGTCGACACGACCTGCGCGATCAGCGGCGGCATCGTGGCCGCCCGCACCGGGGTGGACGGCGTCCCGCCGCAGTGGCTGGCGCGGCGCGAGGCGCTTCCGGGAGGGCAGAGCTAGGCCGACGGCGGCGGGAAGCTCGTACGCAGCGTGAAGGCCGTGGCCGTCGGACCGTTCTCGCGCAGCTCCACCAGGCGGGCCTCGGCGTCCTGGGGTGTGGGGCGGTGGCCGGCCGGGACCCACCACAGGGCCGTCATCGCCTCCTCGATCCGCTCGAAGAACTCGTAGCGGCGACCGAGGAGTTCGCGGTGCTGCCCCTGGTACATGAATGCCGTGAGAGCGTTCGGGTCCCGCCACACCGACATGTTGATCATCAGCCAGTCGTCGCCGAAGACGCGCAGCTCCGTCGCGTCGCCGGCCTCCGTCTGGAGGCGCCAGATGAAGCCGTCGGCCGCGTCGGCCACGGCGTTCACCGGTTCAAGACCGTCCATGAACGGCTTCAACTCGGGTGAATCCAAAGGGGCTTTGAGGCGGGCTATGTTCACCTGGGCGAGTTCGTACGGTGCGATGGGATTCGTCATGAGCCGCACTCTAATCATGGCCCGCCCACCGCGCGGCTCAATTCAGCGCCGCCTCCATGACCGCCTTCGCGATCGGCGCCGCGTTGCCGCCGCCGCTCACATCCGAGCGGTTGGCCGACGCGTCCTCGACGACCACAGCGACCGCCACGGCCGGGGTGCCGGAGTCCGATTTCTGCGCGTAGGAGATGAACCAGGCATACGGCGTACCGGAGTTGTCGACGCCGTTCTGCGCGGTGCCCGTCTTGCCGCCGACCGTCGCCCCTTCGATCGCCGCGTTCGTGCCGGTGCCGTCGGTGACCACGGCCTCCATCATCGTCTTGAGCTGGGCGGCCGTGGTCACCGTCATCGCCTGCCGGTAGTTCTTGGTGCCGGTGTCGGAGACCGTGGCGCCGTTCGACCGAGTCGTCTTGTCGACCAGGTGCGGGTACATGATCTGGCCGTCGTTGGCGACCGCGGCGGCGACCATGGCCATCTGCAGCGGCGTGGCGCTCGTGTTGTACTGCCCGATGCTGGACTGGGCGAGATGGTCGTTGCTCATCTTCGTGTCGAAGTTGCTGGCCGCGACCCCCGAGGGGATCTTCAGGCCGCTGTCGTTGAAGCCGAAGCTCTCCGCGGTCTTCACCATGCCGCTCAGCCCCACGTCCACGCCCAGCTTGGCGAAGACCGTGTTGCACGACACCTCGAAGGCGTAGAGCAGCGTCGCGTCGGTGCACTGCTCGGAGGCGCTCTCGTTGGTCAGCTGGAAGGTGGTGCCGGGCAGGGTGTACGGATTCGGGGTGTCCGTCGCGGAGTTGATGTCGGTGACCACCCCGTTGTCCAGGATCCCCGCGGCCGTGACCACCTTGAAGGTCGAGCCCGGCGGATAGACCTGGCGGATCGCCCGGTTGAGCATCGGCTGGTTGGCGTCGGAGTTCAGCGAGGTCCAAGCCCGCGTGGTGGAGGAGCTGGTGCCGGAGAGCAGCCCGGGATCGTACGAGGGGGTGGAGACCAGCGCGAGGATCTTGCCGGTGGTGGGCTCGATCGCCGCCACCGCGCCCTTCTTGGAGCCGAGCCCGTCGTACGCCGCCTTCTGCATGTCCGCCTGGATGGTGGAGGCGACATTGCCGCCGGGCTGCTGGGCCCGGGTCAGCTCGTTGAGCAGCGGCACGGTGGAGAGCATGGAGTCGGTGCCGGCGAGGATTCCGTCCTCGGCGTTCTCGATGAGGGTGGTGCCGTACGTCTGCGAGGCGTAGCCGGTGACCGGCGCGTAGAGCGGGCCGTCGGTGTAGGTCCGCTCGTACCTCAGCTGCTGGCCGGTGTCCTTGGATCCGGTGACGGTCTTGCCGTCGACCAGGATGTTGCCGCGCGCCTGGTCGTAACGGGCGATCGTCTGGCGGCGGTTGGCGGAGTTCTTGTCGAGGGAGTCCGCGTCGAAGACCTGGACGCGCATCGCGTTGAGGAGGAGTGCGACGAGCAGGACCAGGCAGAAGCCGGCCGCTCGGCGGATGTAGCGGATCATGACTCGTCGTCCTCCACGATCGGGGCTGTGCTCGCGATGAGTCCGGTCTCGACGGTGCCGGGGTGCGGGGCGCGGGCGGAGTCGCTCATCCTGATCAGGAGCGCGACGATCATCCAGTTGGTGACGAGGGACGATCCGCCCTGGGCCAGGAAGGGCATCGCCATACCGGTCAGCGGGATCAGGTCCATGACGCCGCCCGCGATCACGAAGACCTGGATGGCGATGATCGAGGCGAGGCCGATCGCGAGCAGCCGGCCGAAGGGATCGCGCAGGGCCAGGCCCGCGCGGTAGCCGCGGGCCGCGAGCAGGGCGTACAGCATGAAGATCGCGGTGAGGCCGAAGAGGCCGAGCTCCTCGCCCGCGGTCGCCAGGATGAAGTCGGACTTGGCGGCGAAGCCGATGAGGATGGAGTGGCCCTCGCCCAGACCCGTGCCGAGCATCGCGCCGGCGCCGAAGGCGAAGAGCGACTGGGCGAGCTGGCTGGCGCCCTCGCCCGCGTCGATCGAGGCGAAGGGGTGCAACCAGTCCTCCACGCGGCTGCGCACGTGCGGCTCCAGCGTGCCGACGACCGCGGCGCCGACGGCGGCGAGCACCATCCCGATCGCGATCCAGCTGCCGCGGCCCGTGGCCACGTACAGCATGATCACGAAGAGTCCGAAGAAGAGGAGCGAGGTGCCGAGGTCGCGCTCCATGACCAGGACGCCGACGCTGATCAGCCAGATCGCGAGGATCGGGGCGAAGACCCGCATGGTGGGGAGCTGGAGCTTCCAGATCTTGCGGCCGGTGTACGCGAGTGCGTTGCGGTTGCCCGAGAGGTACGCGGCGAAGAAGACCGCCAGGAGGATCTTGGCGAACTCGCCGGGCTGGATGGAGAAGCCCGCGACGCGGATCCAGATCTTCGCACCGTTCACGGCGGGGAAGAAGATCGGGATGATCATCAGCACCAGGGCGGTGGCCACCGAGAGGTAGGCGTAGCGCTGGAGGATGCGGTGGTCGCGCAGGAAGACGATGACGCCGATGAAGAGGGCGACTCCGAGCGTGGACCAGATCAGCTGGGTGGGGGCGGCCTGGTCGCCGGGGGTCTCCAGGTCGAGCCGGTAGATCAGGACCAGGCCGATTCCGTTGAGGAGCACGGCGATCGGCAGGAGCAGCGGGTCGGCGTACGGGGCGCGGAAGCGGACGGCGAGGTGGGCCAGGAGGGCGAGGAGGCCGAGCCCCGCGCCGTAACTGAGCGCATCGGCGGGTGCGGAGCCGTTTTTGGCGAGACCGACGTCGATGTAGCCGAAGACGGAGATCAGGACGGCGGCCACGAGGAGCACGAGTTCGACGCCGCGCCGTTTGGGGAGGCGTAGTTCGGGCGGGAGCGCGTCCGCCGTCGTTGCGGTCATGCCAGGCAACGTAGCAAGGCGAAGCCCTTATGTCCCTTTATGTCATAGTGTGCCGAAGAATGCTGACGGCCTGTCATGCATCGTCGAAGCTCACGTACTCGGGCAGGGTGAGCCGGGCCTCGGCCCCGCCGCCCTCCGCGTTGCGGAACACGAGCTCGGCCCCGATCACCGCCGCCTGGCCGGCCGCGATGGTCAGCCCCAGGCCGTGCCCCTTGGTCTCGGCACTCGTACGGAAACGCTGCGGCCCGTGCGCGAGCAGGTACTCCGGATAACCGTCGCCGTGATCGCGCACCGTCACCACGGGCCCATCGACGCTCACCACCACCGGCGCCCGCCCGTGCTGGTGCGCATTGCCGACGAGATTGCCGATGACCCGCTCCAGGCGCCGCCTGTCGCTCTCCACGCGGGTCGCCCTCCCCACCCGTACCTCCGTCTCCGCCGCCCCGGCGCGTGCCACCCGCTCCGCGATCGGCGGCAGGAGATGGAAGGCGAGGTCGACGGTCTCGCTCCCCGCGTCGAGACGGGAGATCTCGAGCAGGTCCTCCGTGAGGGACCGCAGCGCCCGCACCCGGTCCTGCACCAGCTCGGAGGGGCGGCCGGGCGGCAGCAGTTCGGCTGCGGCGTGCAGCCCGGTCAGCGGGGTGCGCAGCTCGTGCGCCACGTCGGCGGTGAAGCGCTGCTCGTTCTCCAGCTTCCGCTGCAGCGAGGACGCCATGGTGTCCAGCGCCCCCGACAG
Organism: Streptomyces sp. NPDC050738; assembly: GCF_040654175.1. Taxonomy (NCBI): domain Bacteria; kingdom Bacillati; phylum Actinomycetota; class Actinomycetes; order Kitasatosporales; family Streptomycetaceae; genus Streptomyces; species Streptomyces sp. NPDC050738. The sequence goes on along the minus strand of NZ_JBFAHN010000006.1, from coordinate 226,919 downwards.
CGTCGCCACCTCGTCCTGCCGCCGGCGCGGCCCCTTCGTCCTGGGATCGTTCACCCGCGCATCCAGGTCGCCCGCGCTGATCCGGCCCGCGACCAGCGCGGCCTTGCGCAGGCGGCGGGTGACACGGGTGACGGCGAAGGCGCCGATGAGGAGCGTGGCCCCGATGGCCAGGACGGACGAGGCGAGGATCGACTGGTCCAGGCCGGTGATGGTCTTCGCGCTCTGGCTGTAGTCGACGGCGGTGGCGATGACCTTGCCGTCGGCCGGGCCCGCCGCCCACATCACGGGCCGCCCGCCCCGGTCGGCCACCATGGTGCCGCGCTGCCCCTTCAGAGCGAGGGCGCGCAGGGACGGCGGCAGCCCTGGCGGGTCGATGCCGGAGCGCCAGGGGAGCGGCTCGCCCGCCTCGTACGCGTCGACGGTCTCCGACAGGCGCGTCAGCGCCTTGTCGCGGACCTGGCCGACCGTCTGGTGGGTCACCGACGCATGCACCAGGGTGCCGAGCAGCGTGGCGAGGACCACGCACATCACCAGGATGAAGGTCGCGGCCTTCCAGGTGAGCGAGGCCGTCCAGGACGGCACGAGACGGGCTCTCATCCCTCGCCCCCGCCCTCTCCCTCTCCGTCCTCCTCGCCCGTACGCCGGGCCGGCCGCGCGGAGGAGAGGGGCGCCGGTGACTTCCGCGGCAGTACGCGCAGGATCTCGTCCCGGGTGGGGAGCATCGCGCGCTGGCTGGCGTCCCAGGACCACGAGGTCCGGTACTCGTACCCGGGGAGCCCCGCGGGATCCCGGATGATCACATCCCGGTCGGACAGCTCCACGCTGATCACGTCGTCGACCGTGTCCATGATGCGCAGCAGCTTGCCCCCGTGGGCCCAGTAGCAGTTGATCGCCAGCTGGCCGTTGGACAGCGTGATGCCGGTGATCAGCTCGTCGCGGTGGTCGCCCGTCAGATCCCGGTAGTACGGCTGCAGCACATCGCCCGAGGCGATGTACTCGGAGGTGGTGGGGTCGGCGTGCACCACGGCGGCCGGGTCCAGCTTGTGCACGTCGTCGCCCGGCACCTTGATCCCGGGGACTGCCTCCGAAGCGGTCGACGGCGGCCCCGAGGGCTCCACGGAGGCGGGCGGCAGGCTGGGCCACAGCTGGGTGGGGCCGATGGCGGTCGGGGTGGCACCCGCGCTCTGCAGACCGTCCGCGTCGCCGCATCCCGCGCACATGGCGACGAGCAGCGCGACCGTCGCGGTCAGCGGTGCTGCTCCGGCTGCGAGGCGGTGGCGGCGCAAGGCTCTCCTTCCGTCCTTCCGGCTTCCGTCTTCCCTACGAGCACACTCATCGTGTCCGCACCAGCCTGTAACGGCGGCGGCCCCGGCGCATCCTCGCGCCGGGGCCGGGAACCGTGCGGCTCAGCCCTGGTACGGGTTCTGCCCGGCCTGCTGCTGCGGGGCGCCCTGCTGTCCGTACTGCTCCTGCTGCTGCGGCTGTGCCAGGAGCCCGTCCGCCTGCTCCTTGCTGATCTTCTGTTCCATGCCGCAGAACGTGCACTGCGTCGTGTACTTCACGGCGATCGGGAACAGCGGCACGAAGAACAGCGTGAACTTGGTGACGCGCTTGCGCAGGGTGTGCGCGGCCGGATTGCCGCAGTGTCCGCACACCAGCGTCAGCATCGCCAACTGGTACAGATACCCCCTGGTACCAAAAATGATCATGCCGTGGTCCCCTCCCTGGTCAGTACTGGCCTCATCAGGCCCAGTACAGGCTACGGCTCGGACAATCCCGCAAGCAGGCGGACCACGTCCAGCCCTGTTTCCAGATAGTCCTCGAAGACCGGATTGTGCAGCGCCCACGGCGAGCGGCGCGCCCTGACCAGCTCGACCGCCTCTTCGGGGGTGCGCCCCGACATGACGAGCGTGTGCGCGACGACCAGACCCGAGCGGTTGTACCCCGAGTGGCAGCGCACCAGCACGCTCCGCCCGAGCCCCATCGAGAGCTGTGCGATCTCCGCCAGCCGGATCACGCCGTCCACCTGCGCCTCGTCCAGCGGGGCGTCGGGGATCTCGTGCACATGGTGTTCCACGCCGGGCGGCGGTCCGTGGCCGGGGCGGCGCAGCAGGCTCAGTACGACGTCGAACTCATCGCGCACGACGGCCATGTGGAGTCCCGTGTCAGGCCGGAAGTAGGCGTGCCCGCCCATCCAGAGCCCCGGAACGATCTCGTCCCAGGCCGTGTCCGGTGCCGGAACATCTCCGTCGTCCCTCTTGCGCACGCGCAAAGGCCAACCCCCTCGACTCGCCTCCACCGTAACCTGGTTATTGCCCCTCCGCCCTGTGTCCTGTTCCCATGGTCGTGGGTGGGATGAGGTGATGCGGCATGACCGGTCTGAGGGTCACCCCGGCGTGGCGGCACGGCCAGGAACGGTTGTACGTGGGGATGCCGGACGGCACGAACATCGCCTGGTACGACCGTGAGACCAGCAGGATCAGCCTGCTCTTCGACGAACACAGGGAAGCGGTCCTCGATGCGCTGCGGCCCTTCCTGACAGGGGAGTTCACGGTCGGACCGCCTCCTGTGCCGACCCCGGCCGACCTCGCGCTGCTCACCCTGCACCCCGACGACGACCTGGCGCCCAACCGCCCGGGCGAGGCGCTGCACGCCGTACTCGACGGAGCCGCACCGCCCTCGCGCTTCCGGGCCGATCCGCGCCGGAGTGCTCTGGTCGCCCAACAGGCCCTGGGGGAGCGGCTCGAAGGGCTCGAAGGCGCGGGCTGGCGGGTGCTGCACTCGGTGCCGCTGCCGGGCGGCGGCCACATCGACCATCTGCTGATCGGCCCCGCGGGGATTCTGACGGTGCGCACGCTGTACGTACGCAGGCTGCGGGTGCGCATCGCCGACCCCCTGGTCACGGTGGGCCGCGCCGAGCCGCAGCCGCAGCTGCGCTGGGCCCGCAGGGAGGCCGAGCGGGCCTCCCTCGCGCTGGCGGCCGCGGTCCGTCCGGTACTGGGCCTGGTGGGGGCGTCCCGGGTGGATTCGGCGCCGGGTGCGGGTGCGGGTTCCGGTTCTGGTTCCGGGGGCGTACGCATCCTGCGCGACGACGACGCCGAAGTGGCGGAGCTGGCACGGCTCGGAGGCGTACTGAAACCGGCGGACATCGAGGCGCTGCACGCGACGGCACGGGACCGGAGGACTTGGCTCCGGGTGTGACCGTGACAAATGTCCTGCGCAGCACAGGACAGTCGCATCTGACGCCCAACTGCCCCTGATCGGCAAGCTGTAGCCATGGAAACCACGGGGAACGCCGACAACGCCAAGCAGAACTTCCTCCCGCTGATCGTGGACGCGGCCGTCCCGATGGCCGGCTACTACCTCCTCAAGCACGAGGGCATGTCGACCGTCGCCGCCCTCGCCTGGAGCAGCGTCGTCCCGGCCGCCCGCACGATCTGGAGCCTGCTCCAGGCGCGGCGGCTCAACGGCCTCGCCGCGCTCATGCTGGTGGTGAACCTCGTCGGTCTGGCGCTCACCTTCCTCACCGGCGACCCGCGGCTGATGCTCGCCAAGGACAGCGCGGTGAGCTCCACGGTCGGCATCGGCATCCTGGTCTCGGTGGGACTCGGCCGTCCGATGATGTCGGCCGGCCTGAAGCCCTGGCTGGTGAAGGCGGACAGCGTCAAGTCCGAGGCCTGGGACCGCCTTTCGGCCGGATCGGACCGCTTCCGCCGTATCGAGAACCTCTTCTCCGTGGTCTGGGGGACCGCGCTCCTCGCCGAGTGCGTGGTGCGCGTGGTGGGGGCCTACACGATCCCCGTGGACACGATGGTCTGGCTCGGGGGAGTGTTCACCGGCGGCGCGATCCTGATCGCCATGGTGATCGGCAGCGTGGTCGCGGTGAACCCGATGGAGAAGCTCATCGAGGCGGAACTGGCCTCGTACGGCGTGGTGAAGATGCCGGCGCCGGCGGAGCCCAAGGGAGCCTGCCGGGCGATGGCGTAGCGCTGGGCCCGCAAGGACCTTCGTCCTTAAATCGCAGGCAAAGGAACTCTCCCGGTCCGCTCAAGAACGCCAGCTCAGGCGCCTCGGGACGGGTCCCGGACCTTTGACCGTGCCGATTTCGGACCCGGAAAACGAGTGAACCGCCGAACCGCAGAGCCCCTCATAAGCGGTGTACCTGGACAAAAAGCCTCAGGTCGCCCTACGGAGGTTCAATCATGCGCAAGGCCTACACCGTTTCCGCCATAGCGGTCGTCGCTTCGCTCGCTGTCGCCATGCCGGCCACCGCGTTCGCCGCCGAAGGATCTCCCGCGCCCGCACCGGTGGTGTCCACCTCGGCGACCGACCAGGACGGCGCGAACCCCACCGGCCCGAACGACTCGACCGGATCCACCGACTCCGGCGACTCCAGCGGGAACAAGGCGGACCAGCAGAAGGAGGCCGTCCAGGTCCAACTCTCGAAGTCGAGCGGCAAGCCGGGCGACAAGATCAAGGTCACCGTCAAGACCCAGGGCAAGGCCGACAAGGTCTCGGTCTCCTCCGAGGGACTCGACCACATCCAGGTCACCCAGGCGAGCAAGGCCGGTGACACCTGGATCGCCACGGCCACCATCGCGAAGAACGCCAAGTTCGGTACGTACCAGGTGAACGCGGTCGCCAATTTCCCCGACACCGCGCAGCAGGCATCGGCCACCCTCGCGGTCAACACCACCCCGACTCCCAAGCCCACCCCGGCCCAGGCATCGATGTCGCTCTCGACGGACGGCGGCAAGCCGGGCGACAAGATCGGCGTGACGATCAAGGGCGGCAAGGACAGCGGCACTTCGGCGTCGGTCCGGTCCGACGCGTTCGGCGGCAAGGTCGCACTCCAGAAGGGTGCCGACCACGCCTGGCACGGCACGGCGACGGTCTCCAAGAACACCAAGTCGGGCTACTACCGGGTGGACGGCTACCTCGGCAGCACCCGTATCGACTCCGCCAAGTTCGGCGTGGCCAACGACGCCGTAAAGAAGAGCGACAAGAAGGTCGCCCCGCTCAACTCCGCCCACCACAAGACCCCGCGCGGTTCCGTGAACACGGGCCAGGCCCCGGCAGCCTCGTCCCACGACGGCGTCGGCACCGGCATGATCGCCGGCTCCGCCGCCCTCGGTGTCGCGGCCCTGGCCGGTGCCGCCGTCCTGCGCCGCCGCCACAACAATGGCTGAGGCACCCAGGACCCGCCAGGTCGCCCGCGTCCACCGCGCGGTCGCCCTGGCGGGCGCCGCCGCGCTGGCGGCGGGCCTGGCCACGGCCTGCTCCTCGACGCCCCCCACGACGACAAGCGCCACGCCCAAGACCCCGGTCACCCGGATCGACGCCCTCACCCCGTCCGTCCCCGACCGCATCTCCATCCCGGACATCGAGGTCGACGCGGACCTGGGCGCGGTGGGCCTGGACGGCAACGGCGTGATGGAAACCCCGCCGATGAACAAGCCGATGCAGGCCGACTGGTACAAGCAGGGCCCCGCCCCCGGCTCGAAGGGCGCCGCCGTGATCGTCGGCCACATGGACACGGCCCAGCAGCCCCAGGCCGTCTTCTACAACCTCAAGAAGCTGACGAAGAACGAGGAGATCAAGGTCCACCGCGAGGACGGCACGACGGCGGTCTTCAAGGTCGACGCGGTGGACACGTACCAGAAAAGCCGGTTCCCCACGGAGAAGGTCTACGGCACCACGGCCAAGCCCGAACTCCGCCTGATCACCTGCGGCGGAAGCCTCACCCAGGACCGCCACTGGGACTCCAACGTCGTGGTCTACGCCCACTTCGCGGGAAAGGCCTGACGCGGCCCCGTATGCACATACGCGAAGACCCCGTTCTCAGCGAAACCGCTGATGGCGGGGTCTTTGGGCACCTCGTAAAAGGTGCCCCCGGTAGGATTCGAACCTACGCATCCGGCTCCGGAGGCCGATTGGGCTTGCCCTGTACTCGCTGGTCACAGAGCTGCGTCGTCTTTGTTTCTCGAGATCCGTCCATGAATGGTCCACGGAACCGGAGACAGGTTGGGTCCCGCACATCTTCGGACACACAGGTCTGATTGGGGGCGCTACTCCTCGACCCAGTCCTCCGCCACTGCGCGGATGAATGCGGCAAGGTCTGTTTCCTGGGGTGGGATGCGTGTGGGGTGCCGGGTGGCGAAGACTGAGTAGTAGAGCTGGACATGTGCCCGAAGCTCACTGTCCTGTGCCTCTGTTGCGACCAACTCCAGCGTCACGTGTCCAGGGTCTCCCTGTGCCCGGACGGGGCGTCCATAGCCGTCGTAGCCTTCGCGGAATTCGTCCTCAGACTCGATCAGGTCCTCAGCCAGGGCCGAATCGTGAAGGATGAACATGCGTCCGTCCTCGTCGAATAGGAGAACGGGGTCTGCCGGGAGTGTGATGCTTGATTGTTGCTGCGTGATGCTGTCTGGATCGTTGAGCGATGAGGCCCGGCGGAACTCAACCGTGATCCTCAGCTCGCCAGGAGTCGGCCACGGAGCGCGCCGGTGAATCATGCGGTGGCAGTTCGCGCAGATGAGCGCGAGATCGCTGAGCTTGGTCCGCCCCTCGCCGGCCTGGTGCAGGGGTACGACGTGGTGGCACTCGATGTACCCGCTGCCCCGGTCCCCGTACACCCTCTCGAAGTGGAAACCGCATGCCTCGCAGGTCAGTGTTCCACCCTGCTTGAGGACTGCGGCGATCTTCTTCTTTCGCAGGCCCTTGTTCCGCTCCCGGCGCTTGTGCCGGCTCATCAGCAAACGGCCTTCGGGCGCGCTGTAATCATCTGGGTCCTCGCCATCGTCCAGCGGCAACGCTTGAAGGTCGCCGACGTTGATGCCCTGCCGTATGAGCTGGGCTACCTCGGTCATCTCGGCTGGACGTGCGAGGAATTCGTGCAGTACCTGGATGTCGAGGGCACCGCCGTTGGTCGGTTTGCCCTGGTAGTCCGGGTGGCGTGTGGATATGTCGAACGTCTTGCGGGCCACCCCGTTCAGGTTGCGGAACTTCTCGTTGCGGTCTGCCTCCGCGTGAATGGGCATGAGCTGCAGAAGGCCGGACAGCTCGTTCACCCGTGGGTCATTGACGGCTAGCCCTCTCCACCCGTTGGCCATCACGAGGTCGCAGGCCAGGATGATTTCGTCGCGTGCCCAGTCGGGGTTCTTCACGGCCTTGACCTCGAACCCGGCTCGCTTGAGCCATGCCGCGGCATGGTCCTTCCCACCGCTGAACTCCTCGGGCAGCAGGGCGCGTCCGTGGTCCCACTTGTGTGCTACCCCGGCGATGGCCTTCGAGTCGTACTCTCGCCCCTTGTGCATGAGGAGGTACGAACGGGCCTCGTTGAAGCGGTACTTGGCCAAGAACTCAGACCGGCCTAGCGCGTCGTACTCGGCGATGGCCTTGAGCACAGCAACTTTCGTGATGGCACCTTTAGGCATGGCGGAAGCGTAGGGGTACCCAGGACGAACATGACTCGCAAGCCCTGCCACCCTCGCCTGCCACCCATGTGGGCCGGTCCCTGCCGGTCCGCGCTGTGGTGTAGAGTGACGTCAACGACTTCGAGAGCCGGAGGGAGGGAACGTGGGCGACATCGGTACCGAGGGGCTCCCGGACTGGCGCGACGATAGCTCTGGCGGACTGGTCCGCGGCGCGCTGTGGCTGCTGCAGGTGGTCGGGATCGGGAATGTCTTCACGAAGGGCCAACTGCGGGAAGCGTTCCCTGACATGGCGCAGATCGACCGCCGTATCCGAGATCTTCGGGACTGGGGATGGGTCATCGACACCAGTCGAGAAGACGCCAGTCTTGAGCAGTCAGAGCAGCGCTTCGTGAAGCCCGGCATCGGTGTGTGGGATCCGGCAGAGCGAAAGAAGAGGGCGCGGGCCACCAGCGCCTCGCGTCGGCAGACGATGGCCGCGAGCGCCGGCGTCACGTGCGAGGTGTGCGGGCGAGCAGCCGACAGCTTGCCCCAGGGTTCTCGAATCCACGTCACCCACCGCACGGCTCTGGCAGACGGAGGTCGCGACGATTTCCTGAATCGCCGGAGTCTTTGCAGTGACTGCCAGGCCGCTGGCGAGAGTGGGGATGGTGCGTCCGAGCTTGCTACTCGGGCCTCAGCGCTGTCGATTCGTGAGCGAACCCGCTTGCTGACGTGGATCACTATGGGTGAGCGTCCCCGCACACCCGTTGAGGACATCTGGGCGCGGTACCAGCAGCTCTCCAGCGTCGATCAGCAGCAACTTGCCCGCCATCTGGCGCTCCTTCTGAATGAGGACACGCATGCAGAGGACGCCACCTCCTGAACCTAAATCGAACCTGTATTCGCCACAGGATCGGCCTCCCCTGAGCTATCGAGGGCGGCCGGTAGTATGACTACCGCTTCACCTGAACCTCCCTGAACTCGCCTCTGGGAAGAGTGAGTTCACATGCCCGCGGGGCCCAACCGAGGGCGCCGTATGGAGGGGAAGGGGGGTGGTGCGATGAGCTCCGATCCGAACGAGGAGCCTGAGTGGTCCGGTCCTGCAAAGTGGCAGGTCGTCCTCGGGGCGCTGAGTTTGCTGGTTGGTCTCGCCGCGCTGGTGGGGCAGTTCGCTCAGCTTCGCTGAGGCCCACCCGAGGTAACCGGTCGACTTGTCCGAGCGCGCAGCAGCGAGCCCGGTCGCCTGATGTTCGACCGGGCTCGTGGAACTACATGGAGGCCCGTCCTGGTTGCAGCCGGGGCGGGTCCTTCGTGTTGTTGGGTAGGGGACACATCCCCATCCAACAAGAAGAAGATTACCATCCTTGAGGCCTGCTAACCGTCCGAGAGCAGAGTTTACGCAGGTCAGGATGGGTGTGTGGAAGTGGCATTTCCACTTTCAGTGGGCGATACCCCGCATCAGCGCTTTGTCACCCAAGGTCGGCCGAGTGGCGCCGCCAAGGCGATGTCTTCTGCCCCTCGATGCGAACTACGCCGGCCTGGGGTTGCGGCGAGTGCTTAGAAGACACTTGGGGACCAATCGATCTCCATTGCTGTGACCAGCTGCAAGGCCCGTTGGAGATCCCAAGCGCAACGTGCCGACACGCGCTCAACTGGCAGTGCGTGGCCTAGCCTCGGACAACTCACCTCGTGAAAACCCGCGGCAAGCATTGGCATGCGGGACAGAACCGTAGAGCCTTGGTCCCTGACCCGGTGTCATGATGACGGTGAGTTGGTCCACCTGGTGTCGGGGATGGGGCCCACACTCGATGCCGAGTGCAGCGGGTCACAGGAGGGGACACCCATTCGATATGCGTAGATAAGATCTATTTTTGTCTACTGCGCGCTCCCCTGGATGGCGCCACATGGCCACTTGTTACCACTCGTGACGCTCGGCGGCTTGCCAGAAGTGCCGGCGGGCTGGAGACTTGAGGGTGTGACATAGGGTGTGATGTCCAGTGCCCGGAGGGATCATGTTCGACTTCTTGCCCGGGGCCGATGTGCTCCCGCTCAAACCGGCGTTGCTACAACAGGTAATCGTGCAGGTTAGGTTTAACAGTCAAGGAATTTTGGGGACACATACAGGCGCGAGCACTGTTCATGATGCTCTCGCGGCTCGTTACCCGCGCCTAACTACCGAGCAGCAACTTACCATAATGGCGACTCCTGGTAATGGCGTACAAAGTACGAGCATTCCGCAGTATCGTTTTCAAGACCTCAAGGGGACGTGGGCTGTAGTTCTCGGTTCAGAACACGCCACGCTAGAGACTACTGATTATGCAGGGTGGGGCGAAGTCCGAGAAAGAATGGAAGAGGTTCTTTCGGTAGTTGCCGAAATCGCGACCTTGCGCGTTCGGGAAAGGGTAGGACTTCGCTACGTCAACCACGTACCCACCGATGATGGCGGTTCACTGGACGGTCGTGTCAGAGGTGACGTCCTGGGAATCACTGGAGACCGTGGATGGCGGAATCATCTGATTGGTTCCGTGGGGCAACTGCTTGCCGTGGATGATGGTATTCAATTGGCCCTACGGCACGGACTCGCGACCGAAAACGCACAGGTGAAAGCACCGTACCTGCTCGACATTGATTGCTCAAATAGCGATCCGGTTGGGTATGAGGTTGAAGAGACTCTTCGATACCTAGATGCCCTTAACGACGTTGCGTATCGATGCTTCGCATGGTGCGTAGATGAAGAATACCGCATGAGCCTGAAGGCGTAACGGAGTCGAGCTTAGAGGAGCTGATCTAATTGAGTAGAGTTACGAATGTACCCTACCTGCAAGATGCTCGCTCCGTGCGACGTTCCAGCCGTAACAGTTCCTTGCTGGGGCGGCTGGAAGAAATCTTCTCGAATTCGTCAAGGACTGGAGACTGGTCCTCTTCGATGGGCATCCCTGCCCTACATGAAGCTACGTCGGCCCTGTCGGTCAAGCCTTCGATTCAGGTGCTCTTGTCATCTCAGTGGCGCGAGAAGCTCATGGCAGACCCGGTCTTGCGCACTGCGCTTCAGCAAGCCCTCGGTGGAATTGCCTCCGGCACTCAGTCACATAATGAAATGCTGCGTGACTGGGCAGGCGTTCTTGGTGGAAGCGCGATGCTTCGACTTGTCTCGGGCGGTCAGCTGATCGAGGTGGACACGTCACCTGTCGGGCCGGCTGAGCAGCCGTCGGCGCCTCCCGCCAAAGATGACGTAGGCAAGCCCCCCCTCCCGGATGAGCAAACCACGCATGCTCGCCTCGCCAACGAGCTGAGGGAGATGACGGGCCTGGGCGCAGCGAAGCTCGCTACGGCGCTCGGTGTCTCGCGCGAGCAGTACTCCCGCTGGGCTGGCGGTGCGCCCATTAGCGACTTGCGCCATGGTCAGTTGAGCTACCTGCACACCGTGATGGCTGACTTGGTTCGACGTCTCGGAGCCGCCGAGGCACGGGTTTGGCTGCAGACACCAATCGACGGGGAGATCACACCAGTCGAACTCCTGACGAGTCGTCGATGGAGTGAACTCCATCGACGCGTGGTGGTCCTTCATGATGCCGCACCTGTTGTCGATGGAGTCAGGGTCTCGCTTCTTGCGCCGATCGTGGACAGAGGGGACAATCCAGAGGACTTGGAGGCGGTCGAGGGAGAGGACGCGTGGTCACCTTATCCTCCAAACGAGAAACGTTAATCAAGCGCGTCGGAGCATTGCGGGATGACTGATTTGCAGCCTGCTTTCGAAGATAAGAATTGGCTTGAACCTGAGGAGCTCTACCTCTCTCGGGGTGACGATTGCGAAATCGATCGTCCATTGTTTCAGGGGGATATTTTTGTCGATGTCCCTCTCCCGCTACTTCCTAAGAAGCCACCAGTGCAGGGGAAGGTAGAGATCGACTTTGCTGAGTCGATCGTCATGATTATCCCTCACCCGTGTCAGTGCTACTACGGAGATAAGCTGCGGCCGTTCATTACCGTTGCTCCCGTAACTCAGGTATTAGACTACGAAAATTTTGGCGAAGACCGCACTGGTCGTAAGGATAAGTTCGCTCTACCTGACTTGATGATGCAGAAGGGGGAGGATCATAAATCCTTTGTTGCGGACTTCGGGAAAATTCAAAGTGTCCCACAAGCCTATCTGCGAACAAGTGACAGAGTTGGCTGTTTGAGTCACATGGGATTGGGTCTGCTGGCAAAGCGCTTCATCCAATTCCAGTCACGAGTGCCGAGTGAAATGGCGCAAGTCATGGCATTTACGCAAGATCAGTGGCATGAATCTTTTCTGATGCAACGGTGGGTTCGGAGGCGCGGATCCCTCAAGGGATTCACGGAATGGATCCGAGGGGAATGCTCAATTGCAGGAATTGCGAATGGGGAACCCGTCATTCCGTATGATTACATTGTTAGCGCGCCTCAGGAGATCATGAAGGCAATCAGTGAGGCTTAAAGAGACCCTCGCAGGCTGAAGCCAAAGGTCGGTGGAGCGGCTTTGGGCTGGAGCTGCTTTGGGGCGAGTGATCATGGCCCCTTACGCTGGCCGCGATTCGGGCAGCACCTCCGCTGCCCGCAACAGCCCGAATCGGGGCCATGATCGTAGAGGCTCGCCCCAAAGTGGCTGCCTAAAGCCGTGGAACTGGCCGCCCCAGCCACGGGGCAACGGCCACAACAGCGGGAGAGCTGACACCGCGCCGCCGCCATGATCCGGCCTCAGTTCTTAAGCACAAATCGTCTCTGGCCTGCTGTGCGGCACCCCCTTGAGCCCGCCAAACCCAGTGCTGGTTTCTGGCCGCTGCCGTGGCGTCGGGCGGTCGGCGGCGCGCGGCCTGGTGGCGCAGACATGGAAGGCAGCGGGGCGGCGGCCGGCCGACGCCGCCGTGCTGTGCGCGGCCCTCGATGATGAATCGACCCAACGTGTTGGGCAGTGCGGGTCTGTGAGGCTGTCGGGGTTGACGTGACATGTGAGCCGTGAACGACTGTTGTTGTCTTTTCCCTCCTCAAAGGTCGGATCGTGGCGGCGGAGTGGTGCCGGCGCTCCCGATTCACCGTGGCTGATGACCAAGGGCATAGGGCCTGTTGTCGGCTCGCGGCTGAGCAAGCAGCCGCGAGCGCAGCGAGCCTTGATGAAGTAGAGAAAGTTTGACCGCAAGGCGCTCTTGCCGGGTGCGGTGCCGGCTGCTGCCATGTAGGTGGGGATGGCAGGCAACCGGGGGCGGGGCTGATGAGCGAACTCACGGTGCATCGGTGGAAGCGCCACGGCAAGGATCGGCTGTACGTGAACCTCCCGGACGGGACTGCCGTTGCGTGGGCGGACTTGGCGACCAAGGTCATCACGGTAAAGATGCTGATGTACCGGAGCGAAGCTGTGGCGCTGCTTCGCGCACAGCTTGGTCACTCGGCCACTGTTCGTGAGCATGTGGCCGATGCAGTGAAGCCAAGGTCCAAGCCCGCTCCCACGCCGGCTCCTCCGCAAGGGCGTGGACGGCTGCCTCGGTTGCCTCAGCTGACCGTCGCTGACGACCTTGCTGAGAATCGGCCTGGCGCGGAACTCCTTGGAGCTGTGGCCGCGCGCGGGCCTTCGTCGATCCGAAGGGCTTGGGGCAAGGTGCTCGGACGGTCTTCGGAGTGGGACTCCTACTACATCGGTCTCGGCGGTGAGCGGCGCGTCGGACGGGAGTTAGAGAGGCTGACCAGTCAAGGATGGCGCGTTCTGCATGGTGTGCCCAAGAGCAACGGTGGCGACATCGATCACCTACTCATTGGTCCTGGCGGGGTGTTCAGCATCAATACCAAATGCCACCCTGGCGCTTCGGTCTGGGTCGGTGACTCCATGGCCAAGGTGAATAACGGTCCGCCCGAGCCGTACGCCGCAGCCAGCAAGGCGGAAGCTGCCTACGTGCGAGAGGTGCTCGAGCGGCACTGCGGCTTTCCCGTCGCCGTGGAGCCCGTCCTTGTCTTCGTGGATGTGGCGACGGTGTATCGGGCGGTCACGCAGAACAAGGTACGGATCTACCAGGAGCGAGAGGTCTCCGCCCTGGGGCCACTCACGGGTGTACTGACCCCCGACCGGGTCGAAGCTGTGTACGCCGTGGCTCGGCATCGGCGGGCCTGGCTGCGGGGCTGATCGTCCCTGTTCGCGAATGGGGCTGACGGCTACGCTGGTGCATGCCAGTTGATGACACCAAGGAGCGTGCTCACAGGATGGGACCGAAGTCGGAGCGGGTGTACCGCGCGATCCGGGAACGGATTTCGGCAGGCGCGTACCCGCCTGGGGACAAGCTCCCTTCCGAGCGCACCTTGTCTGAAGACCTCGACATCAGTCGTACAGCGCTCCGCCAGGTTCTCGCGAAGCTTCTTGCTGAGGGGGTCATTGTGGTGCAGGGGCGCAGCTCGTATCGGGTGCCGGACAAGACCGTTTCGGTGACGACTCCGACGGACTTGGAGCCCTGGCAGATCCACGGTGAGCGGACGGTCTACGACAACCAATGGGTGAAGCTCACGCTCGCTGATGTCGAACCGCCTGGCGTTGAACGGTTCGAGCATCACGTAGTGCGGTTGCACCACGTCGCCATCACTGCGGTTCTGGACGATCAGGACCGGGTGCTCATGCTGTGGCGATATCGCTTCGTGCCCGAGACCTTCGGGTGGGAACTGCCCGGCGGCATCGTCGACGATGGCGAAGATCCTGCAGCCTGTGCGCTGCGTGAGGTCGAGGAAGAGACTGGCTGGCGCCCGACTGGTGTTGAGCATGTGGTGACCTACCAACCCATGGTCGGGATGGTCGATTCACCGCATGAGATCTACGTCGCTCACGGAGCGAAGCAGGTCGGGGAGCCCACTGATCTTGAAGAGGCGGGGCACGTTGCGTGGGTCCCGCTTGCGGACATTCCCGGGCTCATGACTCGGGGTGAACTGATGGGTTCGGGCACGCTCGTTGCTCTGCTGCACGTGCTCGCATCGCGCGCTGCGGGGACGTCGGCTACAACCCCTGCGTGAGCTGTTCGATCCGGCGACGATGGCGCACGGATCCCGTACGGCTGGCCAGTAGGCGGGCCTGGCGTAGGTGGTCGTGGGCTTCGTCGTACTCGCCACGGGCAAGATGCGCTTGAGCGAGGTCACAGCGTAGTCCCGCGGTCGCCCGAATGAACGTCGGATCCATGGCATCGAGAGATACGTATAGATCGCTTACGGCCTCGTCATCGCCTAGCAGCGCGAGCGCGTTGCCGCGCCAACGGCTCAAGTGCCCTTGGTTTAGGAAGATGCTCAACATGTCGGGGTCGCGGGCCCCTTCGCCGGCAGGTAGGCAGCGTACGGCGTTGTCGAGTGCTCGACGGCAGTCGTCTGGAAGGCCGGCTTTCGCGCAGATCTCGGCCTCGGCCGCGTACAGCCATGCCCGGAGTCTTGGCGACATCACCTTGCCGCCGGCTCGCTGAGCGTCCCGGACCAACTCAACTGCAACCGCGGGGCGGCCGGCGTCACAGAGTACGTACGCCTGCTCTGCCGTGGCATGCGCGAGATACATCGGCTCGTCAGCCTCTTTGGCTGCGTGCTTCCCTAACTCGTAGTGGCGCCATGCTCGTTCAACGGCGCCGACATCGAGAGCCTGCCATGCGGCAAGCGTTGCTGCGCCGGCGAGTGCGAGAGCTACCGGCCGTCGCGTCTCGGGGAGTACAGCGAAGGTGAGGGCTTCTTCCAAGGTGGAGAGGTGGCCGGTCATCTGGTCGACGAGACTGGCCGCCCCCATCTGGCGGTCCACTGTCCGCAGTAGTTCCGTCTGGTCCATGAACGTCTTCACCATGGTGAGGCTGACGCTCCGGGATGCATCGATCCTGTTCACCAACTCGTCGTACCCGTCTGCCTCGACGGATGCCGCGGGCATGGTGTGCCTGCCGTTGAGCTCGTCATCGGTGGTACCCAGTAGCGCGCGCAGGATCTTCCCGTATGGCTCGGAGATCGGGCGCTTGCCGTTCTCCCACTCCGAGACGTAGACGCGCAGGCTGGCTGTCGACGCGATCACGGAGATGTGCTCTCGCGCGTACCGCTCCATTTCGCGGATGAGCCGCTCCTGCGACCACCCGCGCGCCTTGCGTGCTGTCTGGAGTCCATTCGCCACGTGCTCCGCCACCGCTCCGCCTATGAAGTCTGCGCCGTAAAAACAGCATGCCGCACATAGATGCAGGTCGTCAGGGGTTAACCCAACTTCTATTAACCCCTCCTGGCTACCGGCCTGTTGGGTTGCGCGGTTCTCTAGAAGCGTCGCACGACGGCGAGTTGAGAAGCCGGGTCGGCGACACTGCTTGACATCTGGTGCACACCAGATGCAACCTACTGGTGCACACCAGTTGGGAGCGCAAGCTCCGTAGTTCTCCTACGGACCAACGTCATCAACGTTCAGGAGCGGCGACCCACCGCCAAGCAAGTACGCCGCTCCCACCCCGAAGGGAAGTTCCATCATGCGTCAGATCCCCGTAGACACGTCCGCAGCCATGGTGATGGTGGCTCAGCCGCCGGCGCCGAAGGTGAAGGACCGCCGTACCGGCGAACTTGCTATGGACATGGAGACCGGTGCCCAGCTCATGACGATCGACGTGCTGTTCGTCCTGGACGGCTCCTCTGAGGTCCTCACGATCACCGCTCCGCAGCCCGCTTTCAACGGCGAGATGGCCATAGGCACCATGGTCGGCCTGACCGGCCTCGTTGCCCGTCCGTGGGAGAACGAGTTCAACGGCCAGAAGCGCCACGGCATCAGCTTCCGCGCAGTCGCCGTGACCTCGCTCGCCTCGGACACCTCCAAGGTCAAGGCAGCCTGATCATGACGTGGTTAACCGTTCTGCTGCTGTTGGTCGTTGCTGCCGCGCTCGTCCTGCGGTGGCGGCGTCCGGCCTGGTTCTGGCTGACCTTCGGCGTCGCCTTCGCCATGGTCCGGCTCCTGGTCCGGTACGGCACTGTCATGGATGCCTGCAACCTGACCGTCCCTGCCTCCCGCTGGCGCTTGGCCGTGGCCCGCTGGCTCAAGCGGGAGACCCCCCGCCAGCGCGTGCCGCGCATCCTGCGGATCCGCCCGACCCGGACGGGTATCCGGCTGCGGATCAAGATGCAGCCCGGACAGGACGCGTTCGAGTTCTCCGCCGCCGCGGATCGCCTGCGACACTCCTTCGCCGTGCATCAGGTCACCACTCGGGAGGTCAAACCGGGTGTGGTCGAGGTGGCCATGACCGGCTACGACATCCTTAAGCACGTTCAGATGCCCACCAAGGTCGACCGCGGACAGCTCCGCGTGCCGGTCGCCCTGTGTGAGGACGGGTCGGTTCACTACCGCGACTACCGCAAGGGTGCGCACTCGCTGAACCTGGGCGCCACTGAGTCCGGGAAGTCCGTCTACGCCCGGCAGGTCGTCAAGGAACTCGCCTCGCAGCGGGTCGCCCTGGTGGGGATCGACTGCAAGGGCGTCGAACTCGCCCCGATGGCACGCCGGTTCTCCGCTCTGGTCGACAACCCCGACGATGCGGCGGAACTCCTGGACGCACTGTTGGTCCGGATGCAGGTGATCTACCAGATCATCCGCACTGAGCAACGGCTGAGCGCGGACATCCCCGATGCGGAGATCACCGCCGACATCTGGGGGCTGCCCGAGCACCTGCGCCCGGAACCGATCGTGATCACCGTGGACGAGGTGGCAGAGCTCGCGCTCTTCGCGAACCGGGCGGAGGAGAAGCGCCGGGACCGGATCATCACCGCCCTGGTCCGGATAGCCCAACTGGGTCGCGCGGCGGGCATGTATCTGGACATCTACGGGCAGCGCTTCGGCTCCGAACTCGGCTCCGGAATCACCATGCTGCGTGCCCAGTTGACCGACCGCACCTCGCACCGCGTGAACGACGAATCCTCGGCCAAGATGGCGTTCGGCGACATCTCCGCCCACGCGGTCTTCGCCACCACACAGATCTCCAAGGAGCGTCCCGGCACCGCGGTGGTCGGCGACTCGACCGGCGGATGGGCTCGCATCCGCACCCCGCACACCTCGCTGCGGGCGGCCGTGAATGCCTGCAACCGGCATGAGGACCTGACGCCGGACATCCCCGAACTGGCCCGCTTCCGGCCCCGGTTCGCACCCATGGCCCCGGCTTCTGTGCCGATGGTCAAGGCGCCGGTCAAGGTCTGATCCACACCTCGCCACGGTTGGTGCGACCGCCTCGCGCCAAGTCCCTACCCCTCCCATGCCTCAAGCCGTGAGGAGACATCGCCGTGACCGCTCGGAAGACCGCCGCCCGCAAGCACCGCCCGGCCGACTGCCCGACGTGCAAGGGCACCGGAAACATCCCTATCCCGGTCCGGATTGGCCGCTCCCGCCGCGTCGTCGGCACCCAAGACGGCCTGTGCCTGAACTGCCTCGGCTCCGGCCACAACCCCACCCCCGACACCAACTGATCACCGCCGCTGCCGGGCGGCCGGACTCGACTCCCCGCCCGGCAACGGCCCCAACCCCAGGAAGGGGGACCCCGTGACCAAGACCCTGCGCATGGACGCCGTACTCGTACAGGCCGTGATCGCCGGTGCCCTGTCCTTCGCCCACCTCCACGACATCGCCGACGCGGCCGGACAACACGGCTGGAAAGCCTGGGCCTACCCCATCAGCGTGGATCTCCTCCTCGTCGCCGCCTGGCGTCGGCTCCGCACAACCGGACCGTCACGCCTCGCCTGGTGCTGGTTCCTCGTCGCGCTGACCGCATCCCTGGGAGCGAACGTGGCGACGGCCGGATTCCTCGACCTCGCCAACGCTCCGGCATGGCTGCGGTTCCTGGTGGCTGGCTGGCCTGCGCTCGCGTTCATGGGCGGCACCCTCCTCGCCCACGCACCCTCGACCGCGGCAACTGTGCCGGCCGAATCGGCCCCCGCTCCGGCCGCGGAAAGCGTCGCCCTCGACCGCGAGGAAACCCCCGTTGCCGAACCGGCGCCTGCACTGCCCGCCTTCCCTGAGCCCGTGATGGAGGTTCCGGCCGCGCTGGTGGACCACGCACGCAAGGTCGCCGCCGCACACCGCACCACCACTGGCCACCCGATCGACACCGACACCCTGCGCGCCCGCCTCGGTGTCCCCGCCCCGATGGCACAAGCCATCGCCGCCCAACTCACCTGAGAGGACTGATCAGTTATGCCGCACGGATTCCTGTTCCAACGCCTCATGCGCTACGGGCCCGTCGAGATCGGCACCGGCCTCAACCGCGAAGGCAAGAAGTCCTACCTGGCCACCTGCACCTCGAATGCGTGCGGCTGGTCCTCGGACTTCGCGACCTACTCCGCATGCTGCATGGCGGCCAAGAGTCACCGCTGCTACCCCCGCTGACCCCATCGATCTAGGAGCCCTGTCATGTCCGTACCGCTGTGGTTCGCCCTGATGGTCGTCGGCTACCTCGGCATCAAGCTCGCCCGCCCGCCGCTCTGGCTGGTCCTGGTGATCCTCCTCGGCGGCTACCTCCTCGCCGACAGTTTCCTGGCCCCCGCCCTCAACGACGCACTCAAGTAACCCCACCTGAACCGAAGGGAGTTCGACCATGTTCCAGCCCCGCGTACCCCTCAACCCGCTGCCGACCGGCGACGTGGTTCCGGTGATCCACCCGACCGCCATAGTCCAGCCGCACGCCATGATCCCGCAGCAGCACACCGGAGCCTGCTCCTGCCAGCACACCCCCGCCCCGGCCCCGGTTCCTGTGGCTCCGGCGCGTTCCGGAGTGCAGATCACCACCGGTGGCGTGATCGCCCTCGCCCTCGGCGGTACCGGCGTCGTCCTGGTGATCGGCGCGGTCCTGGTCTCAATGTTCCTTGCCGTTGCGATCACGGGGGCATCCCTCGCGATCTGCGCGCTCGTCATCCGTTCACTGCTCAACACCCAGCCGACGCCTGCCCGGCGTCGCTGACTGGCCCCCGGAGCGGCCTTAACCGCCAAGTCTCGTCCGCTCCGGGCGCCGTGCCCCTACCCGATCCACTGAACCGGAAGGACCACCCATCATGCCCGACCGTCAGCCTCGCCCTGCCCGGATCTGCCCCGCCTGTGACGGCTTCGCCTCCGTCAAGGTCACCCTCGGCGGCCGCAACCGTACCGGCCACCTGCACACGATCACCGCCCACTGCCTGACCTGCCATGGCACCGGAACTGCGACGCACTGGCTCGCCACTACTCCGATCATCGCGTCCAAGGCGGGTGCGAGGGCATGAGTGACCTGACTCCTACCTTGGACTTTCCCGGCCTGCACATCGTCGCGGCACCGATCTACCGCGGTCACGATGACTCCGCCCGCTGGTCGACGCACACGGACGGTGCCCCGTCGGCGTCCTACGTCTGTGGCGGCTGCGGACAGTCGGATGAGGCCGCTGGTAGCGACAACGTCAAAGCCCTCGTGGACGACTACACCGCCCATCACGGGCCCGCGCACCGCGGCGGTCGCTCATGACCAGCACCGCGCGTAACGGACTGCGTGTCCTAGATTTGTTCAGCTGCCAGGGCGGTGCCGGTATGGGCTACAACCTGGCCGGCTTCGACGTCACCGGAGTCGACCTGGCGCCCCAGCCCCGCTACCCCTTCGCCTTTATTCAGGGTGATGCGATCGACTACCTGCGGGCGCACGGTGAAGAGTTCGACTTCATCCATGCTTCCCCGCCCTGCCAGCTCGACAGCGACTGCCAGCGCATCCAGGGGCGCGTTCACCCGGACCTGATCGGCCCCACCCGTACCGCTCTCCAGTCCACGGGCATCCCGTGGGTGATCGAGAACGTGAACGGTGCCCGCCCCAAGCTGCGTGGTCCGGTCGAGCTGTGCGGGACGATGTTCGGGCTGGAGACCTACCGGCATCGGCTTTTTGAGACCGGCGGAGGCTTCACGTTCTCCCCGGCCGCGCATCCTCTCCACACTGCGCCGCAAGCCAAGATGGGGCGCCCGATTCCGGCCGGCTCCTACGGGCAGTTCATCGGGAACTTCTCCGGTGTCGAGCACGCCCGGCAGGTCATGAACGTGCCCTGGATGAACCGCGACGGCATCCGTGAATGCATCCCCCCGGCCTACACACACTGGGTGGCCACGCAGTTCCTCGCCTCTGTACAGGAGGTGGCTGCATGACCACCGCCACGCAAGTAAGGGCGCTGACCATCTGGCAGCCCTGGGCATCGTGCATCGCCTACGGCACCAAACGGATTGAGAACCGGAGTTGGCCCATCGCCTACCGCGGGCTGGTGCTCATCCACGCCGGACGGACAAACGATCCCGCAGCCGACGAAGTCCCGCTCACCCGACCGTTCCTGATCCGCCCGCAACCGCATGGCGCAATCGTCGCCACCGCCCAACTCGTCGACTGCCACGCGGATGACGGCTGGTGCTCACTGTGGGCGGCCCGCGGCCTGTGGCACTGGAAACTGTCCGACGTGCAGCGGCTTCCTCGCCCCGTGCCGTGCCTGGGATCACGTGGTTTATGGACCCCGGATGCCGGCATCCTCACCGCCGTGCGAGAGGCGGTGCACCGTGGCTGACACCCTCTTGGACCCCATCGTCCTTCGCGACCTACTGCGGGTCGCCTCCCAACCCGACTTCGCCCGCTGGGAAGAGCAGATCCGTCGTACTGGTGGCTGCGCAGAGCCGATTCACCTCACGGGCTGGACGCTCGCCAAGGAGAAGACGACAGGCGAGACGCTGCGCCACTTCTCGACGCAGGATGAGCCTGGCGGTCGGCTGCGTATCGCCTGCGGAAACCGCCGTGCCTCGCGCTGCCCCTCCTGCGCATGGACGTACGCCGGCGACACTTACCATCTGATCCGCGCAGGCCTCGCAGGAGACGACCGTCGCGACATCCCCGCCACCGTTCGCGACCACCCCCGCGTCTTCGCCACCCTCACCGCACCCTCATTCGGCGCGGTCCACAACCGTCCCGACCGTGGGCGCTGCCGCTGCGGAACACGGCACGCTGCGGACGACGTAGCCCTTGGGACCGCGCTCGATCCGAGCACGTACGACTACGCGGGGACAGTGCTGTTCAACAACGGTGCCGGAGAGCTGTGGCAGCGCTTCACCAACCGGCTTCGCCGCGAAATCGCCTCCCGCGCCGGCCTCACGCAACGCGCACTCGCCGACTCTGCCCGCCTGTCATTCGGCAAGGTCGCCGAATTCCAGAAGCGTGGCGCGATCCACTTTCACGCCGTGATCCGTATCGACGGTCCCGAAGGTCCCGACACCCCGCCACCGTCCTGGGCGACCGTCGACCTGCTCACGGACGCGATCGGCGCCGCTGCCCGCCACTCCTACACGAGCATCAGCGTCCCGCTGGCGGGCGACCAACCCGCCCGTACGTTCCGCTGGGGGCGGCAACTCGATGTGCGGCCGGTTAGGGCGTTCGGGGACGGCTCCGACATCACAGAGCAGGCGGTCGCCTCGTACGTCGCCAAGTACGCCACCAAGGCCGCGGAAGCGACCGGCACCCTGGACCGACGCGTGTCCGAACTGGCAGACCTCGACCGCCACCACGTGCCCGACCATGCACGCCGACTGATCACCGCGTGCAAGGCACTCGATCCGCTCTACCCCGCCTACCGGCTTTGGGCCTGGGCGCACATGCTCGGCTTCCGCGGGCACTTCAGCAGCAAATCCCGCCGGTACTCCACCACCCTGGGCGAACTCCGCCAGGCCCGCGCAGACTTCCGCGCTGCCCAGGAACGCCAAGCCCTGGGCGTGGCTGCTCTCGATCCTGACACCGTGCTAGTCCTCGCCGACTGGCAGTACGCCGGCCACGGACACACCCCGGGCGAATCCGCACTGGCCGCGACAATCGCCCGCGACCTCCAACTCAACCGCGACACCGCCCGCGAGGCAATGCGCTCACAAGCAGGGGAGGCGGCGTGAGGGACGAACTACTGACGGTGCCGGAGATGCTGATCGAGCTCAAGGACGTGTCGCGCCGAACCTTCTACCGATGGCGTGAGCTGGGGAAAGGGCCTTCGCTCTTCAAGCTGCCCAACGGGGAACTGCGGGCCTGGCGAAGCGACTTTGACGCATGGCTGCACAGCCTTGAGCGGGTGGTCGCGTGAAGTCCCTCGACGTCAAGATCTGGGGCGTCCGCAAGAGGGGCACCCAAAGGGTCTCGTATGAGGTGCGCTGGCGGGTGGCGGACCAAGTGTTCCCCGAGTCGTTCCGAACCAAAGGACTGGCCGAGAACTTCCGATCCAAGCTGCTCCGGGCTGCTCATGCCGGCGAGGAATTCGACACTGAGACTGGGCTTCCTGACTCGCTTGCCGAGAAAGCGGAGTCGCTGAGCTGGTACTCATTCGCTCTGAAGTACCTGGCGATGAAGTGGCCCCACGTGGCACCGAACACCCGTGACGGCATGAACGAATCCCTGGTGGCGGCGACGCTCGCACTTCTGGATGATCGAACTGGGCGACCTGCTGACGGCCTGCTTCGCAAGGCGTTGCGGAACTGGGCCTTCGTGCTTCCGGGGCCTGCAGACCGCGAGCTCCCGGCCGACGTCGCCAACGCCCTGCACTGGGTCGGCCGCGCATCCCGCCCGCTCTCCGATCTTGCCAACCCCGCCACCATGCGGTCCGTGCTCGACTCCCTCAAGCTCAAGTTGGACGGGACTCCAGCCGCGGCGGAAACCGTTAGGCGCAAGCGAAACACCCTGGTCAACGCCATGCACTACGCAATTGATCTGGGGGAGTTCAAAGAGAATCCAGTCACCGCGGTGCGCTGGCAGAAACCGAAGGTAGTGAAGCAGGTCGATCCCCGCGTTGTCGCCAACCCTCAGCAAGCACGGTCGCTACTGCACGCGGTGTCGTACGTGGGTGGCTACCGGCGCGCTCGCGGGCGTCGTCTCGTCGGCCTCTTCGCCGGCATGTACTTCGGCGCCTTCCGGCCCGCTGAGTCTGTAGGTCTGAAGGAAACTGACCTGACTCTCCCCGATGCCGGGTGGGGAATGGCCCTGCTGCACCGAACACGTCCCTACGTCGGCAAGCAGTGGACCGACAACGGCCAGACGCACGATGACCGCGGGCTGAAGAACCGTCCCGTGGAGGAGGTGCGTCCCGTGCCGATCCCGCCCCAACTCGTCGCGATCTACCGCCAGCATCTCGACACCTTCGGCACCGCCGATGATGGACGGCTCTTCACCAACGAGCGTGGGGGAGTGGTCGGAGGGTCTACGTACTCTCGCGTCTGGCGAGAGGCCCGGGTGCTCGCGCTCCCGCCGGCTGCCGTCGTCTCCCCGCTCGCGGACGTCCCCTATGCCCTGCGGCACTCCGCGCTGTCCACCTGGCTCAACGCTGGGGTCGACGCCACCGAAGTAGCTGAGCGCGCGGGCAACAGTGTCGAGGTCCTTCTAGGCCGGTACGCCAAGTGCATCGATGGTCGTCAGGGGGTGGCCAACCGACGCATTGAAGACCTGTTGCGCGAGTACGAGTGAGCCACTGAGATCCGCGGCATGATGGAAGCCCCTGGGACTGCCCGGGGGCTTCGTCATTTTCTCGTGCTGACCTGGGCAGACAGCCTCAAGATCATGTCCACGAATAGGCCACAGCCGCTGTCATAGAGCTGCCTAGCGCTGCATCTGGCTGCACATACGCGAAGACCCCGTTCTCAGCGAAACCGCTGATGGCGGGGTCTTTGGGCACCTCGTAAAAGGTGCCCCCGGTAGGATTCGAACCTACGCATCCGGCTCCGGAGGCCGACGCTCTATCCCCTGAGCTACGGGGGCGTATCGCCGCGGTGAAGCGGCGACGAGTTGAACCTTACCAGCTCAGCGGGGGTGGCCAGGAACGACATTTTCGCGGGGTTCGGGTGCTGGTACCCCGGAGGGGGTGGAAGTGGGCAAAACCCGGACGCGGCGGCGTCGGCGGACCTACTCTCGAGTGGTGTCGGGCATGTCCGGCCGGGTGCTTGTCGTCGACGACAACAAGGTCATCCGGCAACTGATCAGGGTCAATCTCGAGCTGGAGGGCTTCGAGGTCGTGACCGCGGCCGATGGTGTCGAATGCCTGGACATCGTGCAGCGCGTCCGCCCCGATGTGATCACTCTCGATGTGGTGATGCCGCGCCTGGACGGGCTGCGGACCGCCGCCAGACTGCGTTCCGATCCGCTGACGAGCCGGCTGCCGGTCGTGATCGTCAGCGCTTGTACGCAGTACGAGGTCGAGACCGGTGTGGACGCCGGTGTCGACGCCTTCCTCGCGAAGCCCTTCGAGCCCTCCGAACTGATCCAGTTGGTGCGGCAGTTGATGGTCCGGGCGGAGGCGCCGCCGTCCCCGGAGGACATCTCCCGGCAGCAGACCGCGGCGAGCGTGCGCGAAGCCGGGCGGGCGGGGAGTGCGCGCGGCTGACGGGACGGGCGGGCGGACGAGCGGAGGTCCAGCGTGACCGCATCGCGAAACCGGTTGGCGAGGGGACCCCTCTTCTCCCATACGCTGGTCCCGTGACCCCAGCAGATCTCTCCCGTACCGTCGTGCGCGCCGTGCGCACCGCGGTCGACGAGGGTGCCCTGCGCGTGGTCGTCCCGGAGTCGGTCAAGGTCGAGCGGTCGCGGCCCGGAGGGCAGGGCGACTACGCCACCAGCGCCGCGCTCCAGCTGGCCGGACCTGCGGGAATGGCCCCTCGGCAGGTCGCCGAGGCACTTCGCGCGCGGATCGCCCGCACCCCGGGCATCGCCGCCGTCGAGATCACCGGGCCCGGCTTCCTGAACTTCACCCTCGCCGCCGACGGCTCGGGCGACCTCGTACGCACCGTGCTCGCGCAGGGGCTGGAGTACGGACACGGCGACGCCCTCGCCGGCACCGACGTACCCCTGGGGCCGGTGGACGAGACACGCGCCGCCGTCGTCACCCACACCGTCGTCACGCTGCTCCGCAGCCAGGGCGCCCGCGCCTCCGTCGTCCCCGGCGCCCCCGAAACCCTCCGGCCGGTCCCGCTGCCCCCCGGCGACGACACCTTCGCCCGCCTCGGATCCGACGCCGCCCGCTGGGGCATGCTGCGGCCCGCCGCGCACGACCACCCGTACACCGGCGAGGAACTGCTCGCCCAGCGCGAGAGCAATCCCCTCTTCCGGGTCCGGTACGCGTACGCCCGCACCCGGGCCCTCACCCGCAACGCCCACGACCTGGGCTTCGAGGGTGCGTACGAAGAGGCCGCGTACGAGGAAAGCATCGAGGCCCCCGCCCTCCTCGCCGCCCTTGCCGACCACCCCGCCGTCCTCGAGGCCGCCGCCCGCCACCGCGCCCCCGACCGCCTCGCCCGGCACCTGGTCACCACCGCCGACGCACTCCTCGACCTCCACCCCACGGTGCTGCCCATCGGCGACGAGAAACCCTCGGCCGCCCACCGCTCCCGGCTGGCCCTCGCCGAGGCCGCAGGGACGGTGCTCGCAGGCGGCCTGTCCCTGCTCGGCATCAGCGCACCCGAATTCATCTGAGTACGAAGAGTCTGAGAGAGCGAAGAGATGAGCCGTTCCGCCCACCCCGCAGGGCCCCGCCACGCCGACGTCCTCCCCGAGGGCCACTACGCGGCGCCGCCCGCCGACCTCAACTCCCTGGACGAGAAGGTCTGGTCGCGCACCGTCGGCCGCAACGCCGACGGCGTCGCCACCGTCGCCGGCATCGAAGTCACCCGCCTCGCCGAGGAGTTCGGCACCCCCGCGTACTTCCTCGACGAAGCCGACTTCCGTGCCCGCTGCCGCGCCTGGGCCGACGCCTTCGGCCAGGACGCCGACGTCTTCTACGCGGGCAAGGCCTTCCTCTCCCGCGCGATCGTCCGCTGGCTGCAGGAAGAAGGCCTCAACCTCGACGTCTGCTCCGGCGGCGAGCTGACCACCGCACTCGACGCCGGAATGCCCGCCGAGCGCATCGCCTTCCACGGCAACAACAAGACGGTCGATGAGATCGAGCGCGCGGTCCGCGCGGGCGTCGGCCGCATCGTCCTCGACTCCTTCCAGGAGATCGTCCGCGTCGCGCACATCGCGCAGAGCCTCGGCAAGCGCCAGCCCGTGCTGCTCCGCGTCACCGTCGGAGTCGAGGCGCACACCCACGAGTTCATCGCCACCGCGCACGAGGACCAGAAGTTCGGCATCGCGCTCGCGGGCGGCCAGGCCGCCGAGGCCGTACGCCGCGCACTCAAGCTCGACGGGCTCGAACTCCTCGGCATCCACAGCCACATCGGCTCGCAGATCTTCGACATGGCGGGCTTCGAGGTCTCCGCCCGCCGCGTCGTCCAGCTCCTCGCCGAGATCCGCGACGAGCACGGCGTCGAGCTCCCCGAGATCGACCTCGGCGGCGGGCTCGGCATCGCGTACACCTCCGACGACGACCCCCGCGAGCCGCAGGAGATCGCCAAGGCGCTCGGCGAGATCGTCACCCGCGAGTGCGAGTCCGCCAGCCTGCGCAGCCCCCGCATCTCCGTGGAGCCGGGCCGCGCGATCGTCGGCCCGACGGCCTTCACGCTGTACGAGGTCGGCACCATCAAGCCCCTCGAAGGGCTGCGCACCTACGTCAGCGTCGATGGCGGCATGTCCGACAACATCCGCACCGCGCTCTACGACGCCGAGTACACCGTCGCCCTCGTCTCGCGTACGTCCACCGCCGAGCCCATGCTGGTCCGTGTGGTCGGAAAGCACTGTGAGAGCGGCGACATCGTCGTCAAGGACGCCTTCCTTCCCGCGGACCTGGCGCCGGGCGACCTGATCGCCGTCCCCGCCACCGGCGCGTACTGCCGCTCCATGGCGAGCAACTACAACCACGCCCTTCGCCCGCCCGTCGTCGCGGTCCGCGACGGCGAGTCCCGGGTGATCGTCCGGCGCGAGACAGAGGAAGATCTCCTGCGTCTCGATGTCGGCTAGTGAAATAACAGTCTCAGGATCCGGACGGGAGACAGAAACTCCCGTCCGGTGAGTGAGACTGGTCCACACCGTAGAAGTATGAGAAGTGAGGTCGGATGATGCGTACGCGTCCGCTGAAGGTGGCGCTGCTGGGCTGTGGAGTGGTCGGCTCAGAGGTGGCGCGCATCATGACGACGCACGCCGACGACCTCACGGCCCGTATCGGGGCCCCCGTAGAGCTCGCCGGTGTAGCCGTCCGCCGTCCCTCCAAGGTGCGCGAGGGCATCGACCCCGCCCTGATCACCACCGATGCGACAGCCCTGGTCAAACGCGGGGACATCGACGTCGTCATCGAGGTCATCGGCGGCATCGAGCCCGCCCGCACCCTGATCACCACCGCCTTCGAGCACGGCGCGTCCGTCGTCTCCGCCAACAAGGCACTCCTCGCCGAGGACGGCGCGGCCCTGCACGCCAAGGCCGAGGAGCACGGCAAGGACCTCTACTACGAGGCGGCGGTCGCCGGCGCGATTCCCCTCGTACGCCCGCTGCGCGAGTCCCTCGCCGGCGACAAGGTCAACCGCGTCCTGGGCATCGTGAACGGCACCACGAACTTCATCCTCGACAAGATGGACTCCTCGGGCGCCGGCTACTCCGAAGCACTCGACGAGGCCACCGCCCTCGGGTACGCGGAAGCCGACCCCACCGCCGACGTCGAGGGCTTCGACGCCGCCGCCAAGGCCGCCATCCTCGCCGGAATCGCCTTCCACACCCGGGTGCGCATGGGCGAGGTCTATCGCGAAGGCCTCACCGAGGTCACCGCCGCCGACATCGCATCCGCGAAGCGCATGGGCTGTACGGTCAAGCTCCTCGCGATCTGCGAGCGCGCCGCCGACGGCAAGTCCGTCACGGCCCGCGTCCACCCCGCGATGATCCCGCTGACCCACCCCCTCGCCTCCGTACGCGAGGCGTACAACGCGGTCTTCGTCGAGGCCGAGGCGGCCGGCCAGCTCATGTTCTACGGACCCGGCGCCGGCGGCGCCCCGACCGCATCCGCCGTCCTCGGCGACCTGGTCGCGGTCTGCCGCAACAAGCTCAACGAGTCCACAGGACCCGGGGAATCCGCGTACACGCGTCTGCCCGTCAGCCCCATGGGCGACGTGGTCACGCGCTACCACATCAGTCTCGACGTGGCCGACAAGCCGGGCGTGCTCGCCCAGGTGGCGACGGTCTTCGCCGAGCAGGGCGTATCGATCGATACCGTCCGACAGCAGGGCCGACCTGACAGCGCCGGCGAGGCATCGCTCGTCGTCGTCACCCACCGCGCACCCGACGCAGCCCTTTCCGGGACCGTCGAGGCACTGCGCAAGCTCGACACCGTGCGCGGTGTCGCCAGCATCATGCGTGTTGAAGGGGAGTAAGGACCCATGACCACCAAGGGCACCCACCAGTGGCGCGGCATCATCGAGGAGTACCGGGACCGTCTGCCGGTCACGAGCGCGACGCCCGTCGTCACGCTCCGCGAGGGCGGTACGCCGCTCGTCCCCGCTCAGGTCCTCTCCGAGCGCACGGGCTGCGAGGTGCACCTCAAGGTCGAGGGCGCCAACCCCACCGGGTCCTTCAAGGACCGCGGCATGACCATGGCGATCACCCGCGCCAAGGAGGAAGGTGCGAAGGCGGTCATCTGCGCCTCCACCGGCAACACCTCCGCGTCGGCCGCCGCCTACGCGGTACGCGCCGGAATGGTCTGCGCCGTCCTGGTCCCGCAGGGCAAGATCGCGATCGGCAAGATGGGCCAGGCGCTGGTCCACGGCGCCAAGATCCTCCAGGTCGACGGAAACTTCGACGACTGCCTGACCCTCGCCCGCCAGCTCTCCGACAACTACCCGGTGGCGCTGGTCAATTCGGTCAACCCGGTCCGTATCGAGGGCCAGAAGACCGCCGCGTTCGAGATCGTCGACGCACTCGGCGACGCCCCGGACATCCACGTCCTTCCCGTGGGCAACGCAGGCAACATCACAGCCTATTGGAAGGGCTACAAGGAGTACGCGGCCGACGCGATCTCCACCCACACCCCCCGGATGTGGGGCTTCCAGGCCTCCGGCTCGGCGCCCATCGTGCGCGGCGAGATCGTCAAGGACCCCTCGACGATCGCCACCGCGATTCGCATCGGCAACCCCGCCTCCTGGCAGTACGCACTCAACGCGCGCGACGAGTCGGGCGGCTTCATCGACGAGGTGACGGACCGTCAAATCCTGGCCGCCTACCGCCTTCTCGCGGCCCAGGAGGGCGTCTTCGTGGAGCCCGCGTCGGCCGCATCGGTCGCCGGACTCCTCAAGGCCGTCGACGAGGGCAAGGTCGATCCCGGCCAGAAGATCGTCTGCACGGTGACCGGCAACGGCCTCAAGGACCCCGACTGGGCCGTCGCCGGCGCCCCCCAGCCGGTCACGGTCCCGGTCGACGCGGTCGCCGCGGCGGAGCGCCTCGGTCTCGTCTAGAACGCCCCGGTACGTAATAGAGCGCACAGGGGGCTCGCGACACGCATCGTGCGCCTCCTGTGCGCCCTATGTCGCCACAGAACCTTCCTTCGATAAGCTGTCCCCAACCCGCCCGCCGCATATGCCGCGGTGCTGTTGCCGCCAAGGCCTTTCGGGTACTCAAAACAGCAGGAAATCCCGCAGCCGACACCAGGTCTGCAGTCTCACAAGGAGAGTCATCAGAGCGATGGCCGGTCCCGCCTTCCGCGCCGCTGCCGTCCGGGTGCGCGTCCCCGCTTCCAGCGCCAACCTCGGACCGGGCTTCGACGCCTTCGGACTCTCTCTCGGCCTGTACGACGACGTGGTCGTGCGCGTCGCCGACGCCGGACTGCACATCGACATCGCGGGCGAGGGCGCCGAGACGCTGCCCCGTGACGAGAACCACCTGCTCGTACGCTCCCTGCGCACCGCCTTCGACCTGCTCGGCGGACAGCCGCGCGGCCTGGAGATCGTCTGCGCCAACCGCATCCCGCACGGCCGCGGCCTCGGCTCCTCGTCCGCCGCGATCTGCGCCGGAATCGTCGCCGCCCGCGCCGTGACCATAGGCGGGGCGGAGAAGCTCGACGACGAGGCGCTGCTGGAGCTCGCCACCGAGATCGAGGGCCACCCCGACAACGTCGCCGCCTGTCTGCTCGGCGGCTTCACGCTCGCCTGGACCGACGGGGGTGCGGCCAGGGCCATCCGTATGGATCCCGCCGCTTCCGTCGTTCCCGTCGTCTTCGTACCGGGTAAGCCCGTACTGACGGAGACCGCACGGGGCCTGCTGCCGCGGACCGTCCCCCATGTGGACGCCGCCGCGAACGCGGGCCGCGCGGCTCTTCTCGTGGAAGCACTGACCCGGCGCCCCGAGCTGCTGCTCGCGGCGACCGAGGACCGACTGCACCAGGAGTACCGTGCTCCCGCGATGCCGGAAAGCGTGGCCCTGGTGAACCGACTGCGCGCGGACGGCGTCCCTGCAGTCATCTCCGGTGCGGGCCCCACGGTGCTCGCGCTGGTCGAGGACAGTGCGGCCGACAAGGTCGCACGGCTGGCGGGAGAGGGCTGGGCGGCGAACCGGCTGGCCTTCGACGTCCCGGGTGCGAGCGTCCTGCCGCTCGGATCGCAGTAGTCGCCAGGCCACAGCTTGCCGGTATGGAGAGGGGGAATGTTTGTTGGATCCGGTAGTGTTAATCTCAAGTCTGCACTCGACGTCGTTGTGGCGCGGTGCTTCGTGTCCCCATCAGGGACCGCTTTTCTTCCGAGAGCCTCCCCCACTGCCTGAGCAGCCTGCCTAGCAGTTCGAGCACGCTCCGGAACCGGCCCCGAGCCGGACACCCCTCAGCACATTTGTTTCTCCGCCATACCCGACGGACAGCACAACCGGTCGCCGAGCCAGACAGGCCGACGTCCGCTCCAGGGAAGGACCCCTTCGTGAGCGACACCACCGATCTGATGGGCGCACCTGCCGACAACAATGTCGACAGCAGCGCGTCCGCCACAGGTGCTGCCCCCAAGCGTCGCCGCTCCGGCACCGGCCTCGAGGGCATGGTCCTGGCCGAGCTGCAGCAGGTCGCGTCCGGCCTCAACATCAAGGGCACTGCGCGGATGCGCAAGAGCCAGCTGATCGAGGTCATCAAGGAGGCGCAGGGCGGTTCGTCGTCCGCGTCCAAGAGCGCCGGCGCCGATGCGGCCGAGACCAAGCCGAAGCGCCGTACCACCTCCAAGGCCCGTACGGGCGACGAGGCCGCCGCAGCTCCTGCCGCCGAGAAGAAGGCGGAGAAGGCCACGGCCCAGCAGCAGATCGACATTCCGGGCCAGCCGGCCAGCGACGACCAGCCGGCCGGTGAGCGCCGCCGTCGTCGGGCCACCGCCCAGGCGGGCAGCCCCGAGACCGCGACCGCCACCGCTGCGGCCGAGGCAGTGAAGACTGAGGTCAAGGCAGAGGCTCCGGCCGAGGCCAAGGCCGAGGCGGCCGTCGACAACGCCGAGGGACGCCGCGACCGGCAGGGCCGTCGCGACCGTCAGGACCGTGGCGACCGCGGTGACCGCCAGGACCGTGGCAACCAGCGCGACCGCCGTGACCGTGGCGGCAAGGGCGACGACCAGCAGGGCGGCGGCCAGCGCCAGCAGCGCCAGGGCGGCCAGCAGGGTCAGAGCCAGAACCAGGGCCAGAACCAGGGTCAGAGCCAGAGCCAGAACCGTGACAACGGCCCGCAGGACGACGACGAGTTCGGCGACGGACGCCGTGGCCGCCGTGGCCGTTACCGCGACCGCCGTGGCCGTCGTGGCCGCGAGGAGTTCGGCAGCGACGCCCCGCCGCAGGTCAACGACGACGACGTCCTGATCCCCGTCGCGGGCATCCTGGACATCCTCGACAACTACGCGTTCATCCGGACCTCCGGCTACCTGCCGGGCCCGAACGACGTGTACGTGTCGCTGGCCCAGGTCCGCAAGAACGGTCTGCGCAAGGGTGACCACGTCACCGGTGCGGTCCGTCAGCCCAAGGACGGCGAGCGCCGCGAGAAGTTCAACGCGCTGGTGCGCCTGGACTCCTCGAACGGCATGGCGGCCGACTCCGGCCGCGGGCGCCCCGAGTTCCAGAAGCTGACCCCCCTGTACCCGCAGGACCGGCTGCGCCTGGAGACCGACCCGAGCATCCTGACGACGCGGATCATCGACCTCGTCGCGCCGATCGGCAAGGGCCAGCGAGGCCTGATCGTGGCCCCGCCGAAGACCGGTAAGACCATGATCATGCAGGCGATCGCCAACGCGATCACCGTCAACAACCCCGAGTGCCACCTGATGGTCGTCCTGGTCGACGAGCGTCCGGAAGAGGTCACCGACATGCAGCGGTCGGTGAAGGGCGAGGTCATCTCCTCGACCTTCGACCGTCCCGCCGAGGACCACACCACCGTCGCCGAGCTGGCCATCGAGCGCGCCAAGCGCCTCGTGGAGCTGGGTCACGACGTGGTCGTGCTGCTCGACTCGATCACCCGCCTGGGCCGTGCGTACAACCTGGCGGCCCCGGCCTCCGGTCGCATCCTCTCCGGTGGTGTCGACTCGACCGCGCTCTACCCGCCGAAGCGCTTCTTCGGTGCCGCGCGCAACATCGAGGACGGCGGCTCGCTGACCATCCTCGCCACCGCGCTCGTGGAGACCGGCTCGCGCATGGACGAGGTGATCTTCGAGGAGTTCAAGGGCACCGGCAACATGGAGCTCAAGCTCGACCGGAAGCTCGCCGACAAGCGCATCTTCCCGGCGGTCGACGTCGACCCGTCGGGTACGCGCAAGGAAGAGATCCTCCTCAACCCGGAGGAGCTCGCCATCGTCTGGAAGCTGCGCCGGGTGCTGCACGCGCTCGACTCGCAGCAGGCGATCGAGCTGCTTCTCGACAAGATGAAGCAGACCAAGTCGAACGCCGAGTTCCTGATGCAGATCGCGAAGACGACGCCGTCGAACGGCAACGACTAACGGCTGGGTAACGACGCTCTGCCGTGAGCGGCCAAGTCCCATGAATCCGCCCCGTCACTCAGGTGACGGGGCGGATTTCTGCATGTAGCATCGATCAGCCGTTCCCATCCCCCCACACGGCGTCAATCTCTGAAGTCCCTTGAATAACAGGAGAATTGCGTGCGTGTGTCACGTCACGGCAGATCAGTGCACAAATTCCGCAGACTCATAGCCGCCGGAGCCGCGGCTCTGGCGCTGCTCGGGGGTGGGCTGGCGTTCAACGCTCAGGCCAGCGACAGCGGCCCGAAATTCCTTCCGCCCAAGGGCACGGAGGTCGTGAAGACCGTCACGGCGTCCCCGAAAATCATCGGTGGGACTTCCACGTCGTTCAGCAGTGCTCCTTGGATGGTGCAATTGCTCTTCGAATGGGACAACGACGGTTCGTTCTACTTCACCTGCGGCGGTTCTCTGATCGCCCCGAACAAGGTGCTCACCGCCGCTCACTGCGTTACCGCGGACGATGGCAGTGTCATGAACTGGACCGGCCACGGTCTGGTTCTCGGCGGCACCGCGAAATTGGTCGGCGGCGGCGGGTCCAAGCCCGAGGGGACGGTAGCCTCCGTCTCCCGTGTGTACCGCGCCGGTTCCTACAACCCGAGCGCCATCGACAACGACGTCGCGCTGTTGACGCTGTCGAAGCCGCTTCCGTACCAGCCGGCTCAGCCCGCCTCCTTCGGCGACACCGCTCGGTACGCCGCCGGAACAGTGGCCACCACCTATGGATGGGGTGTGACCTCGTCCGACGCGGGCACGGCGCAGCTCGCCGACGTCCTCCAGCGGCTGGAGCAGCCGCTGCACTCCGACGCGGAATGCACGGAGAACCTGGACACCGCGGTGAACACGCCGGGTGCCTACAAGGCCGGGCACATGATCTGCGCGGGTGTGGGCGGCACGGACAACGACGCGACAGGCAAGGCGACTTGCCCGGGTGACTCCGGCAGCCCCATGATCGTCAACGGCCGGATCATCGGCCTCACCTCCTGGGGCCCGGCGTCCGAGCAGCAGCTGTGCAATGTCGGCGGCACGTACGACGCCTACACCAAGGTCTCGACGTACAGCGCGGCGATTCAGCCCCGGATCAACGACACCAACTTCAGCCGGGACACCAAGGCGGACCTCTTCGCCCGTACGACCGGCAGCACGGGTTACACCTTCAACTCCAACGGTGAGTCGCTGGCCGCCCGTAAGGCCTTCGCCGGTTCCTACAGCGCGTACAACACCGTCATCCAGACGGATCTGAACCGGGACGGCTACGAGGACCTCGTCGCGAGGGAGAGCTCGACCGGCAACGTCTACTGGCTGCACCGCTCGGCGAGCAGTGCCACGTACGCGAAGACCAAGCTCTTCAGCAACTGGAAGACGGTACGGGCCATCGCGGCCCCCGGCGACGTCAACGGTGACGGCAAGGGCGACATCGTCGCCGTGACCTCGACCGGCGACTTGACCGTGTACCCCAGTTACGGCAACGGGACCTTCGCCACGGCGACCAAGGCCGGCACCGGCTACCAGGTGTACAACCAGGTCCGCGGCAACGGTGACTACACGAACGACGGCAAGTCCGACCTCCTGGTCCGGCGCGGCGGCACCAACGACCTGTACCTGGTCAAGGGCACCGGAAAGTCCACGGCCCCGTTCGAGGCGCCCGTGAAGGTGCGCTCCAACTGGGCGGCGTACAACCTGCTCATCACCCCCGGTGATGTGAACGGGGACGGGAAGGCCGACCTGGTCGCCCGCTCGACCAGCGGTGGTCTGTATCTGCTGAAGGGCACGGGCAAGGGCACCACGGAGATCTTCGCCGCATCGGTGAAGATCGGGTCCGGCTGGAGCGGGTACTACACCGTCGGCTGACCAGAACGTCGTGCGACCCCGGCGGAGATCTTTGCCACACCCACCACCCTCGGAAACGGCTGGCAGCAGTACGGCATCCTCAGCTGATTTCCCAGGTGGGAACCGCTTTTACGGTTCCGCCGGACCAACGCCCTGTCACTCCCGCCCCCAGCGGAGGTGACAGGGCGTTGTGCAACGCTTTGCGCTGTTCCACCGTCTGACAAGTACCGACAGACCATGCCTGACCGTCACGGCAAGGGGTAGCCGGAGCTACAAGGACTCGAGGGAGAGCATGGCCGAGCACACCAAGGAAAGCCGAATACGCAACGGCGGCAAGCGAGCCGCCGGCAAGCGCCGCAAGCCGCGGTCGACGCGCCGCAAGGCGCTCACCGTCACGGCCTGGGTCGCGGCTGCCGTGGTTTTCCTCGGCGGCGGCGGACTCGGATACCTGTACTTCAAGCTCAACGGCAACATCAAGGGCGTCGACATCAACGCCGCGCTCGGCACCAGCCGTCCGGCCCAGGTCGACAACGGTTCGATGGACATCCTGGTCCTGGGCTCCGACTCGCGTGCCGGCAAGAACGCCGAGTACGGGAAGGACGAAGGCGCCTCCCGCTCGGACACCGCGATGATCGTGCACATCAACAAGGGCCACAAGGCCGCCAGCGTCGTGTCCATCCCGCGCGACACCCTGATCACGCGCCCGTCCTGCACCACCACCGACGGCAAGACGGACGCCGGCGGCAAGCGCCTCATGTTCAACACGGCGTACGAGGTCGGCGGGCCCGCCTGCGCGGTCAAGACCGTCGAGTCGATGTCCGGGATCCGCATGGACCACTACATCGAGGTCGACTTCACCGGCTTCAAGAAGCTGATCGACGAGCTGGGCGGGGTGCCGATCACCACGACCCAGGACATCAGCGACAGCAAGAGCCACCTGAACCTGAAGGCCGGCACGCACACCCTCACCGGGGAGCAGTCGCTCGGTCTCGTACGCACCAGGCACGGCGTCGGCGACGGCAGCGACCTCGGCCGTATCCAGCTGCAGCAGGCCTTCATCAAGGCGCTGATCAAGCAGGTCAAGGGCGTCGGAGTCTTCACCAGCCCGAACAAACTGCTCGGCCTCGCCGAGGCCGCCACCAAGGCGGTCACCACCGACTCCGACCTGGCCTCGGTCTCCAGCCTGTCCGGCTTCGCCAACGGTCTGAAGTCGATCAACTCCGGCAACATGAAGATGATCACGCTGCCGGTGCAGTACGACCCCGCGGACCTCAACCGCGTCATCCCGCTGGAAGCCAAGTCCCAGCAGGTCTGGGCCGCCCTCAAGGCGGACAAGGCGATCCCGGCCTCCGCCACCAAGGGCTCGGCCGGCGACACCGGCGGTGCGGGCAAGGTCGTCACGGGCTCGTAGAGCCCCGTACGGAATAGAACCGGCCCTGCCCCGGTTGAGGCAATCGTGCTTGATTTTGAAGCACCGGCCAGTCCTGGCAGACTGGTACGTCGGCCCCGGTTCACGTCTCGGCAATTCCGTCGTGGCGACCCGGCGCCCTCCCGAAACTAGGAGACACCTTGAAGCGCGAGATCCACCCCGAGTACTTCGAGACCCAGGTCAGCTGCACCTGTGGCGCCTCGTTCACCACCCGTAGCACCCTCCCCGGCGGCTCCATCCGCGCCGAGGTCTGCTCCGAGTGCCACCCGTTCTACACGGGCAAGCAGAAGATCATGGACACCGGCGGCCGTGTGGCCCGCTTCGAGGCCCGCTTCGGCAAGGCTGCTGCGTCCAAGTAGCGAGCCATTTGCGCCGGTCTTCGGTCGCTCCCACCGGAGCGACCGGACCGGCGCTTTTGCCGTCCCAGCAGACCTTTCACCAGCAGAAGCAGGAGCCCGAAGATGTTCGAGGCGGTCGAGGATCTCATCGGCGAGCACGCCGAACTCGAGACGAAGCTCGCAGACCCGTCGGTCCACGCCGACCAGGCCAATGCGCGCAAGCTCAACAAGCGCTACGCCGAGCTGACCCCGATCGTCGCCACGTACCGCTCCTGGAAGCAGACCGGTGAGGACATCGAGACGGCCCGCGAACTGGCCGCCGACGACCCGGACTTCGCTGCCGAGGTGAAGGAACTGCAGGGCCAGCGCGAGGAGATCACCGAGAAGCTCAGGCTGCTCCTGGTCCCGCGCGACCCCAGCGACGACAAGGACGTCCTGCTGGAGATCAAGGCGGGTGCGGGCGGCGACGAGTCGGCCCTGTTCGCCGGCGACCTCCTGCGGATGTATCTCCGGTACGCCGAGCGCATCGGCTGGAAGACCGAGATCATCGACGCCACCGAGTCCGACCAGGGCGGCTACAAGGACGTCCAGGTCGCGGTGAAGACCAAGGGCGGCAACGGCGCGACCGAGCCCGGCCAGGGCGTCTGGGCGCGGATGAAGTACGAGGGCGGGGTGCACCGTGTGCAGCGCGTGCCCTCCACCGAGTCCGCGGGGCGCATCCACACCTCCGCCGCCGGTGTGCTGGTCACGCCCGAGGCGGAGGAGGTCGAGGTCGAGATCCACGCGAACGACCTCCGTATCGACGTCTACCGCTCCTCGGGCCCCGGCGGCCAGTCCGTCAACACCACCGACTCCGCCGTCCGCATCACGCACCTGCCGACCGGCGTCGTCGCCTCCTGCCAGAACGAGAAGAGCCAGCTCCAGAACAAGGAGCAGGCCATGCGCATCCTGCGCTCGCGGCTCCTCGCCGCGGCCCAGGAAGCCGCCGAGCAGGAAGCGTCCGACGTGCGCCGCAGCCAGGTGCGCACCGTGGACCGCTCCGAGAAGATCCGCACGTACAACTTCCCGGAAAACCGGATCTCCGACCACCGCGTCGGCTTCAAGGCGTACAACTTGGACCAGGTCCTCGACGGCGACCTCGACGCCATGATCCAGGCGTGCGTCGACGCGGACTCGGCGGCCAAGCTCGCCGCCGCGCAGTAGAAGAGACAGCCCAGCGAAGTCAGCAAGCCCCCCGTACGGAGAACCGCATGAACCTGCTGCTTGCCGAGGTGGCCCAGGCCACCCAGCGGCTGGCCGACGCCGGCGTGCCCTCCCCGCGCTTCGACGCGGAGGAGCTCGCCTCCTTCGTGCACGGCGTCAAGCGGGGCGAGCTGCACAACGTCAAGGACACGGACTTCGACGCCCGCTACTGGGAGACCATCGCCCGCCGCGAGGCCAGAGAGCCGCTCCAGCACATCACCGGACGCGCCTTCTTCCGCTATCTGGAACTCCAGGTCGGACCCGGTGTCTTCGTACCCAGGCCCGAGACCGAGTCGGTCGTCGGGTGGGCCATAGACGCGGTGCGCGCGATGGACGTCGTGGAGCCGCTGATCGTCGATCTCTGCACGGGCTCCGGGGCGATCGCCCTCGCCCTCGCGCAGGAGGTGCCGCGCGCGCGGGTGCACGCCGTGGAGCTGTCCGAGGACGCCCTGAAGTGGACCCGTAAGAACGCCGAGGGGTCCAGGGTCACCGTCCACCAGGGAGACGCCAGGACGGCCCTCTCCGAGCTCGACGGCCAGGTCGACCTGGTGATCTCCAACCCGCCGTACATCCCGCTCACGGAGTGGGAGTACGTCGCCCCCGAGGCCCGCGACCACGACCCCGAGATGGCGCTGTTCTCCGGCGAGGACGGCCTCGACCTGATCCGGGGCATCGAGCGCACCGCCCACCGGCTCCTGGTGCCCGGCGGCGTCGTCGTCATCGAGCACGCGGACACCCAGGGCGGCCAGGTGCCGTGGATCTTCACCGAGGAGCGGGGCTGGGCCGACGCGGCCGACCACCCCGACCTGAACAACCGGCCCCGCTTCGCCACGGCCCGCAAGGCCATGCCGTGATGCGGAACGACACCGGCACCCCAGTCCTGTCCTTGCTCGAGGAGGCCCGCTAAATGGCACGGCGATACGACACCAACGACGCGTCCGACCGCACCACCGGTCTGCGCGAAGCCGCCTCCGCCGTACGCAGGGGCGAACTCGTCGTGCTCCCCACCGACACCGTCTACGGCATCGGTGCGGACGCCTTCTCCTCCGAGGGCGTACGCGACCTCCTGGACGCCAAGGGCCGCGGCCGCAACATGCCCACCCCCGTCCTCATCGGCTCCCCGAACACCCTGCACGGTCTGGTCACCGACTTCTCCGAGCAGGCCTGGGAACTCGTCGACGCCTTCTGGCCCGGCGCGCTCACGCTCGTCGCCAAGCACCAGCCGTCCCTCCAGTGGGACCTCGGCGACACCGCGGGCACCGTGGCCGTACGCATGCCGCTGCACCCCGTCGCCATCGAACTGCTCACCGAGGTCGGCCCGATGGCCGTCTCCAGCGCCAACCTCACGGGACACCCGTCCCCCGAGGACTGCGACGCCGCCCAGGAGATGCTCGGCGACTCCGTCTCGGTCTACCTGGACGGCGGCCCGACCCCGGGCATCGTCCCGTCCTCGATCGTCGACGTCACCGGCAAGACCCCTGTCCTGCTCCGCGCGGGCGCCCTCTCCGCGGAGGAACTGCGCAAGGTGGTACCCGACCTCGAGGTGGCCAATTGACCGCCCCTGAGGGGCGTGGCATAGGCACGGACAGCACCACCTTCCGCATCCTCCACGTCAGTACCGGCAACGTCTGCCGCTCGCCGATCACCGAGCGGCTGACCCGCCATGCCCTCAGCGACCGCCTCGGCGACCCGCTGACGGGCGGGCTGATCGTGGAGAGCGCGGGCACCTGGGGCCATGAGGGCTCGCCCATGGAGGCGAACGCGGCGACCGTCCTGGAGGAGTACGGCGCGGACCCCAAGGGCTTCCTGGGCCGCGAACTCCTCGACGACCACGTCATCCGGGCCGACCTGGTCCTCACCGCGACCCGCGACCACCGCGCCCAGGTCATCTCGATGGGCCACTCCGCGGGTCTGCGCACCTTCACGCT
Source organism: Streptomyces sp. NPDC050738 (assembly GCF_040654175.1). Taxonomy (NCBI): domain Bacteria; kingdom Bacillati; phylum Actinomycetota; class Actinomycetes; order Kitasatosporales; family Streptomycetaceae; genus Streptomyces; species Streptomyces sp. NPDC050738. Next base: position 186,876 of record NZ_JBFAHN010000006.1, on the reverse strand, counting down.
GAAGGAGTTCACCCGTCTCGTACGGGCCATAGACCCCGCCACACTGCCCGACCCCCTCGACGACGGGGTGGTCGAGCGCGCCCGCGCGCTGGTCCGTGCTGCCGCGGCTCTACGCGGGTGGCTGCTGGCCCCCAGCCCCGAGGCGGACGAGGTGAACGACCCCTACGGCGCCCCGATCACCTTCTTCCGCTCCATCGGCGACGAGATCAGCCAGGCCATCGACCCGGTGGTCACGGCGCTCACCGGGGTCAAATAACGCCCCTCCGGCAAAAACCGGGGCAGCGCCCCGGGCGCAGCGGAGCCGCGAAGCACGCACCGCAGGCGCCTCCCGTGCCCCCGGCCTACATTGGTTCCGAGCCGGAGGAGCCAGAGATGTCGCTCACCACAGCATCCGCATCCGTACACAGCCCGCACCTGCCGGGCTTCGACGCGCTGCGCCGCCAGGACCCGGAGATCGCCGACGTCATCCTCGGCGAAGAGGCCCGCCAGGCGGACTCCCTCCAGCTCATCGCCGCCGAGAACTTCACCTCGCCGGCCGTCCTCGCCGCCCTCGGCTCGCCGCTCGCCAACAAGTACGCCGAGGGCTACCCCGGCGCCCGCCACCACGGCGGCTGCGAGCTGGTCGACGTCGCCGAGAAGATCGCCTGCGAGCGGGCAGCAGCCCTCTTCGGGGCCGAGCACGCGAACGTACAGCCGCACTCGGGGTCCTCGGCCGTCCTGGCCGCGTACGCCGCCCTGCTGCGCCCCGGGGACACCGTCCTGGCCATGGGCCTTCCGTACGGCGGTCACCTCACGCACGGTTCGCCCGCCAACTTCTCCGGGCGCTGGTTCGACTTCGTCGGGTACGGCGTCGACGGCGAGAGCGGCCTCATCGACTACGACCAGGTCCGCACCCTCGCCCGCGAACACCGCCCCCGGGCGATCGTCTGCGGCTCGATCTCCTACCCGCGCCACCCCGACTACGCCGCCTTCAGGAACATCGCGGACGAGACCGGCGCTTATCTGATCGCGGACGCGGCCCACCCCATCGGCCTGATCGCCGGGGGAGCGGCCCCCAGCCCCGTGCCGTACGCCGACGTGGTCTGCGCGACCACGCACAAGGTGCTGCGCGGCCCCCGCGGCGGCCTGATCCTCTGCGGCGCCGAGCTCGCGGAGCGCATCGACCGCGCGGTCTTCCCCTTCACGCAGGGCGGCGCCCAGATGCACACGATCGCGGCCAAGGCCGTCGCCTTCGCCGAGGCGGCCACCCCTGCTTTCACCGGGTACGCCCACCAAGTGGTCGCCAACGCCCGGGTGCTCGCCGCCGGACTCGTCGCGGAGGGCCTCCACGTCACCACCGGCGGCACCGACACCCACCTGATCACCGCCGATCCCGCACCGCTGGGCGCCGGAGGCCAGGCCGCGCGCAGCCGGCTGGCCGCCGCGGGCATGGTCCTGGACACCTGCGCGCTGCCGTGGGGCGACGGGCGCGGTATCCGTCTCGGGGTGGCCGCGGTCACCACACAGGGCATGGCAGAGGCCGAAATGGCGCGGCTCGCCGTGCTGTTCGGTGTGATTCTGCGCGAGGAGCGCGACGCCCGGGATGTGCGCGAAGAGGTACGGAATCTCGCACGCGCATACCCGCCATATCCGGGGTAGTCGGGCACTGTGCAACCATCATCGCTACCCGTGTGTCCTCCATGGCATGCACGTGAGAGCTAGGGTGTGGGGCTGAGATGGCCAGCGATACCTGTGGGGCAGCCCGTGCGTGAATACCTGCTGACGCTCTGCGTCACGGCGGCCGTGACCTATCTGCTGACCGGGCCGGTGCGGAAGTTCGCCATCGTGGCCGGGGCAATGCCGGAGATCCGTGCGCGAGACGTACACCGAGAACCGACTCCGCGGCTCGGTGGCATCGCCATGTTCGGCGGTCTGTGCGCGGGTCTGCTGGTCGCCGACCACCTGGTGAACCTGAACGGCGTCTTCACGCTCTCCAACGAGCCGCGCGCGCTGCTCTCGGGGGCCGGGCTGATCTGGCTCATCGGCGTACTGGACGACAAGTTCGAGATCGACGCCCTGATCAAGCTCGGCGGCCAGATGATCGCCGCGGGCGTCATGGTCATGCAGGGCCTGGAGATCCTCTGGCTGCCCATCCCCGGCGTCGGCACGGTCTCCCTGACCTCCTGGCAGTCCACCCTGCTCACGGTCGCTCTCGTGGTCATCACGATCAACGCGGTGAACTTCGTGGACGGGCTCGACGGGCTGGCGGCCGGCATGGTCTGCATCGCCGCCGCGGCCTTCTTCATGTACACCTACCGCCTCTGGTACGGGTACGGCATCGAGGCCGCCGCCCCGGCGACCCTCTTCGCGGCGATCCTGATGGGCATGTGTCTGGGCTTCCTGCCCCACAACATGCACCCGGCCAGAATCTTCATGGGCGACTCGGGATCGATGATGATCGGCCTCGTCATGGCGGCCGCCGCGATCTCGGTCACCGGCCAGGTCGATCCGGACGCGCTCAACCTGAACCTCGGCGGTTCGCGCGCCGCCACCCACGCGATGCTCCCGGTCTTCATCCCGCTGCTGATGCCCCTGACGATCATCGCGATCCCGATGGCCGACCTGGTCCTGGCGATCGTGCGGCGGACCTGGAACGGCCAGTCGCCGTTCGCCGCCGACCGCGGGCACCTGCACCACCGGCTCCTGGAGATCGGCCACTCGCAGAGCCGCGCGGTGCTGATCATGTACTTCTGGTCGGCGCTGTTCGCCTTCGGTGCGCTCGCCATCTCGGTGCAGTCCACCTCGATGTGGGTGGTGCTGGCCATCGTGGTGCTGAGTGCGATCGGTCTCGTACTCCTGCTGCTGCCGCGCTTCAAGCCGCATGCCCCGCGCTGGGCCGAGCGGTTCGTGCCGCCGCGCTACCGGCGGCCGAGGGGAGCGGGGGCCACCGGGTCCGCGGACACCGACGGCGGCGAAGCAGCGGCCGCTGCGGCCGCCGCAGTGGCAGACGCGGAAGAATCGGACGATTCATCTGAAAGGCCGCCAATTCCGGCAGGCGTCAATGGGGCGACCGCAGTTGGCCCCCGTTCGCGCTTCCCCGACCGGCGTAAGGCCGGTACGTCGCGCTGACGCAGGCGTCCAACTGCCGCCATTACCAGACAAAGCGACCTTCCCGCCGCGCAGACGCGCGCATTAACTCTCATGTGTGACGGGCAGCACACCTCCATGGTAAAGACTGCATCAAATAGTTTGTGATACCGTTCACGAAACCCGGCAACAGAGCCGAAGGGCCTTAGTGCGAAGGCCTTTTGGCGCGAGATCACTCTCGGACCGGGCCTACGCTCGTCCATGACGACACCCTGCCCCCACCAGAAGCGGAGCTGCCGCCATGCGGTCCAACGACGCCCAGATCCTCCTTCCCACCGCCCTGCCCAGTGCTGCCGTCGGCCTCGTCGCCGTCGCGATCAGCGCTGTGGTCACGGGCGGTAAGGGTGCGATCGGTGCTGCCGTGGGTGCCGCGCTGGCGATCGCCTTCATGGGGGCCGGGCTGGTGGTGCTGCAACGCACCGCGAAGAGCCTTCCGCATCTGTTCCAGGCCATGGGGATGCTTCTCTATGTGACCCAACTGCTGCTGCTTTTCGTCTTCTTGGGCATTTTCAAGAACACTGAACTTTTCCACTTCAAGGCGTTCGCCTTCGCCCTTCTCGCGTGCACGATCACGTGGATCGCGGCACAGGCGCGCGCCTACATGAAGGCCAAGATCCTTTACGTCGAACCCACTCCGTCCTCGGCCGCGAAGCCCGGGACGAGCGGGTCCCCGTCGTGAACGGTAGGGCCGGGATAAAACGCTGTTCGCGATACTGCTATCGTCCGGTGCCAACTGCGGCACTGCGGGCGCGGGTATCCGAGCTGACGCCTGTCCCAGCGCGAGGCTCGTTGTCGAACCGCCCCGCCCACGTCCGTAAGACCACCAGTCCAGTGCCGACCCGCGGCTTCGCGCCGCGCCGACACAACGAGGTTGCCGTACCTATGCGCCACGCTGAAGGAGCCCGCGGTGAGTGCTGACACAACGCTTGCCTTTGATGCGAGCTGCCACATTTTCTCCGGATGCGGGTTCCCGGCTCCGGGCCTCCACACCTTCCTTTACGAGCCCATGTTCTCGGTGGGCGGCTTCGACTTCACCAAGCCGATGCTGCTCGCGCTGCTGGCCTCGGTCGTGATCGTCGCCTTCTTCTGGGCGGCCTTCAACAAGCCGAAGCTGGTGCCCGGCAAGGTGCAGATGGTCGGTGAGGCGGGTTACGACTTCGTCCGCCGCGGCATCGTGTACGAGATCATCGGCAAGAAGGACGGCGAGAAGTACGTCCCGCTGATGGTGTCCCTGTTCTTCTTCGTGTGGATGCTCAACCTCTGGTCGATCATCCCGCTCGCCCAGTTCCCGGTCACGTCCCTGATCGCCTTCCCGGCCGGTCTCGCGCTGATCGTGTACGTGCTGTGGGTCAGCCTGACCTTCAAGAAGCACGGGTTCGTCGGCGGCTGGAAGAACATCACCGGCTACGACAAGTCGCTCGGCTGGGTCATGCCGCTGGTCGTCGTGATCGAGTTCTTCTCGAACCTGCTGATCCGGCCCTTCACCCACGCGGTCCGGCTCTTCGCGAACATGTTCGCCGGCCACCTGCTGATCGTGATGTTCACGATCGCTTCCTGGTACTTGATGAACGGCATCGGCATCGCCTACGGCACCGTGTCCTTCGTCATGGTCATCGTGATGACGCTCTTCGAGCTCTTCATCCAGGCCGTCCAGGCGTACGTCTTCGTGCTCCTGGCCTCCAGCTACATCCAGGGCGCGCTCGCCGAGAGTCACTGAGCCAGCCCAACCGCTCATCAGTCCAACCAGACGTCCGGTGGCCAACCCCCACCGGGTCCGTGAAAGAGAAGGAAGTAACGGCATGTCCGCTGCTCTCGAACTGATCAACACCGCCGCCGGCTCGGCGAAGACCAACGTCGTCGGCAACGTCGCCTCCATCGGCTACGGCCTCGCGGCGATCGGCCCCGGCGTCGGCGTCGGCATCATCTTCGGTAACGGCACCCAGGCCCTTGCCCGTCAGCCCGAGGCTGCCGGCCTGATCCGTACCAACCAGATCATGGGTTTCGCCTTCTGTGAGGCGCTTGCCCTCATCGGCATCGTCATGGGCTTCGTCTACCAGTAAACCGGCCCGACAAGCCCAACCCCTTTCATGGAAGGCACTGATGTGAACGCTCTGTTCCTTGCGGCGGAGGCGGAGACTCAGAATCCCCTCATCCCGCATCTCGACGAGCTCGTCATCGGTCTGCTCGCCTTTGCCATCGTCTTCGGCTTCCTCGCGAAGAAGCTCCTCCCGAACATCAACAAGGTTCTGGACGAGCGCCGTGAGGCGATCGAGGGTGGCATCGAGAAGGCCGACGCGGCCAAGCTCGAGGCCGAGAGTGTGCTGGAGCAGTACAAGGCCCAGCTCGCCGAGGCACGGCACGAGGCCGCTCGTCTGCGCCAGGAGGCGCAGGAGCAGGGTGCTGCACTCATCCTGGAGATGCGTGCGGAGGGCCAGCGTCAGCGTGAGGAAATCATCGCTGCCGGCCACACCCAGATCGAGGCCGACCGCAAGCAGGCTGCGCAGTCGCTGCGTCAGGACGTGGGCAAGCTCGCCACCGACCTGGCCGGCAAGCTCGTCGGCGAGTCCCTCGAGGACCACGCCAGGCAGAGCCGCACCGTCGACCGTTTCCTCGCCGACCTCGAGGAGAAGGCCGAGGCCACTCGATGAACGGCGCGAGCCGCGAGGCACTGGCCGCCGCACGGACGCGACTCGACGCGCTGACCGACTCCACGTCGGCCGACGCGGCGACCCTCGCCGACGAGCTGGCTGCCGTCACCGCGCTGCTCCACCGCGAGGTGTCTCTGCGCCGGGTCCTCACCGACCCGTCGCAGGCCGGTGAGGCCAAGGCCGAACTGGCAGGACGACTGCTCGGCGGCCAGGTCAGCGGTACGACCGCGGACCTGGTGAGCGGCATGGTCCGCTCGCGCTGGTCGCAGTCGCGCGACCTGGTGGACGCGATCGAGGAGCTGGCGGCCACCGCCGACCTCACCGCGGCGCAGAAGTCGGGCTCGCTCGACAACGTGGAGGACGAGGTGTTCCGGTTCGGCCGGATCGTCTCTTCGTCCACCGAGCTGCGCTCCGCGCTCACCGACCGCACGGCCCCGGCTTCCGCCAAGGGCGAGCTGCTCCGCAGCCTGCTCGGCGGCAAGGCGGACCCGGTCACCGAGCGCCTGGTCGTACGGCTGGTGACGCAGCCCCGTGGACGTAGCCTGGAAGCGGGACTCGAGTCCCTCTCCAAGCTCGCCGCGGAGCGCCGGGACCGGATGGTCGCGGTGGTCACCTCGGCAGTTCCGCTGAGCGACGACCAGAAACTCCGCCTCGGCGGCGTGCTGGCGAAGCTCTACGGCCGTCAGATGCACATCAACCTCGACGTGGACCCCTCGGTCCTCGGCGGGATCCAGGTGCGCGTCGGCGACGAGGTCATCAACGGCTCCATCGCGGATCGCCTCGACGAGGCTTCGCGTCGCATGGCCGGCTGATTCAGCCACCAACTCAACAGTATTGATGACGGCCCGAGTTGGGCCGACTGTAATTGATTCGGCTCAACAAGGAGAGCAGGGAACCCAGATGGCGGAGCTCACGATCCGGCCGGAGGAGATCCGGGATGCGCTGGAGAACTTTGTCCAGTCGTACCAGCCGGACGCGGCCTCGCGCGAGGAGGTCGGAACAGTCAGCGCTGCCGGCGACGGCATCGCGAAGATCGAGGGTCTTCCCTCGGCCATGGCGAACGAGCTGCTGAAGTTCGAGGACGGCACCCTCGGTCTCGCCCTCAACCTCGACGAGCGCGAAATCGGCGCCGTCGTCCTCGGTGAGTTCAGCGGTATCGAGGAGGGCCAGCCGGTGCAGCGCACCGGTGAGGTGCTCTCCGTCGGCGTCGGCGAGGGTTACCTCGGCCGCGTCGTCGACCCGCTCGGCAACCCGATCGACGGCCTCGGCGAGATCGAGACCGACGGACGGCGCGCGCTGGAGCTTCAGGCTCCCGGCGTCATGGTCCGTAAGTCGGTGCACGAGCCGATGCAGACCGGCTACAAGGCTGTCGACGCCATGGTGCCGATCGGCCGCGGCCAGCGTCAGCTGATCATCGGCGACCGTCAGACGGGCAAGACCGCTCTGGCCGTCGACACGATCATCAACCAGCGCGACAACTGGCGCTCGGGCGACGTGAACAAGCAGGTGCGCTGCATCTACGTCGCGATCGGCCAGAAGGGCTCCACCATCGCCTCCGTGCGTGGTGCGCTCGAAGAGGCCGGCGCCCTGGAGTACACGACGATCGTCGCTGCTCCGGCTTCCGACCCGGCAGGCTTCAAGTACCTCGCCCCGTACACCGGTTCGGCCATCGGCCAGCACTGGATGTACGCCGGCAAGCACGTCCTCATCATCTTCGATGACCTCTCGAAGCAGGCCGACGCCTACCGCGCCGTATCCCTGCTGCTGCGCCGTCCGCCGGGCCGCGAGGCCTACCCGGGCGACGTCTTCTACTTGCACTCGCGTCTCCTCGAGCGTTGCGCCAAGCTTTCGGACGAGATGGGCAAGGGCTCGATGACGGGTCTGCCGATCGTCGAGACGAAGGCGAACGACGTGTCGGCGTTCATCCCGACCAACGTCATCTCCATCACCGACGGCCAGTGCTTCCTGGAGTCCGACCTGTTCAACGCGGGCCAGCGCCCGGCGCTGAACGTCGGTATCTCGGTCTCCCGCGTCGGTGGTTCCGCCCAGCACAAGGCCATGCGCCAGGTGTCCGGCCGACTCCGTGTCGACCTCGCCCAGTACCGCGAGCTGGAGGCGTTCGCCGCCTTCGGTTCCGACCTGGACGCGGCGTCGAAGTCGTCGCTGGAGCGAGGTAAGCGCATGGTGGAGCTGCTGAAGCAGGGCCAGTACCAGCCGATGCCGATCGAAGAGCAGATCGTCTCCGTCTGGGCCGGTACCACCGGCAAGATGGACGACGTTCCGGTCGAGGACATCCGTCGCTTCGAGTCCGAGCTGCTGGAGTACCTGCGCCGCGAGCGCAAGGAGCTCCTCACCTCGATCGCCGAAGGCGCCAAGATGTCCGACGACACGCTCGGCTCCATCGCCGACGCGATCGCCGCCTTCAAGCGCCAGTTCGAGACCTCGGACGGCAAGCTGCTGGGCGAGGACACGCCGGCCGTCAACGTCTCCAAGTGACGACGGAAGGGACCTGACTCATGGGAGCGCAGCTCCGGGTCTACAAGCGTCGCATCCGTGCCGTCACGGCGACCAAGAAGATCACCAAGGCGATGGAGATGATCGCCGCCTCGCGCATCGTCAAGGCGCAGCGCAAGGTGGCGGCATCGATGCCGTACGCAACCGAGCTCACCCGTGCGGTGACCGCGGTCGCGACCGGCTCCACCACCAAGCACCCGCTCACGACCGAGGCCGAGGCCCCGACCCGGGCCGCGATCGTCCTCATCACGAGCGACCGCGGTCTGGCCGGCGGCTACTCCTCCAACGCCATCAAGGCGGCGGAGCGGCTGACGGAGCGGCTGCGCGGCGAGGGCAAGGAGGTCGACACGTACATCGTCGGCCGCAAGGGTGTCGCCTACTACGGCTTCCGTGAGCGCAAGGTCACGGAGTCGTGGACCGGCTTCACCGACAGCCCGACCTACGCGGACGCCAAGAACGTGGCAGCGCCGCTGATCGAGTCGATCGGGACGGAGACGGCCGACGGCGGCGTCGACGAACTGCACATCGTCTTCACGGAATTCGTGTCGATGATGACGCAGAACCCCGTCGACGACCGGATGCTGCCTCTCTCGCTCGAGAAGGTCTCGGAGGAGAACGGCACGAAGGGCGAGATCCTTCCGCTGTTCGACTTCGAACCGTCGGCGGAGGACGTCCTCGACGCCCTGCTGCCGCGCTACGTCGAGAGCCGTATCTACAACGCACTGCTGCAGGCCGCCGCTTCCGAGCACGCCGCCCGTCGTCGTGCGATGAAGTCGGCGACCGACAACGCCGGGGATCTCATCAAGAGCCTCTCCCGGCTTGCCAACGCGGCCCGCCAGGCCGAAATCACCCAGGAAATCAGCGAGATCGTCGGTGGCGCCAGCGCCATGGCCGACGCGACCGCGGGGAGTGACAAGTAATGACGACCTCTGTTGAGACGGCCGTAGCCACGGGCCGCGTCGCCCGGGTCATCGGCCCGGTCGTCGACGTGGAGTTCCCCGTCGACGCGATGCCCGACATCTACAACGCTCTGCACGTCCAGGTGGCCGACCCGGCCCAGGACGGCGAGATCAAGACGCTGACCCTCGAAGTCGCCCAGCACCTGGGTGACGGCGTGGTCCGCGCGATCTCGATGGAGCCCACCGACGGTCTGGTCCGCCAGGCCGCGGTGACGGACACCGGCAACGGCATCACGGTGCCCGTCGGTGACATCACCAAGGGCAAGGTGTTCAACACCCTTGGCAAGATCCTGAACAAGCCCGAGGCGGAGGCCGAGGTCACCGAGAGGTGGCCCATCCACCGCAAGGCGCCCTCGTTCGACCAGCTCGAGTCGAAGACCGAGATGTTCGAGACCGGCGTCAAGGTCATCGACCTTCTCACCCCGTACGTCAAGGGTGGAAAGATCGGTCTGTTCGGTGGTGCCGGTGTCGGCAAGACCGTTCTGATCCAGGAAATGATCTACCGCGTCGCCAACAACCACGACGGTGTGTCGGTCTTCGCGGGCGTCGGTGAGCGTACCCGTGAGGGCAACGACCTCATCGAGGAAATGGCCGAGTCCGGCGTCATCGACAAGACGGCGCTTGTCTTCGGTCAGATGGACGAGCCGCCGGGCACGCGTCTTCGCGTCGCGCTGGCCGGTCTGACCATGGCGGAGTACTTCCGCGATGTGCAGAAGCAGGACGTGCTCTTCTTCATCGACAACATCTTCCGTTACACCCAGGCCGGTTCGGAGGTGTCGACCCTTCTCGGTCGCATGCCGTCCGCCGTGGGTTACCAGCCGAACCTGGCTGACGAGATGGGTCTGCTGCAGGAGCGCATCACCTCGACGCGCGGTCACTCGATCACCTCGATGCAGGCGATCTACGTCCCCGCGGACGACCTGACCGACCCGGCGCCGGCGACCACCTTCGCCCACCTGGACGCGACGACCGTTCTGTCCCGTCCGATCTCGGAGAAGGGCATCTACCCGGCGGTCGACCCGCTGGACTCGACGTCCCGCATCCTGGACCCGCGCTACATCGCGAAGGACCACTACGACGCCGCCATGCGCGTCAAGACGATCCTTCAGAAGTACAAGGACCTCCAGGACATCATCGCGATCCTCGGTATCGACGAGCTGGGCGAGGAGGACAAGCTCGTTGTCCACCGTGCCCGTCGCGTCGAGCGCTTCCTGTCGCAGAACACCCACGTCGCCAAGCAGTTCACCGGCGTCGACGGTTCGGACGTTCCGCTCGAGGAGTCCATCACCGCGTTCAACGCGATCTGTGACGGGGAGTACGACCACTTCCCCGAGCAGGCGTTCTTCATGTGCGGTGGCATCGAGGACCTGAAGGCGAACGCCAAGGAGCTCGGCGTCTCCTGAATCCGCTGAGCCTTCGGGCTCACAGGACTCACCGGAGAGGGACGGGGCCCCGTCCCGTCCCTCTCCGTACGCCCACTAGACTTTGACCCAACACCCGGCCGGTGAGGCCGGGTGGTGACCCGAGGAGCCTGTTTTGGCTGCTGAGCTGCACGTCGAGCTGGTCGCGGCGGACCGTAACGTCTGGTCCGGCGAGGCCACCCTGGTCGTCGCGCGGACCACGTCCGGCGACATCGGCGTCATGCCCGGTCACCAGCCGCTCCTTGGAGTGCTGGAATCGGGCCCGGTGACCATCCGTACGAGCGAGGGCGGCACTGTCGTCGCCGCTGTGCACGGCGGGTTCATTTCGTTCGCGGACAACAAGCTTTCGCTGCTGGCCGAGATCGCTGAGCTGGCCGACGAGATTGACGTCCAGCGCGCCGAGCGTGCGCTGGAGAGTGCCAAGTCGGAGGAGGACGCGGGCGCCGAACGGCGTGCCGATGTCCGTCTTCGCGCGGCTACGGGGCAGTGACGCCCCGCAACTGAGAGATTTGACCTCAGCCGCGGCCCGTCCGGAATTTTCCGGACCGGGTCGCGGCTGAGGCGATGCAGCAGCAGGTCCACTACGGCGTGAGGCGAGGAGGTCGGTGTAGATGATCCTCGCTCTGCTTGTGTGCGGCCTGGTCGTCGTGCTGGTGGCGGTGGGACTCTTCGTCTTCGGTCTGCGCCGGCGGCTGATCCAGCGTTCCGGCGGCACGTTCGACTGCAGTGTCCGCTGGGATGTTCCGGAGAAACCGGACCCTTCGGGCAAGGGCTGGGTGTACGGCGTCGCCCGCTACAGCGGTGACCGGATCGAGTGGTTCCGGGTCTTCTCGTACGCCCCGAGGCCCCGCCGGACGCTGGACCGTTCCGCCATCGAGGTCGTCGCACGGCGACTGCCCGAGGGCGAGGAGGAGCTGGCGCTGCTCTCCGACGCGGTGGTGCTCGGCTGTATGCACCGCGGTACGCGGCTCGAACTGGCGATGAGCGACGACGCACTGACCGGATTCCTGGCCTGGCTGGAGGCCGCGCCTCCCGGCCAGCGGGTCAATGTGGCCTAGGCGCATCGGTACGTAGACACGGCAGAAGCCGGGGAGAGTGGGGGCGGACCCCTCTCCCCGGCTTCCGTCTGTGTGCGGCGGGCCGGTGGTGCTAGCCGATGCCGTTGCTGACCGCGGTCACCAGTTCGCCGTTGCTGGTGTCACCGCTGAACTCCCAGAAGAACGCGCCTCCCAGGCCCTGCCCCTTCGCCCAGGTCATCTTCGACGCGATGGTGGACGGCGTGTCGTAACTCCACCAGTTGGAACCGCACTTGGCGTACGCGGTGCCTGCGACCGTGCCGGTCGACGGGCAGCTGCTCTTGAGGACCTTGTAGTCCTCGATGCCCTGCTCGTACGTCCCGGGGGCGGGCCCTGTCGCCGTACCGCCGGGTGCGGCCTGGGTCACTCCGGTCCAGCCGCGGCCGTAGAAGCCGATGCCGATGAGGAGCTTGGCGGCCGGGACGCCCTTCGCCTTGTACTTGGCGATCGCGTCCGCGGTGTTGAAGCCTGCGGTCGGGATGCCGGCGTACGAGGTGAGGGGGGAGTGCGGGGCCGTGGGGCCCTGGGCTGCCCAGGCGCCGAAGAAGTCGTACGTCATCACGTTGTACCAGTTGACGTACTGGGCTGCGCCCGCGTAGTCGGCCGCGTCGATCTTGCCGTTGTCGGAACCGTCCGCGGTGACCGCTGCGGTCACCAGGTAGGAGGAGCCGAACTTGGCGCGCAGTGCGGACATGACGTTCTTGAAGGCCGCGGCGCCGCTGGTGTCACAGGAGAGGCCGCAGGCGTTGGGGTACTCCCAGTCGATGTCGATGCCGTCGAAGACATCGGCCCAGCGCGGGTCCTCGACGAGGTCGTAGCAGGACTGGGCGAAGGCGGCCGGGTTCTGGGCTGCCTGGCCAAAGCCGCCGGACCAGGTCCAGCCGCCGAAGGACCAGATCACCTTGAGGTTCGGGTGCAGCTTCTTGAGCTTGCGGAGCTGGTTGAAGCTGCCCGCCACGGGCTGGTCCCAGGTGTCGGCGACGCCGTCGACGCTGCCGGACGCGTCGTACGTCTTCTGGTAGTCGGCGTAGGCGTCGCCGATCGCGCACTTGCCGCCGGTGACGTTCCCGAAGGCGTAGTTGATGTGCGTGATCTTGGCGGCGGAGCCGGAGGTCTCCAGGTTCTTGACGTGGTAATTGCGCTGGTAGACACCCCAGTCGGTGAAGTATCCGAGCTTCACCTTGCCGCCGGGGCCGCCTCCGCCGCCGGTCGTGGTGACGGTGAGCGTGCCGGAGGAGGCGCCGACCTGATCGGCGGTGTCACGCGCCTTGACGCTGTAGGTGTACGTGGTGCCGGCGGTCAGGCCCGTGTCGTTCGCCGTCGTGCCGGTCACCGTGGCGATCTTGGTGGAGCCGCGGTAGACGTCGTAGTTCTTGATGCCCTTGTCGTCCGTCGCCGCCGACCAGTTGAGGGTCAGGGTGGTGTTGGTGACGGAGCTCGCGGTCGGAGTGCCGGGCGCGGAGGGCGGGTTGTCGCCGGGGACGGTCGTGCCGCCGTCGCAGGAGGCGCCGTTGAGCTTGCAGTTGGAGGGGGAGCCGGAGCCCGCGCCGTTGAAGCCGAAGGAGACGGAGGCGCCGGGGGCGAGTGTGCCGTTGTACGACTTGTTCTTGGCGGTCCAGTGGGTGCCGGACGAGGTGACGTCGGCGTCCCACGCCGAGGTCACCGATGTCCCGGCGGGGTAGTCCCACTCGACGGTCCAGCTGCTGATGCTGGTGGTGCCCGCGTTCTTGACGGTCCAGCCGGCGCCGAAGCCGGTGCCCCAGTCGGAGGTCTTGGCGTACGTGGCGGTCGGGCCCGCCGCCTGCGCCGGTGTGGCCAGGCCCACGGCTGCGGCGAGGGGGAGGAGGAGAGCGGTGAGGGCTGCTGCGTATCTGGAACGTCTTGATCTGAAGCGAGTGCTCAAGAGGGCTCCTCGAGTGGTGAACGGACGTGATACGGGGGGTGGGTCCGCTTGCGCACTCTGCGCCGCCCTGAGCGTGCCGTGCAGTTGATGACGACTGACTGTCATGGCCCGCTCACCGCAGTGTGTGCGGTGAGCGTAGGAAGGTCTGGACCAATCGTCAAGAGGTCCAGACCTCAGTTGTCGTGAGCTGTTTCAGAGCCCCAACTCCTGGGCCAGTACAGCTGCTTGGACTCTGCTGCGCATGTCCAGCTTGCCCAGGAGGCGGCTGACGTGGGTCTTGACCGTGGCCTCGGCCATCGAAAGACGGACCGCGATCTCCGCGTTGGACAGTCCGCAGCCCAGGCAGGCGAGGACTTCGCGTTCGCGGCGGGTCAGCGCATCCAGTACGGCGGGGTCGGGGGCGTCGGCCCGGCGCGCACGTGCGTCGGGCCGGCCGAACTCGGCGATGAGGCGGCGTGTCACGGCGGGGGCGATCAGTCCCTCGCCGCGCGCCACGGTCCGTACCGCCTCGATCAGGTCCCTGGCCTCGGTGTTCTTCAGGAGGAAACCGGAGGCGCCCGCGCGCAGCGCGCCGAAGACGTACTCGTCGAGATCGAACGTGGTCAGCACCAGCACGTCCGCGAGCTTCTCGGCGACGACCTCGCGCGTCGCCGAGACGCCGTCCAGGCGGGGCATCTGGATGTCCATCAGCACCAGATCGGGGCGGAGTTCACGCGCGAGGGCGAGGGCCTGCTCGCCGTCCGCCGCCTCCCCGACGACCTCGATGTCGGGGGCGCTGCCCAGGATGAGGACCAGTCCTGCGCGTACGGCGGACTGGTCCTCGGCCACCAGGACCCGGATCGTCATAGGGTCGAACCCCCTTCTGGTACGGGCAGTTCGGCCCGTACCTGCCAGACTTTTTCGTCGTCGCGGACCCCGGCGGCGAACTCCCCGCCGAGCAGCGCGACCCGCTCGCGCATCCCGATCAGCCCGGCGCCCGAGCCGGGTGCGCGGGGGCCCGGTCGTTCGCCGTACGGGCTGCGTACGCACACCGTGAGGGCGGCTGCCTCCCGGGTCAGGGCGACGGTGACCTCGCCCGGTGCCGCGTGCTTGAGGGCGTTGGTGAGGGACTCCTGGACGATGCGGTACGCGGCGAGCTCGACCGGGGTGGGGAGCTTCCAGGACGTGGGGCGCTCGTCGGTGAGGTGCGCGTCGAGTCCGTTCGTCCGGGCGTGGGCGATCAGGGCGTCGAGTCCGGCCAGGGTGGGGGCGGCGGCCGGCTCCTGGTCCCCGCTGCTGTCGCGCAGCAGGCCGATGAGGCGGCGCATCTCGGCGAGGCCGTCGACGCTGTTCTCGCGGATGACGGCCAGGGCGTCGCGGCTGGTCTTCGGGTCGTCGATGGAGAGCGCGGCGGTGGAGTGGATGGCGATCGCGGAGAGGTGGTTGGCCACCATGTCGTGGAGTTCGCGGGCCATCCGGGAGCGCTCGGCGAGCACGGCCTGGGTGCGGTCCATCTCGGCCAGGAGCGCGGTCTGTTCGGCCTGGAGGAGGGCCGTGTCGGCGGCCTCCCGGTGGTGGCGTACGAGAAGACCTGTGGCGGCCGGGGCGAAGGCGATGAGGCCGGTGCCGACGCCGACGAGGAGGGTGTCGGGGCTGCGGAGCCAGGCGTAGAAGCCGAGGGGCAGGGCGATGGTGAGGAGGACCGTGATGCGGGGGATGCGGCGGGCGGCGGCCGGGGTTCCGTACAGCACGGCCGCGTACATGATGTCGGTGAACATCAGGACGGTGGCGAGGTTCCCGCGGGTGAACTGGTCCGTGACCAGGGTGAGCGTGGCGAGGGACAGGGCGAGCGGCGGGGCCGTTCTGCGCAGCAGTTCCAGGGCGGACATCACGAACAGCGGGAGCAGGACCCAGACCCCGGGCAGCAGCCGGCCCGACTGGCTGTGCAGCCCGATCGCCCAGAACCCGAGACCTCCGAGAAGTCCCGCCGCGGCGATGAGGATGTCGTCGCGGTGCGGGCGGGGGAGTCGGCGGGGGCGTGGGCTCACTCCTCCATCAAACAGGGCGGGCGGTGGGCCGGCCTCCGTAACGCGGGTGAGGTGGCGCTACATCGAAGGATGCAGTGCGGATTCGTCACTGGTGAGGAGGGGTGGGCGTGCCGGGGCTGTGACGCTGGAAGGGAGAGCGAGAGGAGCGCGCCGTGATCGTCACGTTGATCGTCATCTGTGAGGTCGGATTCTGGGTGCTGCTGGCCGGCGGGCTGGCGCTCAGGTATCTGGCGAAGATGCCCAGGGCGGGGCTCGCGGTGCTGCTCTGCGAGCCGCTGCTGGAGCTGGTGCTGCTGGTGGTGACGGCGATGGACCTGAAGAACGGGGCCGAGCCGAACTGGATGCACGGGCTCGCGGCGGTCTACATCGGGTTCACCGTGGCGATGGGGCACCGGGCGGTCCGGTGGGCCGACGTGCGGTTCGCGCACCGGTTCGCGGGTGGGCCGCCGCCGGTGCAGCCGCCGAAGTACGGGGCTGCGCGGGCTGTGCGCGAGTGGCAGACGGCGGCGCGGTGGACGCTGGCTTCGGTGATCGCGATCGGGTTGCTGCAGGCCGCGGTCTGGTACGTGGGCGGGGATGGGGATGTGGCGTCGTTGCGGGCCTGGCAGGGGCGGATGCTTTTTCTGATCGGGCTGAATGTGGTGATCGCGGGGAGCTACACGGTCTTTCCCAAGCGGGGGCCCGCGGGGCGGTAGCGGGGGCGGAGGCGGGGCCCCCGCCCCCGCTTCCTCAGCGGTCTCCGCCCGGGACCCACAGGACGTCGCCGATCTCCTTGTTCGCCGTGCGGGCCAGGATGAACAGGAGGTCCGAGAGGCGGTTGAGGTAGGTGGCCGTGAGGGGGTTCATACTTCCTCCCTTTTCTCTGGCTCCGTGCACCTCCAGCGCCGACCACGTGGAGCGCTCGGCCCGTCGTACCACCGTGCATGCCTGGTGCAGCAGGGCCGCTCCGGGCGTGCCGCCGGGGAGGATGAAGCTGCGGAGCTTCTCCAGGTCCTCCAGGAAGCGGTCACAGTCCGCCTCCAGCTTGTCGATGTACGACTGCTCGACGCGCAGCGGCGGGAACTCGGGGGCCTCCACCACCGGCGTGCACAGGTCCGCGCCCACGTCGAAGAGGTCGTTCTGGACGCGGGTGAGGACCTTCACGACCTCCTCCTCCAGCGCGCCCAGGGCGATCGCCGTGCCGAGCGCCGCGTTGGCCTCGTTGGCGTCGGCGTACGCCGAGATCCTCAGATCGGTCTTGGCGGTGCGGCTCATGTCGCCCAGGGCCGTGGTGCCCTGGTCGCCGGTACGGGTGTAGATGCGCGTCAGATTGACCATGCCACCAGCGTAGTTACGCTCCGGCCCGGCGGAAGACACGTGTGCCCACCGTCACGGAGAACACGGCGAATCCGGCGGCGACCAGGACCCCGTGGAGCATCTGCGCCGTCGCGTACTCGCCGACGTACGCGCTGCGCATCGCGTCGACGAGATAGCGGAACGGCACGAAGTGCGACACCACGTCGAGCCAGGCGGGTCCCGGTGCGATCGGCAGCATCAGGCCCGACAGCAGCATCGACGGCATGGTGAACGCGTTGACCAGCGGCCCGAATCCCTGCGGCTGGTCGACCCCCATGGCCACCGCGTACGAGAGCGAGCCCAGCGAGAGCGTGAGCAGGGCCACGAACGCGAAGCCGATGAGGATGCCCGCCAGCGGGGCGCGCAGGCCCATCACCAGGGCGACCAGTACGAGCACGGCCGACTGGAGGACCAGGAGCGCGGCATCGCGCAGAAGGAGGCGCTCGCGCACCTGGAGGAAACCCTCCGCGAGGAGGTCGGGGCGGAAGAGGACGACCCCATGCCGGCGCTCGTGGCCGGACAGATCAACTGGGTGCACTCCACCCTGGCCGCCTTCATCGGGCGCCGGGCGGTCGCCGGCCATCCCCTCGACGAGGTCTCCCGCGACGCGCTCGGCCTCCTCGACGAGATGGAGGAACTGCTGAGCGAAAAGGTGCTCAACTACGCAGTCCGTGGCGCGTGATGAGGATGTCCGGTGTGATGTCCGTCATCTGAGACGTGACGCGCATCTCCAAACGGCCCCAAGGCGCTTCCTGGCCGATAGCCTCCGGCCAGAGCCGTAGTAAGGAATTCGTCAAAGGGGTACGCACGTGGCCAGGAAGCTCGCCGTCATCGGCGCCGGACTCATGGGGTCCGGTATCGCACAGGTCTCGGCGCAGGCCGGCTGGGACGTCGTACTGCGCGATGTGACGGATGCGGCACTGACCCGTGGCACGGACGGCATCAAGGCCAGTTACGACCGCTTCGTCGCCAAGGGGAAGCTGGACGCGGCCGACGCGGAAGCGGCGCTGTCCCGTATCACCACGAGCACCGAACTCGACGCGGTCGCCGACGCCGACATCGTCGTCGAAGCGGTCTTCGAGAAGCTCGAGGTCAAGCACGAGATCTTCCGCGCGCTCGACAAGATCGTGCGGGACGACACCGTCCTCGCCTCCAACACCTCCGCCATCCCGATCACGAAGATCGCGGCCGTGACGGAGCGTCCGGAGCGCGTCGTCGGTGCGCACTTCTTCTCGCCGGTGCCGATGATGCAGCTCTGCGAGCTGGTGCG
Organism: Streptomyces sp. NPDC050738; assembly: GCF_040654175.1. NCBI lineage: Bacteria > Bacillati > Actinomycetota > Actinomycetes > Kitasatosporales > Streptomycetaceae > Streptomyces > Streptomyces sp. NPDC050738. The sequence goes on along the minus strand of NZ_JBFAHN010000006.1, from coordinate 168,597 downwards.
CGGCTACAAGACGAGTGACGAAACCCTCGCCACCGCACGGGAGTTCGCCGAATCCGTGGGCAAGACCTGCATCGTGGTCAACCGTGATGTGGCCGGCTTCGTGACCACCCGGCTGATCTCGGCCCTCGTGGTGGAGGCGGCCAAGCTGTACGAGTCGGGCGTCGCCAGCGCGGAAGACATCGACATCGCCTGCAAGTTGGGCTTCGGACACGCGATGGGCCCCCTCGCCACCGCCGACCTGACGGGCGTCGACATCCTGCTGCACGCCACCAGCAACATCTACACGGAATCCCAGGACGAGAAGTTCGCACCCCCCGAGCTGATGCGCCGGATGGTGGACGCGGGCGATATCGGCCGCAAAAGCGGGCAGGGCTTCTACAAGCACTAGGCATTTGTCGCCCAGGGGTCACCCCCAAGGGTGAATTCGGTATCAGTTCGCTTACAGACGGCAACTTCTCCGCCTGCGGGGCAGTCAGTTCAGTGTCATACGTGAAAGACGTGAATCGCGCGGAGCACTCCCGGGGAGTTCATATGCACATCAAGGGCGACCATGCCGAGCTGGTCGTCGGGGGCCGCCTCGACGTCCGCAGCGCGGCGGACGCCCGTACGGTCCTGCACACGGCCGTCGACGACGGAGCCGGCGACCTCGTGCTCGACCTGACCGAGCTGGACTCCTGGGATGCGACCGGACTGGGCGTGATCATGGGCGCCCACCGGCGGGCCGGACGGTGCGGTCGGCGACTGGTGCTCCGTGGCGTACCGCCACAGATGCAGCGCCTTTTGGTGGCGACCCGGCTGCACCGCATTCTGGCCATCGAGGGCGGAATCGTCGCAGAGGCACTTCCTCGGGTGTGACGTCTGTGGAGGGAGTGTGAGGATGGGATTCCTCGCGCAATCCTCACGAAGCTGTGACGTCTTGGACGGCCCGGCACCCCGCGTGCTCGTGGATACTGTGCGAAGGTTTAGGGTTCGCTCGCCCACCGATTGACGCAACCCATGTGGTGGGCACCGGACCAGAAGCGACAGCGCGATGTGCGAGGCCGGGAGGGGCAACCGCACGCAGCGCCATCTGGGGGGCTTTGACCATGGACCCGATAAACCGGGGACCCGAAGATTACGGTCACGACAACAACGACTACAGCGACGGACGCGGTGAAGGCCCACGGCCGCAGCGACCGCCGCGCGATGCTCTGACACCCGATCTCGGGCAGCCGTCATCGGCTGCGCCCGTACGTACGGTCCAGCTCGTGACCGGTGACTTCCTGCTCACCGTCAACCCCGTGGACGGCAGCGAGATAGAGCCCTGCCCACCGGGGGAGCAGCCCGCCCGGCCGGTGCGCCACCGCACCGACGAGCGCGCGGAGCTGCTGCGTGCGGCGAAGCCGCCGCTGCCGCCGGGTCCGCTCGCGCCCGAACTCCCGCTGCTGGAGCGGCAGGAGGAGCGTGAGCGCCTGGTTCGGCTGCTGGCGCGCGGACGCTCCGTACGGCTGACGGGACCCGGCGGCTCGGGACGCACCGCGCTGCTCGACGCCGTCGCGGACGACTGTGCCGAGCTGGCGCCGGACGGTGTCGTACGGCTCTCGGGCTATCACCGGACCCCCGCCGATCTGCTGCACGATCTGTTCGCCGCCGTGTTCAGCGCGCCGATGCACCGGCCCGACCGCGGTGAACTGCTCGACCTGGTCCATCAGATCGGCGCCGTCGTCGTCCTGGACGACCTGGAGTTCGGCGGCAGCGCGCTGGACGAGCTCCTCGACGCCACACCCGAGTGCGCCTTCCTGCTCTCCGCCACACCCGGGACCGCCGCCCCGTCCGACGACTCGCACCTGGAAGAGGTCTTCCTCGGCGGGCTCGGCCGCAGCGCCTCGCTGGAGCTCCTGGAGCGTGCCGTCGAGCGGCCGCTCACCGACGAGGAGGCCAACTGGGCGGGCGACCTCTGGTTCGAATCCGAGGGGCTGCCGCTGCGCTTCGTACAGGCGGGTGCGCTGCTGCGCCAGCGCGATCAGCTGCGGATCGATCCCAGCGCGTTCGACTCTTACGGGTACTTCGACGGGCAGCCGGTTGACGCTGCTTTCGGGGCCGAGGAAGCGCACGAGCTCCCGCTGCCTTCACTGGGCGAGGGCGCGGCCCCCGCGGCTCTGCTCGCCTCACGGCTCAGCGAGTCCGCGCAGGCGACCCTGCACTTCGCGGTGGCGCTCGGCGGCGAAGTCCCGCACCAGGCGCATCTGCCGGCGCTGGTGGGGGACACGCACGCGGATGCCGCGCTGGGCGAGCTGGCCCACAGCGGTCTGCTCTCCGCGGTCGGTGGGCGCTACCGGCTGGCCGCCGGTGTCGTACAGCAGCTGGAGTCCGCCGGGTACGCGGAGGGGGGGGGCGGCCGCGCCCCCCCCCCCGCCCCGCCCGACGCCAGGTGGGCGGGGCGGGCCGCGGGGCGGGGCGCGCGGGGCGGGCGCGGCGGGGGCCCCCCCCCGCGGCGGGGGGCGGGGGGGGGGGGGGCGGGGGGCCCCCCCCCCCCCCCACGCCGCCGCCCAGCACTACGCCTGGTGGGCGGGGCACCCCTCGGTGACGGCCGAGCGGGCCGCCGCCGAGGCCGACGCCCTGCTGGCCGCGCTCACCGCTCTGGTGACCGCGGGCGAGACGGAGTACGCGGGCACCGGGGTGCAGCTGGCCCGCAGCGCGGCTCCGGCCTTCGCCGCGGGTCTGCACTGGGGCGCCTGGGAGCGGTCGCTGCGGACCGGCCAGGAGGCGGCCCGGATCTCCGGTGACGTCGGTGACGAGGCGTACTTCCACCACGAGTTGGGGGTGCTGGCGCTCTGCACCGGGAACATCGACCGGGCGCGCGCCGAGCTGGAGGCGTCGATCGCGATGCGCGGCGCCCTCGCCGACAAGCGCGGCACGGTCGCGGGACGCAGGGCGCTCGCTCTGGTCGCCGACCGGTCCGGCTCCGGGGGCTTCGCGCTCGAAGGCCGTACGCCCGCGGGGGAAGAGGTCCCGGCGGCGCGCTACGAGGAGTCGGCCTCGCCGCCCGGCGGCGTACCGGCAGCCGTACCGCCCCTGCCGCAGGGGCCGTCGGAGAACGAGACGGTGGTCACCCGGCGGACCACACCGGTCGGCGGCGCACCCGTGCGCCGTTCGGTGCTCCGCGGTGCGCGGCGCAACGTGGTGGCCGCGGGGGCGGGCGCTCTGCTCGCCGCCGTGCTCGGCACCGTGGTGACGCTCGGCGCGACGTCGGGCAACGGCGACAAGCCCCCCGAGAAGGGCGGCAACGGCCAGACGGTCCAAGAGGGCGACAACCAGGACGGGCTGGACGCGGACACTCCGTCCGACGGGTCCACCACCCGGCCGGGCGGCGGTGCGACCGGAGGCACCGGCGGCAATTCGGCCGATCCTTCGCAGCCCGCCCCGGGCACTTCGGGCTCCGGCTCGACGCCGGGAGCGAGTTCCGATCCGGGCACGTCGGGCAAGCCGAGCACTCCGGGCAAGCCGACGTCGCCGGGCAAGACCACCAAGCCGGGTTCGCCGACGCCGAAGCCGACCACCTCCAAGCCGTCCACCCCACCCACGACGCCGCCGACGACCCCTCCGACGACGCCGCCCACGACCCCGCCTACGACGCCCCCGACGACTCCGTCCACCTCGACCTCGGCCTCCGGATCGACCGGGCCGACCATCGTGCCGACGAAGTCCACGAGCGCCCCGGCAACGAAAACGCCGGTCAGTACCGCACCGACCACCGGCGCGAGCCAGGGGACGGTGCCGGCCTGACCGGCGTCGTAACGGAAACTCAGAACAGCCGAAGCTTGTCGTCCTCGATGCCGCGCATCGCGTCGTAGTCGAGGACGACACAGCCGATCCCGCGGTCCGTGGCCAGCACCCGCGCCTGCGGCTTGATCTCCTGGGCCGCGAACACGCCCTTGACCGGGGCGAGATGGGGGTCGCGGTTCAGCAGTTCCAGGTACCTGGTCAACTGCTCGACACCGTCGATGTCGCCGCGCCGCTTCAGCTCCACGGCGACGGTCCCGCCGTCCGCGTCCCGGCACAGGATGTCGACCGGGCCGATCGCCGTCATGTACTCGCGGCGGATCAGCGTGTGGCCCTCGCCGAGGATCTCGATCCGGTCGGCGAGCAGCTCCTGAAGGTGCGCTTCCACGCCGTCCTTGATGAGCCCCGGGTCGATGCCCAGCTCGTGCGAGGAGTCGTGGAGGACTTCCTCCATCGTGATGATGAGCTTCTCGCCCGCCTTGTTGATGACGGTCCACACACCGGCGTCGTCCCCCGAACCCTCCTTCAGGGTGCACGGCGGCGACATCCAGTTGAGGGGCTTGTAGGCCCGGTCGTCGGCGTGGATGGAGACACTTCCGTCCGCCTTGACCAGGATCAGGCGCGGTGCGGAGGGCAGATGGGCGGTGAGGCGGCCCGCGTAGTCGACGGAGCAGCGGGCGATGACGAGACGCATGGTCGGCAACGCTACTCGACGCGTGGGGGTGCACGCGATTCGCCCGTCCCGCGACGGCCGCCGCCGCCGACCGAGCTTTTTCGGGCCGCACCATATTTCCCGTACGACCCCGTTCGTTATTGGCCGGTTGTGTGCCCATTCTTCTGGTGCGGCCGGGGTTGCGCGCTTACCGTGGAAGCTGGAGGTCGCCGCGCGTGCACGCTGCGTCGTCGAACTCTTCCCTGCCCGTAAGGCCCCGTGCATGTCGCGGGGCCGCGAGAGGAGAACCCATGTCGCTCGACGTCTCACCGGCCCTACTCGAACAGGCCGAGCGAGGCGAGGTCAGCGAAGCCGACTTCGTTGACTGCGTCCGGACCTCCCTGCCCTACGCATGGGAGATGATCAGCTCTCTGGTGGCTCAACTGAAGGTTGACGGCGGCGAGTTCGCTGACAATCAGACGCCGCCGCCCAACGAGCAGGCGCGCGGCCAGCTGCTGCGCGCTCTTGCGAGTGATGCGATACGAGGTGCGCTTCAGCGCCACTTCGGAGTGCGACTGGCATTCCAGAACTGCCACCGTGTGGCGGTTTTCCCGCTGGACTCCTCGGTCGACGAGCGGCTCGCCCGCTTCACCTCGATACGCGGCCAGCTGCTGAACCAGTCGCCCGAACTCCGGGACTGCTGAAGCATTGAGCTGCCGCTCCGCATCGCGGGAGGTGTACTGATGTGGGGCGGCGGCACCCGGCAGGTTGACCGAGGCGGGTTGCAACTAGCCGATGAGCGGCAGGACTTCGGCCCCCAGGCGCCGTACATTCTCCTCTGTGGCGGCCACGTCGCCCGACCCCTCGACGAGCAGTGCGAAGCGCGTGATGCCGGTCTTCTCGGCCGTGGCCGCGATCCTGTCGGCGGCCAGTGCGGGAGTGCCCACCGGGTGCAGCCCGCAGAGCATTTCCGTGTACGCGACCGGGTCGCGCATCGCGCGGTGGCGGCCGTCGACCGTCACATGGGCGTCGAGCCCCTGCTTCAGCCAGCCGGGCATCGCCTTCAGCAGCGTCTCCGCCGCCTCCGCCGGACGGTCCGCGATCTGCGCCACGCCCGCCGACACATGGGCGCCGTCGGGGCAGTGGCCCGCCTCACGGGCCACGCGGCGCCACAGGGCGACCATCTGGGCCTTCTCCTCGTCGTTGCTGTGCATCCCGAGCAGCATCGGGAGTCCGCGCTCCGCGGCGAGCTTCACGCTCTTCGGCGACGTACAGGCGACGACGACTTCCGGACCTTCGGCGTCGGCGCCCGGTCCGAGCACTTCGCCCGCCCTCGGGACGACGGAGACCTCGCGGAAGGCGAACCGCTCGCCCTCGGCGGACACCCGGGGTTCGCGCAGCCACCGCAGCAACAGGTCGAGGGATTCCGGGAAGCCGCTCTCGTACGCCTCGAGTCCCGCGCCGAAGACCTCCAGGTCCACCCAGGGCCCGCCGCGTCCCACGCCGAGGCTGAAGCGGCCCCCGGACGCGATGTGGAGAAGCGCCGCCTGCTCGCCGAGCGCGACCGGGTGCGCGCTGGGCAGCACGCTCACCGCCGTACCGACGCGGATCCTGGACGTACGGCCCAGCACGAGCGCGGCCAGCGTGACGGCGGAGGGACACACGCCGTACGGAACGAAGTGATGCTCCGCCAGCCAGACCGAATCCAGCCCGCACTCCTCGGCGACCTCGGCGGACCGCAGCGCGCGGTGCAGCGACTCCCCCTGTCCCTGTCCCGGGAACTGAGCTGCCAGTACAAAGGCCCCCACACGCATGGCCATCCGCCTCCCTGCGGCCGACGCGGCACTCTCCACTACTGGCAATAACGTCTGACACGTGCCAAAGGCACGGCCTACGCGCGAGTAATTGTGATTGTCCGCCAAGTGGGGTCCCGTGCTGGGGCGAATACCCTCTTCCGCTCCCCGTAGGCTGGGATGTGAGAGAAAGTGTCCGTTCTGCCCCGTGAGGTGTCACGTGTCTCCGCGCCGCAACCGCCCCAGTGGGGGCGAGAGTCCGAGTGAACCTTCCGACGGAGGAGGGGGAGCGGGCCCCGACCGCTTCGGGTTGCAGCGCACCGAGTCCTGGCAGGGCGAGGAGTGGCTCGTGCGCATGGTCAGCGGCGCCGCCGCCGCGGGCAAGCGCTATCGCTGCCCTGGTTGCGATCAGGAGATCCCCTCGGGCGTCCCGCATGTGGTGGCCTGGCCGGAGTACGGCGGAGTGGACGACCGCAGGCACTGGCACAAGGCCTGCTGGAACGCGAAGGACCGCCGCACCTCGAAGGTGCAGCGGTCCCGTAACGCGCCTCGTTACTGAGGGAGTTGGCCGGCCGGCTCAGACGTCGCGCTTGCTCAGCAGCGCGAAGGAACCGGCGACCGCGGCCACGGTGACCACGGCCAGCAGGGCGAGCTGCTTCATGCCGTTGCCGGCCTGGTCGCCGTCGCCCGCCAGGCCGAAGAGCATGACGATCGAAGTCGGGGCGTTGTACTCCATGAGCTTGTCGGCGATCGGCCGAAGGCTCTCCGAGATCCCGAGGATCGGGCCCAGGATCGACGGCAGCAGCACCAGGCCGAGCATCGCGGTGATCGCGCCCGCCGAGTGCCGCAGCATCGAGCCGACGGCGATTCCGAGCAGGCCGAGCAGCGAGACGTAGAGCGAGGCGCCCAGAAGGCTGCGCATCAGCTCCCCGCCGGTGGGGGAGCTGGCGCCGCTGTGGAGCCCGGCGGTGACCAGACCGACCAGACCAATGGCGATGAACAGGGCGGAGTAGGAGAGACCGAAGAAGACGATCATCTTCGCCGCGAGGACGCGCCACCGCTGCGGGGATGCGGTGAAGGTCGTACGGATCATGCCGGTGCCGTACTCGGAGGAGACCACCAGTACGCCCAGCGTGATGATGCAGATCTGCCCGAGCAGCAGACCGAAGACCGCGGGCGCGGTGAACGGGGCGTCGGAAAAGTCCGCGTCGTCGAACTGGAAGGCGACCAGCACGCCGATCCCGACGACCAGGCCGAACATCACGCCGAGCGTCCAGATCGTGGAGCGGACGGTACGGATCTTCGTCCACTCGGAGGCGAGCGCGTGGCCCAGGTGCGTGGAGCGCACCGGGATCGGCGAGGTGTAGCCACCACCGGCCATCGGTTGCTGCTGCTGGTACGGGGCCGGGGCCTGGGCCGGGGGCGGGGTCGGGGCGGTCATCGGGCGTCCTCGGGCTTGGTCAGGTCGGAGGGTGCGGGGGCCTCGGCGGGCGGCGCTTCGGCAGGCGGGGCGACGGGCGCGAGGTGCATGGTGGGGGCGGATGCGGGGGGCGCGGGCTGCGCAGGGGCCGGCGCGAGCTGCATCGTGGGCATGGGGGCCGGGGCCGCCGCGTACGGGTTCTGACCCGGTGCGGCCTGGCCCGGCTGCTGGCCGGGCGGCGGCGGGGGATACCAGCCGGGCTGCGGCTGCTGGCCCACGGGCTGCGGCGGTGCGTATCCGTAACCCTGCTGCTGCGGGACCGGCTGCTGCAGGCCCGCGCGCTGGTCCACCGTCGAGCGGTAGTCCACGGCGCCCTGCGTCATCCGCATGTACGCCTCCTCCAGCGACGCCTGGTGCGGGGAGAGCTCCCAGAGGCGTACGTCCGCCTCGTGCGCCAGATCGCTGATCCTGGGCAGCGGCAGCCCGGTCACCCGCAGCCCGCCGTCCTGCTCGGGCATGACATGGCCGCCGGCCTCCGTGAGCGCGGCCGAGAGCTTCTCGCGCTGCTCCGGCTCGGTCTGCGGGGTGCGGACGCGCGCGAAGTCGGCGGAGTTGGCCGAGATGAAGGCGCCGACACTCATGTCGGAGAGCAGCTGGCCGCGCCCGATCACGATGAGGTGGTCGGCGGTGAGTGCCATCTCGCTCATGAGGTGCGAGGAGACGAAGACCGTACGGCCCTCGGCGGCAAGGGACTTCATGAGGTTGCGGACCCAGAGGATGCCTTCGGGGTCGAGACCGTTGACCGGCTCGTCGAAGAGCAGCACCTGCGGGTCGCCGAGCAGCGCGGCAGCGATGCCCAGACGCTGGCCCATGCCGAGCGAGAAGCCCTTGGAGCGCTTGCGGGCGACCTCCTGCAGACCCACGACGCCCAGCACCTCGTCGACGCGGCGGGCCGGGATACCGGAGAGCTGCGCCAGACACAGCAGGTGGCTGCGCGCGCTGCGCCCGCCGTGCACGGCTTTGGCGTCCAGCAGGGCGCCGACCTGGCGCGGTGCGTTCGGCAGCTTGCGGAAGGGGTGACCGCCGATGGTCACATGGCCCGAGGTGGGCTCGTCGAGCCCCAGGATCATGCGCATGGTGGTGGACTTGCCGGAGCCGTTGGGGCCCAGGAAGCCGGTCACGGTTCCTGGGCGCACCTGGAAGGAAAGGTTGTACACGGCTGTCTTGGCGCCATAGCGCTTCGTCAGGCCGACTGCCTCGATCATTCTCCAGCCCCATCGACGGTTTCAGGTCGTCGGGGCTGCCGCCTCAATGCGGCCGAACGCCCCCGTATGAGTGAGGAGGATATCCAGGCCTTGACGGTTCCGGCCAAGTCGTGACCCTAGGCGTCCCGCTTCTTGAGCAGTACCAGCGCGCAGACGACCGCGAGCACCACCCAGCCGACGAGGATCGCGAAGCCGCCCCAGGGGCCGTAGGCGATGCTGCTGTCGGGGTTGTCGATGACCTGGGTCATCCGGGTGCCGGCCTGGTCGGGGAGGAACTGGGCGATCTTCTTCGTCTGCGAGACGGAGTTGAGGATCGGCGAGATCAGGAAGAACAGCGGCATCAGGATGCCCAGCGACAGCATCGAGCTGCGCAGGATGCTCGCCACCCCCATCGCGAAGATCCCGATGAGCCCCATGTAGAGGCCGCCGCCCGCCACCGCGCGCAGGACGTTGTCGTCGCCGATCGTCGTGGAGTGGTCGCCGAGCAGCGCCTGGCCGAGGAAGAAGGAGCAGAAGGCGGCGACCTGGCCGACGACCAGGGTCAGCACGCCCGCCACCACGATCTTGCTGAGCAGGAAGGTGGTGCGCTGGGGGACCGCGGCGAGCGAGGTGCGGATCATTCCGCTGCTGTATTCGTTGCCCACGACGAGGACGCCGAAGACGATCATGGCGAGCTGGCCGAGCATCATCCCCGACATGGAGATCGAGGTCGGGTCGAAGGTGAGCTTGTCCTGCTCCGAGAGGTCCTTGAAGTTGGCCTTCATCAGGGCGCACAGGCCGACGCTCATGCCCACCGTGACGACCAGGGCGATGAGCAGCGTCCAGGTGGTCGAGGCCACCGTACGGATCTTGGTCCACTCCGAGGTGAGGACCGCAGGTACCGATGCCATGGGTCAGGCTCCCTCGTTCTTGTTCTTGCCGCGGGTGAAGCCCTGACCCCACTGCGGGGCCTGCGGGCTCTGCTGGCCCGCCTCCGGGTGCGCCCGCGGGGCCTCGCCGTCCGCCGTGTGCGCGTGGTACTCCACGGAACCGGCCGTCATCTGCATGAAGGCCTCCTCCAGCGAGGCGCGCTGCGGCGACAGCTCGTGCAGAACGAGCTGATGGCTCGCCGCCAGCTCGCCCAGCTGCTCGCTGCTCGCGGCGTCCACCTCCAGGGAGCCGTCGCCGACGCTGACGGCCGTGATGCCGGCCTCGGTGATGACGTCCCGCAGCCGCTCCTGCTGCGGCGAGCGCAGCCGTACGTAACTGCGTGAGTTCTGGTGGATGAAATCGGCCATCGAGGTGTCGGCGAGCAGTTTTCCCTGGCCGATGACGATCAAGTGGTCGGCGGTGAGCGCCATTTCGCTCATCAGGTGGCTGGATACGAAGATCGTGCGGCCTTCTGCCGCAAGACTCTTCATCAAGTTGCGGATCCAGTGAATTCCCTCGGGGTCCAGACCATTGACGGGTTCGTCGAACATCAGGATCTCGGGGTCGCCGAGAAGGGCCGAGGCGATTCCCAGCCGCTGCCCCATGCCCAGCGAGAAGCCCTTGGACTTCTTCTTCGCCACCGCCGTCAGACCCACGGTGTCCAGGACCTCGGAGACCCGGGAGGTGGGGATGCGGTTGGACTGGGCCAGGCAGAGCAGATTGTTGTACGCGCTCCGGCCGCCGTGCATCGCCTTCGCGTCGAGCAGCGCACCGATGTACTTCAGCGGCTCGGCGAGCTCGCGGTAGTGCTTGCCGTCGATACGGACCGATCCTGCGGTCGGGTTGTCGAGACCGAGCATCATCCGCATGGTGGTCGACTTGCCGGCGCCGTTCGGGCCGAGGAAGCCGGTCACCACACCTGGCCTGACCTGGAACGACAGCTGGTCGACGGCGGTCTTGTCGCCGTACCGCTTGGTGAGGCCCTCGAGCTCGATCATGCGGTCACGCTAAAACGGCACAAAGCCCCCCGCCACCGGAGTGGCAGGGGGCTGTGAGCCGTATGCGTCAGCTGTAGGCCGGCTGTACGTCAGCCGCGCCTCAGCGGGTCTGCTGCGCCGGGACGCCGCGGGAGACCGGCTCGTCGTCCACGGGGCTGCTCGCGGCGGCGACAGCGGCACCGGTGAGGGTGGCCAGCATCTCGCGGACGTTGGTCAGCTGCGCGTTGATCGAGTCGCGGCGGTTCGTCAGCGCCGCCAGCTCGCGCTCCGACTCGCTGCGGATCCGGTCGGCCTTGGCGTTGGCGTCGGCCACGATGTCCTCGGCCTGGCGCTGGGCCGTCTCGACCGTCTGACGGGCACGGCGCTCGGCGTCCGTACGGAGCTTCTCGGCCTCCAGGCGGAGCTGCTCGGCGCGGTGCTCGATCTCGGCCAGACGCTTCTCGGCCTTCGCCTGACGCGAGGCCAGGTCGCGCTCCGACTGCTCGCGGCGCTTGGCGAGGTTCGTCTCGAAGTCCGCGGCGGCCTGGGCGGCCTTGGCGCGGGTCTCCTCGAAGAGGGCGTCCGCCTCCTCGCGCTTGGACTGCGCGTCCTTCGTGGCCTCGCCACGGAGCTGGGAAGCGTCGCTCTTGGCCTTCTCGACGATCCGGACGCCCTCGTCCTCGGCCTTCGACTTGCGCTCGGCGGAGAACGACTCGGCGTCGTTGCGCACCTGCTGGGCGGCCGACTCGGCCAGCTCACGGTGCTGCTCGGCGGCGCGGCGGGCCTCCTCACGAAGGTCCTTCGCCTCCTCCTCGGCAAGACGGAGGATCTTCTCGACGCGGGCACCGAGACCGGCGTACGACGGCTCCGCGTCGTTGACCTGGGCCTGGGCGTTCTGCGTCTCGAGGTGCAGCTCCTCGATGCGCTTTTCCAGAGAGGTGATCCGTGCCAGAGCGCTGTCACGGTCGGCGACGAGCTTGGTAATGCGGTCGTCCACCTGACCGCGGTCGTAACCACGCCGCACGAGCTCGAAGCCGAATGGGGAGGAAGTGTCGCTCATGAGGTTCCTGTCGAATGAGACCGGTGAGGTGATAGGGGGAATCCTAGGGGCCAAAGCGGCGTGTCATAGAGCAGATGCCCGTTTGATCTGGAGAATGTCCAGCCTTTTGAGTGGCTAGTTCTCGGAAGGCTTGCCACTCGAACGAGTTCCACCTGCTGCTGCGCCCGCCTTGACGGCCCCTTCCTTGCTGCTGTTGCCGCCGGTGGGTGCCTCAAAGGATTCCAACGCCTCCAGTACGTCCTGGACACGGGAGATCTCGGCCTGGATGTCCTTGCGCCTGCGCACCAGGACATCGTGTTCGCGGGTGGCGTCCGCGACGAGCTGCTCGGCCTCGGCCCGCGCCTCGCTGCGGAGTTGCTCCGCCTCCCGTACGAGCGTGGCCTTCTTCGTCTCGGCTTCCTTGAGCAGCGACTCGGCCCGCTTCACGGCGGCGATACGGACCTTGCCCGCCTCCGAACTGGCCTCCGACACCAGCTCCTTGGCCTTCGCCTCGGACTCGATCTGCTGGTCGGACGCGGCCTTCATGAGGTTGTCGACGCGCTCGCCCGCGGTCCGCATCTGCTCGGCGGTCTCGCGGCGGGCCCGCTCGTGCAGTTCCTCGATCTCGGCCGTGATGCGGTCGCGCAGCTCTTCCGAGCGTTCTCTTATGGCGGTGGCGTCCCGGCGTGCGCCGACGAGGAGTTCGTCGGCGTCCGTACGGGCCTTCTCGACCAGGCTGTTGCCCTCGACCGTCGCGTCGGCGGTGATCCGCTCCGCTTCGCTGCGGGCCGCGCCGACCATGGTGTCGGCCTGCGCCTCGGCCTCGGTGGCCGAACGCAGCGCCTCCTCCTGGGCCTTGGCGATCAGCTGGTCGGCCTGTTCGGCGGCGTCCGAGCGGCGCTTGGCGGCTGCCGTACGCGCCTCGTCGAGGAGCCGGTCGGCCTCCGACTGGGCGTCGGAGCGCAGCTGTTCGGCGGTCGCCGCGCCTTCGGCCTTGACGCGTTCGGCCTCGTTGCGGATGCGCTCCGATGCCTGCTGGGCGGAGCCCACCATCTCGGCCGCCTCGGCCCGAAGGCGCTCGGCCTCGCCCGATGCGTCCCGCACCAACTGCTCGGCGCGGGCCACCGATTCGGTCTGCAGCTGCTCGGCCGCTGCCGTGGAGTCGGCCTGCAGCCGCTCGGCCTCCGAGGAGGCCTCGGTGATCAGCAGGTCGGCCTGGCCGGCGGCGTCCGAGCGGATGCGGTTGGCGTCCTCGCGGGCCTCGGCCCGGGCGCGGGCCGCGTCCTGCTCGGCGGATGCCACCGCGTCGGAAGCCTCCGTGCGCATCCGCTGCGCGTACTCGGAGGTGTCCGCGCGCAGCCGCTCGGCCTCGGCGATCGCCTCCGAAACGGTGCGCTCGGCAAGGGACTTGGCGGCCTCGGACTCCTCATGGGCGACGGAGCGGATACGGGAGGCGTCCTCCTTGGCGCGCTCGCGCTCGCCGTAGGCGTCGGAGCGGAGGCGGTCCGCCTCCTCCTGGGCCTCGGTCTTCGTGCGGTCCGCTGAGTGCTCGGCGGCGGAGCGCAGCCCGGCGATCTCCTGCTCTGCCTGCTCCTGCAGACCCGATACGGAGTCCCGTACCTCCTTGGCGGTCTGTTCGGCGGCGGCGACCATCTCCGTCGCCCTGCGGTCCGCCTCCTCGACCAGCCTGATCGCCTCGGCCTGCGCCTCCTCGACCCGCTTGCGGGCGGAGGCGAGGAGCTCCTCGCTCTGCTCGCGGGCCCGTGTCCGCTCCTGCTCGGCCTCGGCGCGGGCGGAGCCCAGCGTCTCCTCGGCCTCGCGGCGGCGGCGTACGGCCTCCTCCTGGGCGGCGGCAAGGGCCTCCTGCGCTTCGTTGCCGACGCGTTCGGCCGCGGCCGCGGCCTCCGCACGTACGCGATCCGCGCTGTCCTGTGCCTCGGACTTGAGCCGCTCGGCCTCGGCGGCGGCCTCGGAGCGCAGCCGTACGGCGATGGTCTCGCCTTCGGCCCGCGACTGCGAGGCGTCCGCTGCGGCCTCGTCGCGCAGCCGCTCGGCCTCCTGCTCGGCCTGGGACTGCAGCGTGCGGATGCGCTCGGCGGCCTCGGCCCGCAGGCGTTCGGTCTCCTCCGCGGCTTCGCGGCGGATCCGCTCGGACTCGCCACGGGCGTCGGCCAGGGCGGTCTCGGATGCGGTGAGGCGCTGCTCGGCCTCGGTGTGCAGCCGGGCCAACTCCTCGCCCGCTTCGGCCCGTCGGGCCTCTATGCCGCGCTCGGTCTCCTCGCGGAGCGCCGAAGCGGCTTCCTCCGCCTGGGACTTGACGCCCTCGGCCTGCTCGTCGGCCTCGTCGCGCAGCCGCTGCGCCTCGGCGCGGGTGCGCTCCAGCGTCTCCTCGGCCTGCTTGCGCAGGGTCGTGGCGCGCTCGATGGCTTCCGTACGGACCCGCTCGGACTCCGTCGCCGCGCCCGCGCGCAGCTCGTCGGCGTCCGTACGGGCCTTCGCGAGGAGCTCTTCGGCGGTGGTGGCCGCCTCTTCGATCTGCTGGACGGCCTCCCGGCGGGCCTCGCCGCGGATCCGCTCGCCCTCCGCGACCGCCTCGGCCCGCAGCTGCTCGGCCTCGCCGCGCAGCCTGCGCGCCTCCTCCTGCAGCTCGACCGTCTTGGCCCGGTACTCCTTGGTGTCGTCCTTGGCCGCGCCCTTGAGGGACTCGGCCTGCTCGGCGGCCTCGCCGCGCAGCCGCTCGACCTCGGCCTCGGTCTTGTCGCGGATCCGCTCGGCCTCGTCGGCCGCCGCCTTGATCGTCGACTTGGCGTCCTCGGAGGCCTTGGTGAGGACTTCCTCGGCGGTACGGGCGGCCTTGGCGAGCTGCGCCGCGGTGTCCTCGGCGGTGGCCGTACGGGCGTTGTCGCCCGCCTCCTTGATCAGCCGCTCGGCCGCCGCGCGCGCATCGGCGAGGGCCTGCTCGGCCTCCGCCTTCAGGGCTTCGGCCTCGGTGGTGGCCTCCCCGACGAGGCGGGCGATCTCGGCCTTGGCGGTGCGGGTGCGCTGTTCGTTGGTCGACTCGGCGGTGGTCAGCTGCTTGGACGCCGACTCCTTCGCCTCGCTGAGGACCTTCTCGGCCTCGGCGCGCGCCTCGCGCAGCGCCGTCTCGGCCTCCTGCATCCGCTGCTCGGCGGTGCGGCTGAGCTCGGCGGCCTGCTGGCGGGCCTGGTCGGACTCGGCGGTCGTGGACGTACGCAGCTGCTCGGCGTGGGAGGTGGCCTCCTGCGCCTGGTTCGAGGCCGCGTTCAGCAGGCGCTCGGCGTCCTTGCGGGCGCGCAGCAGGATCGCGTCGGCCTCGGAGCGGGCGGTCTCGGCGGCGGAGCTGAGGCGCTGGCCGGCCTCTTCGGCGACGCGGGCGGCCTCGGCGCGGGCGGCGGCCAGGGACTGCTCGGCCTCGGTGCGCGACTCGTCCATGAGCCGACGGGCCTGGGCTTCGGTGCGGGCGCGGAGCTGTTCGGCCCAGGCCACGTTCTCGTTGACGTGGGCCTCGACGGTCTGGCGGCGCTCGTTGAGCTCCTGGTCCAGGCGCTGGCGGCGGGTGACCGCCTCGGTGTGCAGCTCGGACTGCAGGCGCGCCTGGTGCTCGGCGTGCTCCTGCAGGATCCGCTGGGTCTGGGCGCGGGCGTCGCGCAGTTCGCGCTCCGCGTCCATCCTGAGCTGGTCGGCCTGGGTCTGGGCGTTACGGAGCAACTGCTCGGCCTGATAGCCGATGTCCGCCGCGTCGTAGGCAGGGCGGGACGCGAGGTTGCGGCGCGCCTCGTGGAGCTTGGCGCGCAACACCTCGACCTGGTAGCCGAGGTCCTCGGCGTGCTGGACGGCCTTCTCCCGCTCGGTCTTCAGCCGGTCCATCTCGGCCTCGAACCGAGAGAGATGGTCGTCAGCCCGGTGACTCTCCTGGCGTTCGTACCCCCGCACTGCGCGGTCCCATCCGTCCCTGGTCGCAACACTTCTTCCGTACGCGAGCACGTCGTCGTGCATGACGGCCCCCGGGGAATGGTGTCAGATCATCGGCGAGACCTGGGTCACAGGCCCCGATCCGGCCCCGGACCGGAGCCGCCCACTCTACCGGCCCAGGTATCCGGAGGTCAGTGCTCCGGGGAGGCGGGAGGTGCGGAGGTGACCAGTTCCGTCAGTACGCCGTGACAGTCCTTGGGGTGCAGAAACGTGATGCGGGAGCCCATGGAGCCGATCCTGGGCTGGTCGTAGAGGACCCGGACACCCTTGTCGCGGATGGCCTGGGAGTCACCGTCGACGTCCTCGGTGCCGAAGGCGATGTGATGTACGCCCTCGCCGTTCTTGGCCAGCCACTTGCCCACCGCGGAGTCCTCGCGGGTGGGTTCCAGGAGCTGGAGGTAGGAGGCGCCGCCGTCGGACGTCTCGTTGATCCTGAGCATGGCCTCGCGTACGCCCTGCTCCTCGTTGACCTCGGTGTGGTGGACCTCGAAGCCGTAGGTCGCACGGTAGAACTCGACGGTGGCGTCAAGGTCGTGGCAGGCGATCCCGATGTGGTCGATTCGCGTCAGCATGGCTTAAGTGCAGCGCGCCGACGGGTGGTTACGCAACGTGCGCGCGATCACATTCGTGAGGCGGTGACGAGCGGCGTACCGCTCAGTACATTCAAGTAAACCCTCGTTCACATCTCACCATCCAAGGGGCCGTGCCCATGTCTGTGTCCGGAACGACAGGTACCACCACCTCCGTGATCGTCGCGGGCGCCCGTACGCCCATGGGACGCCTGCTGGGCTCCCTGAAGTCCTTCTCCGGCGCCGACCTGGGCGGCTTCGCCATCAAGGCGGCGCTGGACCGGGCCGGGATCGGCGGCGATCAGGTCCAGTACGTGATCATGGGCCAGGTGCTCCAGGCCGGGGCAGGGCAGATCCCGGCACGTCAGGCGGCCGTCAAGGCCGGCATCCCGATGAACGTCCCCGCGCTCACGATCAACAAGGTGTGTCTCTCGGGCCTCGACGCGATCGCGCTCGCGGACCAGCTGATTCGCGCGGGCGAATTCGACGTGGTCGTCGCCGGCGGCCAGGAGTCGATGACCAACGCCCCGCATCTGCTGCCGAAGTCCCGTGAGGGCTACAAGTACGGCGCGATCGAGATGCTCGACTCGATGGCGTACGACGGGCTGACCGACTCCATCGAGAACATCGCGATGGGCGCTTCGACGGAGAAGCACAACACCCGCCTGGGTATTGCCCGTACGCCCCAGGACGAGTTCGCGGCCGGCTCCCACCAGAAGGCCGCCGCAGCCCAGAAGAACGGCCTGTTCGAGGCGGAGATCACCCCGGTCGAGATCCCGCAGCGCAAGGGCGACCCGGTCCTCTTCTCGCAGGACGAGGGCATCCGCCCCGAGACCACGGCGGAGTCCCTGGGCAAGCTCCGCCCCGCGTTCGCAAAGGACGGAACGATCACCGCGGGCACCGCCTCGCAGATCTCCGACGGTGCGGCGGCGGTCGTCGTGATGAGCAAGGCGAAGGCCGTCGAGCTGGGCCTCGACTGGATCGCCGAGATCGGCGCCCACGGCAATGTGGCGGGCCCCGACAACTCGCTCCAGTCGCAGCCTTCGAACGCGATCCAGCACGCGCTCGGCAAGGAAGGCATCGGCGTCGACGACCTCGACCTCATCGAGATCAACGAGGCCTTCGCGGCCGTCGCGGTGCAGTCAATGAAGGACCTCGGCGTATCGCCGGAAAAGGTGAACGTCAACGGCGGCGCGATTGCCCTCGGACACCCGATCGGCATGTCCGGGGCGCGGGTCGTCCTGCACCTCGCGCTGGAGCTGAAGCGCCGTGGCGGCGGCGTGGGTGCGGCCGCGCTGTGCGGTGGCGGGGGTCAGGGCGACGCGCTGATCATTCGCGTCACAGGGAAGTAAGTTTCGCCGTAGGTACGGAAATTCGCTGATCGGAGCTGTCAACGTGGACGTCCCCACCCTGGTCGAGCAGGCCCGCGAGGGCAGGCCCCGGGCCGTAGCCCGGCTGATCTCCCTGGTGGAGGGGGCGTCCCCGCAGCTGCGGGAAGTGATGGCGCAGCTCGCGCCGTTGACGGGCGGCGCGTACGTGGTGGGTCTCACGGGCTCGCCCGGAGTCGGCAAGTCGACATCCACCTCGGCGCTCGTCTCCGCGTACCGCAGGGCCGGAAAGCGCGTCGGGGTCCTGGCCGTGGACCCCTCGTCGCCCTTCTCGGGCGGTGCGCTCCTCGGAGACCGGGTCCGGATGTCCGAGCACGCCTCGGACCCCGGCGTCTACATCCGGTCCATGGCCACCCGCGGCCACCTGGGCGGGCTCGCCTGGTCGGCCCCGCAGGCCATCCGCGTCCTGGACGCGGCGGGCTGCGACGTCGTCCTCGTGGAGACGGTCGGGGTCGGCCAGTCCGAGGTGGAGATCGCCTCGCAGGCCGACACCTCCGTCGTCCTCCTCGCCCCCGGCATGGGGGACGGAATCCAGGCGGCCAAGGCCGGAATCCTGGAGATCGGCGACGTGTACGTCGTCAACAAGGCGGACCGGGACGGCGCGGACGCCACCGCCCGCGAGCTCAACCACATGCTGGGCCTGGGCGAATCGCGCGGCCCCGGCGACTGGCGCCCGCCGATCGTCAAGACGGTCGCGGCCCGCGGCGAGGGCATCGACGAGCTCGTCGAAGCCCTGGAGAAGCACCGCGCCTGGATGGACGAGCACGGGGTCCTGGCCGAGCGCCGCCGGGCCCGCGCCGCCCACGAGGTCGAGACGATCGCGGTCACGGCCCTGCGGGAGCGCATCGGCGACCTGCGCGGCGACCAGCGGCTCGACGCCCTGGCCGGGCGGATCGTGGCGGGCGAGCTCGACCCGTACACGGCGGCCGACACCCTCGTGGAAGGCGTAACGGCGGCCTCCTGAAAGGGAGTTGCCGGGCGGAGTTGTCCCCTTGGCCGGGACCGGCCGAGCTGCTAGTTTCGCCACCATGTTCCTCGACCGTGCGTAGGGCACGTCCCCGACCGCGACCTCTCGTCGCGGTCCTTGGCGTCCCCTCCACCCGGCACTCTTCGAGGAACACCCCATGTCGTACGCAGCTGTCCTGCGGCTCCAGCACGCCCGCGCCACCTTCGGCGCCGCCCTGCTCGGCCGCCTGTCCTACGGGACCGTCTCCCTCTCGCTGACCCTCGCCGTCCAGCAGAGCTCCGGCTCGTACGCCGTGGCCGGCACCGCGATGGCGCTCTTCGGGGCCGCCTCCGTCTTCCTGTCCCCGCTCAAAGCCCGCCTCATCGACCACCACGGGCCGCGCCGCGTCCTCCTGCCGCTGGCCGCCCTGTACGCGGCGGCCCTCGCCCTGCTCACCGCGCTGACCTGGCGGCCGGGCGCGAACAGCGCCGCGCTCGGGGCGCTCGCCCTGCTCGCGGGCGCCCTCACCCCACCACTGGGACCGACGATGCGCACCGTGTGGCGGCAGCTCGCGGGGGACCGGGCCGATCTGCTGCGGCGTGCGTACAGCCTCGACGGAGTCGCCGAGGAGCTGCTCTTCGTGAGCGGCCCCCTGCTGGTCGGCGCCCTGCTCCTGGCCGGGCCGCCCGCGCTCGGAGTCGCGCTCAGCGCGGGGCTCGTGGGGGCCGGCACGGCGGCGTTCCTGGCGTCGCCCGCCGTACGCGCGATGACCGGCAGCGGGCCCGGCGCGCGGCAGGGTTCCGCGGGCGTCGTACGGGGCGTCGCCCAGCCGGTGCTGCTCGCGGCCGGTGTCGGGCTCGCGCTCGGGGCGCTCGACCTGCTCGTGCTTGCCTTCGCCGACGACCGGGGACACACGAACGCGGTGGCCTGGGTGATGGCCGCGCTCTCTGTGGGCAGTGCGGCGGGCGGCCTGGCCAACGGGTCGGTGGACTGGAAGCGGCCCGCGCAGGCCCGGCTGCCGCTGTTCGCGCTCGGGCTCGCGGGAGCGCTCGCTGCGGCGGCCTTCGCGCCGGGACTCCTCGCGCTCGGGGCGGTCGCGCTGATCGCGGGGCTCTTCGTCGCCCCGGCGATCACGACGGCGTACCTCGTCGCGGACGAGACGGTGGGCGACGGGGCGCGCACCCAGGCGGGAGCGTGGGTCAACACCGCGGTGAACGCCGGGATTTCGGGCGGGACGGCCGGGGTGGGGCTGCTGGTGGGCCGGCTGCCGGTCGGGGTCTGCTTCGGCCTTGCGGCGGCAGCGGTGGTGGGCGCCGTGGGGCTGTCGCGGCTGGGGGTACGCACCCGGGCCGCGGCGCCCGCCTCGGCCTGAAAGGCGGCAGGGGCGGGCGGCGGCCGTACGCGCTACGGCTTCCGCTGGCCGCGCAGATGGTCGGCGACCGGGGACAGTGACGCGCGCAGTGCGGCCAGCGCCTCCGGCTCCAGCATGTCGATGAAGTGCTTGCGCACCGAGGCCACGTGATGCGGGGCGACCTTCTGCATCGTCTCGCCGCCGAGGTCGGTGAGGACCGCGTACAGCCCGCGGCGGTCGGACTCGCAGTTCTCGCGCCGTACGAGACCCGCGTTCTCCATGCGGGTGATCTGGTGCGAGAGGCGGCTCTTGGACTGCAGGGTGGCGGTGGCGAGATCGCTCATGCGCATCCGGCGGCCCTCGGCCTCGGAGAGGTTGACCAGGATCTCGTAGTCGTTCATGGTCAGGCCGAACGGCTGGAGGTCCTTCTCCATCTGATACGTCAGAAGCCTGTTGACGTCCAGATAGGTGCGCCAGGTGCACTGCTCGGCTTCTGTCAACCAGGGGGTGGCCGTCTCGGTGTCCATGATGAGGATTCTACCTAAGAAGTTGAATGCCGGACGAGTCTAGGTGTGTGACATGTGTTCGAAGTTGCACTCCGCAGACTACCGGTCACAGGCCGAAACGACGCTGGAGGTCCCCCAGCTGGCCGGGAAGACGCGGTACGGCACCGGGCTGACCTGTGTTCGGCCCCCCGCCCGGCACCCCCGCCTGCTGCGGCACCGCACCCGTCGGCTGCTCCGCCATCAGCACCTCGGTCGACTGGAGGAGGACCGTCCCCGCCCCGACGAACTCGAACTGGTGCTCCTCGCCCGAGGTGCCGCCGATCCCCGTCAGCGACCGGATACCGCCCATCACTCCCGTCATATAGCCGTGGTCGTAGTGGTGGCAGGGCGACGGACAGTCCGCCCAGCCGACCAGGGCCTGCGGGTCCACGCGGATCGGCGGCTCCATGAAGACGACCGGGCCGTTCGACGCTGCCACGAACTTCCCCGTACCGATCAGCGTCAGGAAGCCCGGCACGATCGACTGCTTCAGCGCGAGCGACGGCTGGAAGGCGAGGAGGTTGCCCGAGCGGATGGTGAGGTTGCCGTTCTCCAGGTCGTAGGAGTTCACGTCGAACGCCCGGTCGGCGAGGAGCATCTTGCCGGAGCCCTCCGCGACGACCCAGTCCGCGGCGTGCATCGGCGAGTGGAAGCTCGTACGGAGAATGCTGTCGAGCCGGCCCCGTCCGAAGCCGTTGAAGTCGATCCGCCCGTAATAGGCGATCATCTTGCCCTTCTGCAGCAGCCACTGGCTGCTCTTGAGCTCCACGCAGAAGGTGTACTTGTTGACGTTGTCGTCGACGGGCAGCGACATCGGGTCGAAGACCACAGGTCCGGTCGTCATTACAGCTTCTCCTCCGAGGCCTGTACGTACACCGCTCCATTGCCCGACAGCTCCAGCTGGAACGCCTCGCCCGAGCCGCGCCCCACCATGTCGCGCCAACCGAGCGCCGTGGAGAGCTTGTTGCGTACGTCGCCGTGGTGCGCCACATAGGCCTGCGGGTCGACATGGATCGGGCGCTGCGGGGTGATCGGCAGCTCCACGACCCCGCCGTGCGCCATCACCGCCACCGCGCCATGGCCCTTGAGGGTCGTGGTGAACAGGCCCTGGCCGGTGACCTGGCCGCGCACCATCCCCATCACCCCGCCCTGCGAACCCATGAACATCGTGCCCTGCTGCAGCGCCCCGTCGAAGGCGAGGAGCCGGTCCGCCTCCACGTACAGGGTGTCGCCCGCGAGCTCGATCA
Source organism: Streptomyces sp. NPDC050738 (assembly GCF_040654175.1). Classification (NCBI taxonomy): domain Bacteria; kingdom Bacillati; phylum Actinomycetota; class Actinomycetes; order Kitasatosporales; family Streptomycetaceae; genus Streptomyces; species Streptomyces sp. NPDC050738. The sequence goes on along the minus strand of NZ_JBFAHN010000006.1, from coordinate 146,741 downwards.
CCTGGATGTGGTGACCGCCGTGGCCGAACATCACCGTGCCGCTGCCCTCGACCGTCATCAGCGGCGTCGCCTCGTTGGCCACGCGCCGGCCGATCATCGACGCCAGGCCGCCCTGGCCGCCCTGGATGTTGGGCGTGAAGGACACCTCGCCCTTGTACGCGAGCATCGCCCCGCGCTGGCTGAACATCTTCTGGCCGGGCAGCACCGTCGCCTCGACCATCTTGGAGTTGATCTCACGGAAGGGCATCAGACCTCGCCCCCGATGGTGTTGCGCTCGCTGGGCTGCACGTACACGAGCCCCTCGCCCTCGAAGCGGATCTGGAAGGCCTCGCCCGAGCCCTCCCCGATGAACGTGCGGAAGGTCACCCCGGACTGGAAGTGCTGCTGCAGATTTCCGGTGTGCGCGATGTACGCCCCCGGGTCGACCTGCAGCGGATACTGCGCGCTCACCCGCAGCACCACGGCCGGGCCGTCCGACATGATCGCCGCCTGGCCGACGCCCTCGACGGTCGTGGTGAACAGACCGTTGCCCTGGGTCGCGCCGCGCAGACCGGTGAAGGTGGTGCCGGTGCGCAGGCCCGCGTCCGTGCACAGGAGATTGCTGGACTCGACGTACAGCTTCTCGCCGTTGAGCGAGACCAGGCTGATCTCGCTCGCCCGGTCCGCGAAATAGCAGGTGCCCTGCCCCTTCACCTCCATCATGACCATCTGCTCGCCGGTCAGGCGCCGGGTCACCATGCCGCGTATGCCCTCACCGCCGCCGGACATCTTCTTGAACGCCATCTGGCCGTCGTAGGCGACCATCGCGCCGTTTTTCGCCTTGACGGCGTCGCCGGTCATGGAGACCGCGAGCACCTTGCTCCCCTGGAGCCTGAACTGAGCCACGGAATCGAAGATAAGGGGAGAAGAGGGGCGCGAACAGGGCCCTTGAGGAGGATCTGGACCCTGAGACGGCCCGGGGGAGGGCGACTGCAACAATGGTTCGAGCTTGTGCGTACATTCACAAGATCACTCGCTGCTTACGACGCCGAAGGTTGCCCACCGTGGACATCAAGACCGCTTCCGCCCTCCGCCGCCTCCGTCTGGTCTCCGCCCCCGAGGCGGTCTCCTTCCTGCTGCTGCTCCTGTGCTCGGTGCTCAAGCGCACCACGGAATTCAACGCGGTTCCGGTCATGGGCATGGTCCACGGCGTGCTCTTCGTCCTGTACGTGATCTTCTGGCTGGACGCCTGGAACCGCACCAAGTGGTCCGCAGGCACCGGCATCCTCTACTTCGTTCTGTCGGTCCTGCCGACCGGCGGCTTCTTCGCCGAGCGCAAGCTCAAGCGCGAGGCCGAGAGCGCGGTCATCGCGGCCCGTGCCCGTCGCGAAGGCGTGGTCGCCTGATGATCGTCGCCTTCTCGGTCTCCCCGCTGGGCGTCGGCGAGGACGTGGGCGAGTACGTGGCCGACGCGGTGCGCGTGGTGCGCGAGTCGGGTCTGCCGAACCGTACGGACGCGATGTTCACCTCCATCGAAGGTGACTGGGATGAAGTGATGGACGTCGTCAAGCGCGCCGTCGCGGCCGTCGAAGCGAGGGCGGGGCGTGTCTCGCTCGTCCTCAAGGCGGACATCCGGCCCGGGGTCACGGACGGGCTGACCTCAAAGGTCGACACCGTCGAGCGCTACCTGGGTGGGTCCACCGCTTAGGGCGATCCCCAGCGGCGTCCGCTCGTACAGGACCTGGTGTCCGTAGCGGCGCGACGTCAGCAGGCCCGCCCCGCGCAGCGCCGACAGATGCGCCGATACGGAGCTGGGGGCCAGCCGCAGCCGGTGCGCGAGCGCGCTGGTGGAGGCGGGGTCGTCCAGCGCGCACAGTACGTCCGCCCTTGCCCGGCCCAGCAGCCTGGCGAGGGCGTCCGGCGTCCGGCCGTCGTCCTGTTCCGTCCACAGGGCGCCGATGCCGCGTGCGGGGTAGACGACCGTCGGCTGCCAGGGGGCGTCGAATCCGCTGATCACGTCCGGCCAGCAGAACGTGCTGGGCATCAGCATCAGGCCCTGGCCGGTCGGTTCGCGTACGTGCTCGCCGTTGTTGGCGAGCGTGACGGTCGCGCCGTCCCAGCTCAGGCGGGGGTGCAGTTCGGAGAGCAGGCCGCCCAGGCCGACCTCGGCGAGACGCCGGGAGTGGTACGCGATGTCCGCCTCCAGGAGCGAGCGCAGACGGGGCCACTCCGGTTCCACGAGGGCGTGCCAGGCCGCCTCCATCAGGTCCGCCAACTCGCGTACGGCTCGGGCCGGTTCGTGGATCATGCGCTGACCTGACGGGGTCTCGGCGGCACCGGGCGTGCAGGCGAGGGAGCGGGCCATGTCGTCGCGGGCGAGCTCGGGGTCGGTGGCCCGTACGGCTGCGATCTCCTCTTCGAAGGAGGCCGAGGGGCCCAGGGGCGGCGGGCAGAGGAAGTCCGGGTTGTGCCCGCGGCGCGGCATCATCAGCCAGATCGGGGTGAGGTCCAGGCCGGTGGCCGCGGTCCGGATCTTGCGGAGCCAGGGGAGGTGATAGCCGTGGCGGGCGGGGGAGTTGAGGGTGCGGATGGCTTCCTGGGTCTCCCAGAGGGGGGAGAGCGCGAAGCGGCAGCGGAGGAGGTCGGCCTCGCCGAGGTGTACGCGGAAGGGCATGGGGTTCCCGGGGAGTGATTCGGGCTGGGCCGAAAGTCTAGGGCGGGTGGGGTGGGCGGGGGCAGGGTGCGGTCATGCCGTCGCCGGACCTTTCCCCTACCCCGCCCCTCCCCGCTGTGACATGTGCGGCTCCGCCGCCTGGCGGGGTCGCACCCCGGGCCCCGCTTGCGGGGGCTTCGCCCCCTGCACCCCCGATCGCGGCCTCCGGCCGCTCGTCCTCAAACGCCGGACGGGCTGAAGATGCCCGACCGGTCGAAGATGCCCGACCGGTCGGCGTTGACCAGTCCGGCACCGGCTATCGCAGCGTCTTCCGCGTCCGCGAGTTCCGTACCGTCTTCCTCGCCCACCTCCTCTCCCTCCTCGGCGTCGTCGTCAGCGAGATCGCGCTGACCGTTCTCGTCTACGACCTCACCGGGTCTCCCCTCCTCAGCGCCCTCACCTTCGCGCTCGGATTCCTCCCGTACCTCATCGGCGGCACCCTCCTCGCCGGAGTCGCCGACCGGTTTCCCGCCCGGCGCGTGCTCGTCCTCTGTGATCTCGTCTGTGCCGGGAGCGCTGCCCTGATGGCCTTTCCCGGTACGCCCGTTGCCGGGCTCCTCGTCCTGCGGTGCGCCGTCGCCGTGGTGTCCCCCGTCTTCAACGGGACCCGCATGGCGACCCTCACCGACATCCTCGGGGACGGTGACCGGTTCGTTCTCGGGCGCTCGCTCCTGCGGATCGTCTCGCAGAGCGCGCTGCTCGCCGGGTTCGGGGCGGGCGGGCTGCTGCTGACCTTCGTCTCGCCGCGGGGCGCCATGTGCGTCACCGTCTTCACCTTCGCCGCCTCCGCGCTGCTGCTCCGCTTCGGGACGCGGCGCAGGCCCGCCCGGTCGCAGGGCGGGGGCGGCGGCGCCCTGCTGCGCGAGTCGCTCGCCGGGGCGCGGCTGGTGATGGGGGACCGGAAGGTGCGGGCGCTGACCCTGATGTTCTGGGTCTCGCCGCTCTTCGCCGTCGCGCCGGAGGCCCTCGCGGCTCCGTACGCCGGTGAGATCGGGGCGCCGTCCGCCGCGCTCGGACTGCTGATGTGCGCGATGCCCGTCGGCACGATCGCGGGCGAGCTGTGGGCGGGCTCCGCGCTCACCCCTGCCACCCGGTCCCGGATCGTGCTGCCGCTGGCCGCGGTGAGCGTGCTCCCGCTGCTGCTGTACGCGGTACGGCCGGGCGTCGCGCTCGCCGTGGTCGCGCTCGTGCTCACCGGGGCCACCGGGGCGTACACCCTGGGCCTGGACAAGTGGTACGTGGAGGCCGTCCCCGAGGAGATCAGGGGGCGGGCCATGACCCTGCTCACCGCCGGGATGATGACCGTCCAGGGGGTCGGCATGGCGCTCGCGGGCGTGGCGGCCGAACTGCTGCCGGTGCACCAGGCCGTCGCGGGGGCCGGGGCGCTGGGGACCGTCGCGATTCTCGTACTCCTGCGGGAGGTGCGGATCGTACGGAAGACCGAAGAGCGAGACAGGGCTGACCGGTATATGACCGGCGGGTAGGGTCGGGGCCGTGCCGAAGCCGCTCAGCCTTCCCTTCGATCCCATCGCCCGCGCCGACGAACTCTGGCAGCAGCGCTGGGGGCCCGTCCCTTCGATGGCAGCCATCACCTCGATCATGCGTGCGCAGCAGATCCTCCTGGCCGAGGTGGACGCCGTCGTGAAGCCGTACGGACTGACCTTCGCGCGGTACGAGGCACTGGTCCTGCTCACCTTCTCCAAGGCCGGCGAGCTCCCGATGTCCAAGATCGGCGAGCGGCTCATGGTGCATCCGACCTCCGTGACCAACACCGTCGACCGGCTGGTGAAGTCGGGTCTGGTCGACAAGCGGCCGAATCCGAACGACGGGCGCGGAACGCTCGCCTCCATCACGGAGAAGGGCCGGGAGGTCGTCGAGGCGGCCACCCAGGATCTGATGGCGATGGAGTTCGGGCTGGGGGCGTACGACGCCGAGGAGTGCGGGGAGATCTTCGCGATGCTGCGGCCCCTGCGGGTCGCCGCCGCCGATTTCGACGAGGCCTGACCCGCCCGAAGATCGCCCGTTGCGTCCGGTTACGCTCGACGGCATGAAGAAGAGCGTGCTGACCCGCTACCGCGTGATGGCGTACGTCACCGGTGTGCTGCTGGTCCTGCTGACCCTGGGCGTCATCGCCAAGTACCTGCTGGACATCGACGGGGCCGCGAGCTTCGTCAGCGTCGTCGGCATCGCGCACGGCTGGCTGTACGTGCTGTATCTGGTGTTCGCCTTCGACCTGGGGTCCAAGGCGAAGTGGCCGGTGGGCAAGCAGATCTGGGTGCTGCTCGCGGGCACGATTCCCACGGCCGCCTTTTTCGTGGAGCGCAAGGTCTCTCACGAGCTGGAATCCCTGGTCAAGGACGACGGCCCGGCCGTCGCCCAGGCGTAATACCCCCCGCCCCCGGTACAACCGAGGGCGGTTCGCCATCGACATTTACTAGGACGTCCTAGTAAATTCGAAGCATGGACATCGAAGAGGGCCGTCGTCGCTGGCAGGCCAGGTACGACTCCGCCCGCAAGCGGGACGCCGACTTCACCACGCTCTCGGGCGACTCCGTGGAGCCGGTCTACGGACCCCGGCCCGGGGACACGTACGAGGGCTTCGAGCGGATCGGCTGGCCCGGCGAGTATCCGTACACGCGCGGTCTCCACCCGACCGGGTATCGGGGCCGGACGTGGACCATCCGGCAGTTCGCCGGGTTCGGGAACGCCCAGCAGACCAACGAGCGCTACAAGATGATCCTGGCCAACGGCGGCGGCGGGCTCTCCGTCGCCTTCGACATGCCGACGCTCATGGGGCGCGACTCGGACGAGCCCAAGGCCCTCGGCGAGGTCGGGCACTGCGGCGTCGCGATCGACTCGGCCGCCGACATGGAGGTGCTGTTCGACGGCATCCCCCTCGGCGACGTCACCACCTCGATGACGATCAGCGGGCCCGCCGTCCCCGTCTTCTGCATGTACCTCGTCGCCGCCGAGCGGCAGGGAGTCGACCCCGCCGTCCTCAACGGGACCCTGCAGACCGACATCTTCAAGGAGTACATCGCCCAGAAGGAGTGGCTCTTCCAGCCCGAGCCGCACCTGCGCCTCATCGGCGACCTCATGGAGCACTGCGCGGCCGACATCCCCGCGTACAAGCCGCTCTCGGTCTCCGGCTATCACATCCGCGAGGCCGGCTCCACGGCCGCGCAGGAACTGGCGTACACCCTCGCCGACGGCTTCGGCTATGTCGAGCTGGGGCTCTCGCGCGGGCTCGACGTCGACACCTTCGCCCCCGGGCTCTCCTTCTTCTTCGACGCGCACGTCGACTTCTTCGAGGAGATCGCCAAGTTCCGTGCGGCGCGCAGGATCTGGGCCCGTTGGATGCGCGACGAGTACGGCGCGCAGACCGACAAGGCACAGTGGCTGCGCTTCCACACCCAGACGGCCGGGGTGTCGCTGACCGCGCAGCAGCCGTACAACAACGTCGTACGCACAGCCGTCGAGGCGCTCGCCGCTGTCCTCGGCGGCACCAACTCGCTGCACACCAACGCCCTGGACGAGACCCTCGCCCTCCCGAGCGAGCAGGCCGCCGAGATCGCGCTGCGTACGCAGCAGGTGCTGATGGAGGAGACCGGCGTCGCCAACGTGGCCGACCCGCTGGGCGGTTCCTGGTACGTCGAGCAGCTGACCGACCGGATCGAGGCCGACGCCGAGAAGATCTTCGACCAGATCCGGGAGCGCGGGCGCCGCGCCCACCCGGACGGGGTGCACCCGATCGGGCCGATCACGTCGGGGATCCTGCGCGGGATCGAGGACGGCTGGTTCACCGGGGAGATCGCCGAGTCGGCCTTCCAGTACCAGCGGTCGGTGGAGAAGGGCGACAAGCGGGTCGTCGGCGTCAACTGCCTGGAGGGCTCGGTCACCGGGGACCTGGAGATCCTCCGGGTCAGCCATGAGGTGGAGACCGTTCAGGTACGGGAGCTGACCGCGCGCAAGGCGGCCCGCGACGAGGCGAAGGTGCGTGCCGGCCTCGACGCCATGCTGGCCGCGGCCCGCGACGGGTCGAACATGATCGCCCCGATGCTGGACGCGGTGCGGGCGGAGGCATCGCTCGGTGAGATCTGCGGGGTGCTCAGGGACGAGTGGGGGATCTACACGGAGCCACCGGGGTTCTGACCGTCCGACCGGACGCCTTCCGGTGGTCGGTGCGGGGCGGGGAAGCCCAGTCGCGGCGCCAGGTCGCGGGCTTCCTGCGCCCAGCCCGCCAGGAAGGCCAGGGTCGCCCCGCGCTCGCGATAGCGCAGCTCGGCCGGGACCGTTCCCGCGCCGCCGTAGCCCAGCTGTTTTTCCTCGCCGGCGCGCTGGAGCATCAGCTCGGTGAGCCAGTCGTACTTGACCGCCGATGCGCACATCCCCAGGCGTACCAGGCGCTCGTCGCCGCGCCAGCCGGAGTGGCGCAGGCCCGCCAGGTAGTTGCCGTACATCTCCCGCTCCAGGACGGGGAGTTGGGCGGCGGGCAGGAAGAGGTCGAAGACCGTGTCGGGGATGTAGTTTCCGATGTCCTCGCCCAGTGCACCGTCCCCGGTGAATGCCCAGTCGAGGAGGACGGTCTGCCCGCCGCTCCCGGAGAGGGCGTTGGCCGGCCACAGGTCGAGGTGGCTGAGGGCGCGGGGGAGGGCCTCCATGATCTGCAGGAACCACGCGCGGTCGCGGTGCAGGGCGGTCATCGCCTCCCTCAGCCCCGCCGGGAAGTGGTCGCGTACGAGAGGCTGCCGCCAGGCCGCGTCGTCGTCGAGGAGGCCGTGGCCGGGCTCCTTGGTGATGTAACCGCGCAGGAAGCGGCGGCTGAGCCAGGGGGAGTCGCCGGGGGCGGGGGCGTCGGGCGCGCCGTGGGCCCTGCCCAGGGCGTGGGCCAGCCGGCCGTGGCGGGGCGTCGGCCACGCCGTGGCCGGTTCGCCCCGTACGTCCTCCAGCCACAACGCCACGTCCCCGTCGGCGCGTTGGACCGAGGCGAGGAGGCTGGGTGCGGTGATGCCGTACGGCTTCCAGGCGTCGGGCAGCCCGGACTCGTACACCTCGGCCTCGCGCCGCCAGTAGTTCCAGTGGCCGGGGTCGTCGGAGGCGGCCCAGGCGGCGAGCGTCTCCTTGCGGCGGGTGAGGACCTTGACCACGGCCGAGCGGTCGTCGCCGGCGCTGACGCGCCAGACGCCGCGGGTGACGCCGTTCTTGGGGTTGTGGGTCAAGGGCTCGGTGCGGGCGTGGCCACCGAGGATGTCCTGGGCTTCCCGGATCAGCTGGGTCGGCATGGGGAGAGGTTAGGCGGTCGCGGGGATCGTCAGCCGGAAGAGCGCCCCGCCGCCCGGTGCCTGCTCCGCCGTGAGGTCGGCACCATGGGCGCGGGCGATCTGGCGTGCCATCGCCAGGCCGAGGCCCGAACCGGGGAGGGCGCGGGCCGCCTCCGCGCGGTAGAAGCGGTCGAAGACGTGAGGGAGGTCCTGGGATGCGATGCCGGGGCCGTGGTCGCGGACCGTCAACTCCGCTGCGGTGAGGGTGACTTCGACCGTTCCTCCGGGGAGGGAGAACTTCGCGGCGTTGGAGAGGAGGTTGGCCAGGAGGCGGGAGAGGCGGGCGGGGACTCCGGGCAGGGCGGGGTCGGCTGTCGCCCGTACCGTGAAAGCGATCTCCGGCCAGTGGCCGCGTGCCGTGGCCACCGCGTGGTCGACGAGGGGGGAGAGGCGGACCGTTTCGAGGAGCGGTGTGGGTTCCTCGTCGCGGGCCAGCTCGATCAGGTCGTTGACCAGGGAGGTCGCCTCGGCGATCTGGCGGGTGAGCGCGGTCGAGGCGCGGGTGCGCTGAGTCTCCGTCAGACGGTCTGCCCTGGCGATGAGTTCGGCATTCGTACGCAGTGCGGTGAGCGGGGTGCGCAGCTCGTGGGAGGCGTCGGCGACGAGGCGGCGCTGGGCCGTGACCGAGCTTTCCAGCTCGTCCAGCATGGTGTTGAAGCTGGTGGTGAGCCGGGTGATCTCGTCGTGGCGGTCGGGCGCGGGCGCAGGCTCGATGCGGTGGCGGGGGTCGCGGGTCGCCGTGATGCGCTCCGCCGTGGCGGTGAGGCGTACCACCGGGGCGAGCCCGGTGCGGGAGACCCAGTAGCCGAGGGCGGCCGCGAGGAGCACGCCGGCCGCGCCGATGGCCGCGAGCAGCCAGGCCGCCTGGTGCACGCCGCGCTCCACCGGGTCGGCGCGCAGGGCGACTTGGAGCGCCTGGCCCTTGCCGATCGAGGTGGTGAGCATCCGGGTGGGGTGACCGGAGAGCGTGATGTTGGTGTAGTACGGCGCCCGGTCGCCGGCCGCCACCTCGCGGGTGGCGGCGCTGACGGGCAGGAGAAAGGCGGTGGCCGGATCCTTGGCGGGGTCGGCCGGGACGATCTGGCTGCACGCCGGGGCGGAGAGGAAGCGGCACTCGCCGGCCAGGACACCGGGGGCCTCGCCGCGGTGCTGCTGGGTGGCGAGGGTCGCGGACTGGGTGAGGCTGAGGTCGAGCTGGTGGTAGAGCTCGTAACGGATCACGAAGAAGGCGGCCACGACGACGCCGAGCGCGACCAGGGCGACCGCGGCGGAGGCGGTGAGGGCGAGGCGCGTGCGCAGCGGGAGGCCGCGCGGGGTGCGCCGCCGGCCGCTCACGGGAGATCCAGGCGGTAACCGATGCCGTGGACGGTCTGGACGAGGCGTGGTTCGCCGCCCGCCTCCAGCTTGCGGCGCAGATAACCGACGTACACCGCGAGGGAGTTGGAGTCGGGGCCGAAATCCTGGCCCCAGACCAGCTCCAGGATCAGCTCGCGGGGGAGCACCTGGCCCGGGTGGCGCAGCAGGAGTTCCAGGAGGGCGGACTCGGTGCGGCTGAACTCCAGGGTGCGGGTGGAGCGGCGGCCGGTGCGGGTGGCGGGGTCGAGGGTGAGGTCGGCGTACGTGAGGGACACGTCATCCTCCGCCGGGGCCGCCCGGCGGAGCAGGGCGCGTACGCGGGCGATCAGCTCGTCCAGCGCGAAGGGCTTGACGAGGTAGTCGTCGGCGCCCGCCTCGAGACCGTCGACGCGCTCGCTCACCGAGTCCAGCGCGGTCAGCACGAGCACGGGGGTGCGGTCGCCCGCGGCCCGCAACTGGCGGCAGACGCCGAGCCCGTCGAGGACCGGCATCATCACGTCGAGCACGAGGGCATCGGGCTGCCAGGAGGCGACGGCGGAGAGCGCGGCCAGCCCGTCACCGACGCCGAGCACCTCGTACCCCTCGACGCTGAGCCCGTCCTCGACGGCGGCGCGCACCTCGGGCTGGTCGTCCACGACCAGGATCTTCGTCATGGGGCAAAGCCTGCCAAATGCGGCTCTTAGAAGCTTCTTAATCCGCCTCGCGAATCTGCAGTCATGCGGACATCGACTCGTACCAGCACGACTCGGACCACGGCTGCTCCTCCCTCCGTCGTCATCGGCGCAGGCGGCACCGGCGGCCACATCTATCCCGGGCTCGCACTCGCCGACGCGCTGCGCCGGGCCGACCCGCGCGCCGTCGTCACCTTCGTCGGTACGGAGCGCGGGCTCGAGACGCGGCTCATCCCCGACGCCGGATACCGGCTGCACACCGTCGACATGATCCCCTTCGACCCCGCGCTGGGCGCCCGCCGCTATCTGCTCCCCGCCGCCCTGCTCAAGTCGGGCGTCCAGTGCCGCACCATCCTGCGCGAGCAGGGCGCCCAGGTCGCCGTCGGCATGGGCGGCTACCCGAGCGCCCCCGTCATACTCGGCGCCAGGATGGCCGGGCTGCCCAGCGTCATCCACGAGTCCAACGCCGTTCCCGGCCGCGCCAATCAGTTCGCCGCGCGCCTCACCCCGCACCTCACGGTCGCCTTCGACCGCAGCCGCGCGCACCTCGCCGGAGGGCAGAACGCCGAGACCGTCGGCATGCCGATCGCCGCCCCCATCGCCACCCTCGACCGTGCGGCCCTGCGCGACGAGGCCAGGCGCGCCCTCGGTGTCCCCGACCGCGCCCGGCTCGTCCTCGTCAACGGGGGCAGCCTGGGCGCCGCCCGGCTCACCGAAGCCGCGGTCGGGCTGGCCTCGCGCTGGCAGTGGCGCCAGGACGTGCACCTGCTGATCAAGACCGGTCCCGCCGCCCTGGACGCGGCCCGCATACGCCTCGCCGACGAGGGCGGCGACCGTGTCGCCCGCGCCGTTCCCTACCTCGACCGGATGGAACTGGCCTACGCGGCAGCCGACCTGGTCGTCTGCCGGGCCGGCTCGGCGACCGTCGCCGAACTCGCCACCACCGGCGTCCCCGCCGTCCTCGTCCCCTATCCGCACGCCCCGGGCGACCACCAGACCCACAACGCCCGCGTCCTGTCCGACGCCGGCGCGGGCCTGCTGCTCCCCGACGCCGAGACCACCGCCGACCGGCTCGCCGAACTCGTCGGACCGCTGCTCGACGACCCCGCGCGGCTCGCCGCGATGAGCGGCGCCGCCCACCCCTCCACCCACGCGCAGGCGGCCGATCTGCTGGCCGCCACCGTCCTCTCGTACGCAATGGAGCACGCCGCATGACCACTACGGCCACCCCCGCCCCCGCACCCTGGAAGAACCGCACCGTCCTCGTCACCGGCGCCGAGGGCTTCATCGGCTCGACGCTCGTCGACCTCCTCGTCGAACAGGGCGCGAACGTCCGGGCTTTCGTCCACTACAAGCCGTACGCCGAGAAGGGCCACCTCGCCCACCACATCGGCCACGCGAGCCACGTCGAGATGCTCGCGGGCGACGTCCGCGACGCCGGGCGCGTCAGCGACGCGGTGGCCGGCTGCGACACCGTTTTCCATCTCGCCGCCCTGATCGGCATCCCGTACAGCTACGACTCCCCGGGCGCGTACGTCCAGACCAACGTCGTCGGCACCGAGAACGTCGCCGAGGCCTGCCGCCGCCACTCCGTGCGCCGCCTCGTCCACACCTCCACCAGCGAGGTGTACGGAACCGCGCTCACCGCCCCCATCAGCGAGAGCCACCCGCTCCAGCCGCAGTCCCCGTACTCCGCGTCGAAGATCGGCGCCGACATGATGGCGCTCTCCCACTTCCACGCCTTCGACCTGCCGGTTACGGTGGTCCGCCCCTTCAACACGTACGGCCCCCGCCAGTCGGCCCGCGCCGTGATCCCCACGATCCTGGCCCAACTCCACTCCGGGGCACGGCAGATCAAGCTCGGCTCGCTCGCCCCGACCCGCGATTTCACGTACGTCACCGACACCGCCAGGGGCTTCCTCGCCCTGGCCGACTGCGACCGCGCACTGGGGGAGAGCGTCAACCTCGGTACGGGCCAGGAGATTTCGATCGGCGACCTGGCCGAGGCGCTCGTCGCCGCGTCGGGCCGGGACGCCGAGGTAGTCGTGGACCCCACCCGGCTGCGCCCCTCGGGCAGCGAGGTCATGCGGCTGCTCTCCGACAACACCAGGGCCCGCGAGTGGGCGGGCTGGGAGCCGCAGGTCCCGCTGACCGAGGGGCTCGCGCGCACCTCGGAGTGGATCGCGGAGCACCTGCACCTCTTCGCGGCCGACCGCTACCAGGTCTGAACAGGGCCTGAACCGGGTCTGACCAGGGCCTGGCTCAGCCCTGTACGGCGCCCAGCCCCGACACCAGCAGCAGCGTGAAGCTGCGGGCCCACGCCTCGTCGATGGGCTCGCAGCTCACCAGCGTCCGGTGCACCACGGCACCGGCGATCACATCGAAGATCAGGTCCGCGTTGCGGGCCGCCGCGACCGCGTCCTCCTCGTACGGCAGCTCCCCGCGCGCCTGCGCCCGCTCGCGGCCGACCAGCACGAGGCGCTTCTGCCGGTCGACGATGGCGGTACGGATCCGCTGCCGCAGCGGCTCGTCGCCTGTCGACTCGGCGACCACCGCCATCAGCGCGGTCTTGGTCTCCGGCCGTTCCAGGAGCGCGGCGAACTGCAGCACCACGCCCTCCACATCGGCCAGCAGGCTTCCCCTGTCGGGCAGTTCGAGCTCGTCGAAGAGGACCGCCACCGCGTCCACGACCAGCTCGTTCTTGCCCGCCCAGCGCCGGTAGAGGGTGGTCTTGGCCACCCCCGCACGGATCGCCACATCGCCCAGGGTCAGCTTGGACCAGCCCAGTTCGACCAGGGCGTCCCGGGTCGCTTCGAGAATCGCGGCGTCCGCGGCGGTGGAACGCGGGCGGCCCGTACGAGGCGTGGGAGGCGTAGGAGACGTGGGGGGAGGCGGCATGCCCGCGACCATACCGGTCGGTAGGTAGCGGAGTGAGTGAGTCAGATCACGAAGAATTCCCGCGCCGGGGCGGTCGCCGCCCAGTTACGCTACGACTCGTAGCGTAAAGAGCGACAACCACGGCGCCGGGTGGGGACCCGGTGCTTCCCGAACTCAATACGCCAGTGGCTTTCCGGAACGAGCGGCCGAAGGGGGAGGATGTACTCATGCAGCCTAGGAACATGTCCATGAGCGGCGTCGTCGACCTCGCCGCAGTGAAGGCGGCCAACGAGGCCCGGCAGAAGGCGGAGCAGGCGCGCGCCGAGGCCGCCAGGCAGGGCGGCGGAGCCCCCGCAGCGGTCTCCCCCTCTTCTCTTGTCATCGATGTCGACGAAGCCGGCTTCGAGCGCGATGTACTCCAGCGCTCCGCCGAGGTCCCGGTCGTCATCGACTTCTGGGCCGAGTGGTGCGAGCCGTGCAAGCAGCTCGGCCCGCTGCTCGAGCGCCTCGCCGTCGAGTACAACGGCCGTATCCTCCTCGCGAAGGTGGACGTCGACGCCAACCAGATGCTGATGCAGCAGTTCGGCATCCAGGGCATCCCGGCCGTCTTCGCCGTCGTCGCCGGCCAGGCGCTCCCGCTCTTCCAGGGCGCGGCGCCCGAGGCCCAGATCCGCGAGACCCTCGACCAGCTGATCCAGGTCGGCGAGGAGCGCTTCGGACTCACCGGCATCGTGGTCGACGGGGACGCCCCCGCGGGCTCGGCGGAGCCCGCCCCGATTCCGGTCGGCCCCTACGACGCCCTTCTGGAGGCCGCCGTACAGGCCCTGGACGCCAATGACTTCGGCGGCGCGGTCCAGGCGTACAAGAACGTCCTGTCCGACGACCCGGGCAATGAAGAGGCCAAGCTCGGTCTCGCCCAGGCCCAGCTCCTCCAGCGCGTCCAGAGCCTGGACCCGCAGCAGGTCCGCAAGGACGCCGCAGAGAAGCCGGCCGATGTCGCCGCGCAGATCGCGGCCGCCGACCTGGATCTGGTCGGCGGTCACATCGAGGACGCCTTCGCCCGGCTCGTCGACACGGTCAGGGTCACGGCGGGCGACGAGCGGGACACCGCACGCGTGCGGCTCCTCGAACTCTTCGAGGTGATCGGCGCCGATGATCAGAGAGTGACGGCGGCGCGTGGCGCGCTGGCCCGGGTCCTCTTCTGAGGCTGCGCTGAGCTGTCACTAAACGCGTGATGTCAGCGGGAAACCCCTGACGATTTGGCGACACAGAGACAACAGGCGGCCGCGCTTTACCAAAACTTGGTAAACGCGGCCGCTGTTACTCGTAGTAAGGCAAGCGGGTCGTTCTGCCCGCTTTTGAGTGGCAATCACCGCACATAAACCCTGGGTCGGGTCCACCCTGTGTGTCCGCCTGATGTCGGCACGTCGTGGCCTGGTTATACGTCCGTTACTAGCGGGTAACGAGACCCCTTGTGCGCAGCCCCCGAATGGACCACGATCGGCCAGGCTCGGTCCAATAACGCACCGGTGCGACATCCGGTCGTGCTGTGGCGGATTGGGTCCCCACCGGGTCGGTCGGCGGCAGTGGCGCCGACCGTGGACAGGGGGGTTCCTGCTACCCGGCAGGGCCTGTCCGTGAGGTTGCGCGAACGCGTGGCCAGTGGTTGTCGCTCGGGGGTGATCGCCGTTGTTTCGGAATGCAACTTCGCCTCCGATGCTGGCGCTCTCCTTCCCGAGGACGTAGCACTTCTCCCATCCCAGGACGGGCTCAGGTCCGATCCGGAGATGTACGTCCGAGAAGGAGGATTTTTATGAGTTCCCAGGTACGTGGCGGGACCAGATGGAAGCGGTTCGCGCTGGTCATGGTGCCCGCAGTGGCCGCGACGGGCGCGATAGGCGTGGCCATGGCGCAGGGTGCGCTGGCGGCTTCGTTCAGCGTCTCCGGCCAGAGCTTCAAGGTCACGACAGACGAGCTCCGGGGCAAGGGCTTCAGCCAGTACGGCGGTGTCGACACCGGGTACGACCTCAAGGGCAACAAGGCCGCGCACGCGGTGGCGATCTCCGGCTTCAAGTCGGCCACGATCACCAACATGTGCCAGTCCGTCGTCACCCCTGATGTGCCGTTCCTCGGTTCGGTCACGCTGGTGCTGAAGGCCGGTGGCGGCGGTACGCCTGTCGAGGCGGACAACCTCTACCTCGACGTCGAGGACCTCGACGCCGACGCGGTCTTCCACAACATCGACATCGGTGTTGCGGCCAAGGACGCCAGCAAGGGCCCGGACATGAAGCCGGGTGAGAAGGCGAACCCGTTCGGCTTCGCACAGCAGGCCGACAGCGTCGAGCTCTCGCACGTGAAGCAGAAGGCGTGGGCCACCACTGCCGGAACCTTCAAGCTCAGTGGGCTCAGCATGCGTCTGAAGTCCGGCACGCACGAGTGCTACTAGGCACACCTCGGGCGGGCCGGTAAGCACCCGGTCCGCCCGTCCCACTCACTTCTTCTCAAGGCAATGCCGGTACCAGGGAGCTGTTTTCCATGAGCGCCGAGTCCTCAGGTGACCGCGATTTCACATACTGGCGGCTGCGATTTCAGGCTTGGAGGGGTGTACGCCCCTTCTGGGCCGGTCTGTTCACCCTGCTCAGCGGGGCGCCGATCATCTACTTCCCGTACTTCAACCTGCACCTCGGCCACCTCACGATGGCCATGGCGACAACGGCGGGTGCGGGCTCGCTGATCATCGGCATCCTGCTGATCACCCTGGGCCTGACGATGTGGTTCCACTCCATCGTCCGGGTCTTCGCGGGTGTCGCGACCATCCTGCTGGGGCTCATCTCGATCCCGCTGTCCAACATCGGCGGCTTCCTGCTCGGCTTCCTGCTCGCCCTCTTCGGCGGCGCACTGGCTGTTTCCTGGGCCCCGGCCAAGAACGCGGGCCAGCCGGCCGAGCCGGCGGCCGGGATTCCGGCGCAGGGCCTCCTCGGAGAGGCGCCCGAAGGCGCAGTCCCCGCAGGCGAGTTCGACCACGCGGCCGTACCGGATCAGCACGCGGCTCAGCATTTGCCGCCGCAACCGCCGGCCGTGCACGACGACACGACATTTGACGCCAACGGTGGGAGGCACCGTGCGGGGTGAAGAAGGTCAGCTGACGCTCTCCGGAGACGATGATCTCCGCGAGAGAAGAGGGCCGCGTCACGCGGCCCCCAGGAAGTCGCTCCTGACCAAGCTGCATATCCCCGCGAACAAGGCGATCGCCCTGGCGGCGATGCCGACGGCGGTCCTGGTCGGGATGGGGCTCACCCCCAAGCTCGCGATGGCCGACGACGACATTCCGTACGCGGCAGGTCCCTGCGTCTCCGCTTCCGACAGCCCGAGTGCGACACCGTCCGAGACGCCCAAGCCCAAGGAATCCGCGACTCCGTCGCCCTCCGCGAGCTCGGACGGCAAGGACGACGGTAAGGGCGACGACACGGCCACGCCGTCCCCGACGGCCAGCCCGTCGGGATCCGCGTCCAAGCCGGCGACGACCGCCGACCCGAAGTCCGGCGCGTCCGCTTCGGCGACCCCGTCGCCGACCGCGACGAAGTCGAAGAACCCGCTCGACCCGCTCGGCGTGGGTGACGCGCTGAAGGACCTGCTGGGCATCAAGGACACCGCTTCGCCCGCGGCCACCCCCGCGCCGACCCCGACGCCCACCAAGTCCTCCTCGACGGCTACCCCGTCGGAGAAGCCGGCGGACAAGGTCACCGACGGCGCGAAGAAGGTGGTGGACGACACCACCAAGGCGATCAAGGACGCGGCGGACAAGGCCGGCAAGACGGTCGAGGACCTTCCCAAGTCCGCCCAGGGTCTGGACGCCAAGAAGGACACGGACATCCCCGACGGCGCCAAGCCGTCCTTCCCGTGCCCCACCGCGGACCCCAAGGCACTCGCGGCCGCCGACCTGGAGACGGGCATCCCCGACCTCCCCTCGGACCCGTGGACGCTGAAGACGCCGCTGCTCACCCTCAAGGGCCTGGACTACAAGGGCATCGTCGAGGTGAAGACCGCGGACGGCAAGATCAAGAAGGTCTTGAAGTTCACGGCCACGGAGCTCGACATCAAGAACCTGCACCAGCTCGTGATCGGCCCGAACGGCTCCACGGCCCATGTGCAGGCGCGCGACGGATCCACGTCCACCGTCAAGGACGGCACGGTGACGATGTACACGGAGTCGCTGAAGGGCAACCTCTTCGGCCTCATCCCCATCACCTTCAGCCCGGCGACCCCGCCCCCGGTGAACGTCCCCTTCGCCTTCTTCACGAACGTGACGGTGACCCAGGCGGGCCAGTTCGGCGGCACACTGACCGTCCCCGGCCTGCACAACTACTTCACCCAGGGCTGATCTTCCGGGAGCCGCGGAACGACGACGGCCCGTATCCCCTCTTCAACGGGGGATGCGGGCCGTAGTCGTCTTGGAGGGGAACAGCCAGTGAGCCGGTTCGTACGCCGCTGCGGGCGCGCGCTGCGGGGCGAATGGCAGCGCGTGATCGTCGACTCCGTACGGGAGGCCAGGCGCCGCGGTCTGCCCGCGTTCTCCCTCGCCCTCCTCGCGACCCTCACGGTGATCGCCCTGCACGAACTCGCCCGGACCGCGCCAGGCGCGGAGGCGATACGACTGACCGGCGAGGTCAGAGGCGACCTCCCGCTGGGCCTGGTCCTCCTCCGTACGCCGGTCTCCCTCTTCCTCGCAGCCCCCGAACTCCCCGTCTGGCCAGGCCTCCCCAAGCTCTTCCTCGCCTTCGCCCTGGCCGAACTCACCCTGGGCCGCGCCCGAACGCTGCTCATTGCGTACGGCACGAGCCTGGCCGGCACGCTGGGAGCCCGCGTGATGTTCGCACTGGGCCCCGACCGACTGGGCGGCCTGCCACCGGAGTTGGCGCACGTGCTGGACACCGGGCCCTCGGCCGGGGTGGTGGGCCTCTTCACGTACATCGCCGTGGTCAGGACCGCACCGGTGCTGTTCGCTCTCACGAGCGGAATCATCGTGGTCCAGTCGGTCCTGAACCCGAACCTCGCGGGCCGCGAGCACTTGATAGCGGTGAGCGTTGCGACGGTTCTGGCGGTGGTGCAACGCAGGCGGTCGGTCCCCGGCAGGGACATCGACGACTTTCGGCCCGAAGGGTGCTTGTCATGAGTTTCAGCATGTATGTGCAGAAGTCCGAGCACGGTGAGTCGGTGCCGATGGACGAGGCTCTGGCCCGAGAGATTCTCAGTCCTCACATCGCGGCAGGCGGAGGTGACCCGGTAGTAGCGGTACGGGCTGACGATGGCGGCGTGACAGAGGTGTACGTGGACGCCAGCGGCCTCATGATCCACCGGCCCGAACGAGACGGGATCTTCGACATTACGGCCGAGCTGATCGACCGGCTCGACGCGGTTCTGCTCATACCGGGCGGGCCGGCCGTCGTCCGGAGTGAGACGGTCCGTGAACACTTGCCGGAAGAGTTGCAACGCGACGCTGTCGTCATCGAGTTGTCCGGCGCGGCCATCCTGCGCGTGCTGGAGACCTGCTGAGGAGTCGGCCATGGGCATTCACAGGGAAGATCTGTACCCGGACCTGACCGCTGCCGGCGGTCTTGGACCAGCTCTGGAAGAGGCGGCGAGGCTGCGCGGATGCGACATCGGGCTGCCGCCCTGGGCGATCGACGCCGTCGTTCTTGAGACGGCACGAGGATTCGTGTCGGTCGATCCTGCGGCAGAGGAGCGACTGTTCCGGGTGGTTGTCCGCATCATCGGGTACACCGAAGACGGGTTCGTCTGGCGGATCGGCTCCACGCGAGATCTTGGATTGTTGGTGGAGGCACTCGCTGCATGGCAGGAAGGGGTTCAGCTCGACGAGTTGAGGTCGAGGTTCGATTTCATGGAACTCGACGAGTTCGCCCGAGCGGTCGAAAGCGGAGAACCCACCGCTTTGCAGTGGTCCGGTCTCCTGTCGACAGAGTTCCACCGGAGGCAGTGGAACCTTCTGCGCCGCTTCCATGCAGATGAGGTACTGGGGAACATGTTCCCCTCGATCACGCACGGCGCGGTCCGACTTCGGGTGGATCCGTTGGACGGAACAAGCCGCCAGGTCCTGGTGCATGAGTTGGACGGGGAGCGGTATGAAGTAGTCCGCGTCGGGGTGCCGGATGCCGTCTGGACCGAGGTGCAGACAGGTGACCTGATCGCCTTCGTGCGAACTGCCTTGCGCCCGCAGTGATCTCGGCAGTCCACAGGCGTGGACTGGTACATGAGAGGCAAGACAAGTTCCTCCGTAATGTTCCGATCCGATCGGACCTTCAGGGTCTGGCGTTTCGGGATCGGACACTCCCAGCTGCTGCTTCGGGCAGTTCCCGACAGCATGGACACCGTTTGCCTGGACCTTCATTTTGAAGATGTGAGCGCAATGCAGTTGGTCCGGCAGTACAAGTCCATCGAGCTCTGCTCCGCGAGCAAGGCCGAAGCCGAAGAGATTCTCGGTTTCTATGGAATCAGTCCGTCCGTCAGCAAGAGGTATCTGCCCGTCGTCCTTCGGTCCCCAAGCGGATCAGGGTTTGTGCTGTGTGGACGCGCTACTGCGCTGCGCGGCGGAGAAGACCGCTTCGGAACCGCCTCCGAAGGCGATGACCGCAACGTCATCTGGAGCAAGCCGTAGGCGGAGCGCTACTCGTTGAGGGTCTCCTACTTGATGTGCTTCAGGAAGGCCGACCACGCGACCGCTGGAATGAGAAGCGCGGGGCCCTGCGGGCGCTTGCTGTCGCGTACGGGGATCAGGGTGGGGTGACCGTCAGCGACTTCTACGCAGTCGCCACCCTGCGTGTTGCTGCGGCTGGACTTGCGCCAGACGGCGGCGCTGAGGTCGGGTGGGGCGACGCGTGTCACGGTAGATGTCCTCCATCGCGGATCGGATCAAGTCGGCCGATGCGCTGGGCGGCAGCGCCTGGGCCTGCAGATGATCGAATGCTAGGGCGTACTCTGCGACGGTTCCCTGATGCTCGGCAAGCTCTCCGGAGTGCGAACTTTCCAGGTAGGCCACATCCGGCCGCCGAGGGAACGACAGCACCGTGAGCGAGCCTCCGAGGAGAGGATGCTCCTCCAGGTCGAACGGTGCTACCTGCACGGTCACATGCTTCATCTCCGTTGTCATGCGCAGGAGTTGGCTCAGCTGCTCGTGCATGACGGCTCCGCCCCCGATCCTGCGACGCAAGACCGCCTCATCCAGGATGGTCCAGAGCACCGGGCCGTCGGGCCTGGCCAGAATCGCCTGGCGTGCGAGCCTTGTCTCCAGCATCGCCTCCAGCTTGTCGCCCACGCTGGGGCGGGCGACACCGAGCAATGCGCGCGCGTAGGCCTTGGTCTGGAGCAGGCCTGGAACCGTATGTGCCATGTACTTCCGGATCTTGCAGGCCTGAGGCTCCAACTCGACATATCGGCGGGCCCAGTCGGGGATTGGCGTCTTCTGGACGTGCGCCCAGAGGTCGCACAGGTCGCCGTCCGCGCCGAGCAGCGCGTCCAGCTTGTCCGACACATCCTTTGGCGGGATCTCCTTGCCCAGTTCGAACTGGGCGATGCGACTGTGCGCGATCGGGACCCGGTCGCCCAGTTCCCGCTGGGTCCAGCCCGCCCGGATCCGGAGCTTGCGCAGCTTCGCGCCGTACAGCTCGGGGAGGGATGACGTGGGGTGGAGTTCCTTTGGTGCGGGCATCGCCGCCCCTCCCGTCCCTTGCCGTTTTCGCTTCGCCGCTTCGAAAACCGTGACCCTTGGTGATCGTAGCCTCACGCACCGATGCTGGTTCCATGAACCAGCAAATGCCAGACGCAAAGCGGGAGTTCGCGCAGCTGTTCAGCTCCACGCGCCGTGGTGCCCATCTCGCCCGGGTCGCTGCTGTCCGGGTGTTGGCCGCCTGGGGGTACGAAGCCGACGTTCCCGCGCTGGTCGTCGCCGAGCTCGCGGCCAATGCCGTCGCCCATTGCCGCACCGCCGGGCGGGACTTCCGGCTCTATCTCGCCGTCGATCCTGACCGATTCGCGGTTCTCCGCGTCGAGCTCTCCGACGCCTGCGCCGATACGCGGCCCGCCCCGCGCCCCTGCCTCCCCGACGACGATGCCGAAGGCGGCCGCGGGCTCGTGCTGGTCGAGGCGCTGAGTCTCGACTGGGGTGTGGCCGACCGGCCGTACGGGAAGACCGTCTGGGCCGAGGTCCTCCTGGAGGTCGGCACCCGCCGTGACCCCTCAGAGGTATAGACCTCTGGTGCCAACCAGGGCCTGTAGCAGGCATGTTGCATGGGCAGCGGCAGCCGTTGTGCACCGCGCAACGCTCATCACGATCCGGTCCCGCTCCCGCAAAGGGGTCTGGACCAGTTCCCGATTGATGGTCAGACTCGCGTCACAGCAGACAGACAGTGAGTCAATTGGGGAGTACGGGAATGAATCGACGAGTCCTCGCGGCAGGTATCGCGCTGGTCATCGGAGCGTCCGCCACCGCATGCGGCGGCGACGACTCCAAGGACAGCGGTTCGGCCACCGACGGCAAGGGCAAGACCCTCACCGTCTGGATCATGGAGGGCACGAACCCGGACGCGAAGCCGTTCTTCAAGGAGGCGGCCGCCGCCTTCAAGAAGAAGACCGGCGCCGACATCAAGGTCGAGTACCAGCAGTGGGCCACCGCCCAGAAGAAGTTCACGACCGCGATCGAGGGCGGCCCGAAGCAGGTCCCCGATGTCGCCGAGGTCGGGACCACCTGGGTGCCGCAGTTCGCCGACGCCGGCGCGCTCGTCGATGTCACCGGCAAGGTGAAGGAATCCGGGCTGAGCGACGACCTCGTCGAGGGGCTCAAGGACGCGGGCACGCTCGACGGCAAGCAGTACGGCATGCCCTGGTACGCGGGCGTCCGGTCGATCCTGTACCGCAAGGACATCTTCGCCAAGTACAACCTCAAGGCGCCCACCACCTGGAAGGAACTCCAGGCGGCCGCCGTGACGTTGAAGCAGAAGGAGCCGAAGCTCGTCCCCTTCCCCGTCGCGGGCGGCGCCGAGATGTTCGCCACCACCTTCATCTGGGGTGCGGGCGGTGAGCTCGCCACCGAGTCCGGCGGCAAGTGGAAGTCCGCCATCAACTCGCCCAAGTCCGTCGAGGGCATCCAGTTCTACACAGACCTGGCGAAGAAGGACAAGGTCTCCCCGGCCAAGGTCAACACCTGGACCGAGAAGGAGGTCGGCGACGCCTGGAAGAAGGGCGAGGTCGGCATGTCCATCTCCGGCAACTGGACGCCCAAGGCCTTCACGGACGCCAACCCGGACCTCAAGGGCAAGCTCGCCGCGGTCCCCGTCCCCGGTCCGACCGGCGGCATGAGCCGGTCCTTCCTCGGCGGCTCGTACCTCTCCACCTTCAAGGGCGACAACCAGGCGCTGGCCTGGGAGTTCGTCAAGATGCTCACCACCGGTGAGTTCGCCACCAAGTGGGCCACGCAGACCAACTACTTCCCCGGGCAGAACTCGGAGCTGAAGAAGGTCGCCGCCGCGAAGGACCCGCTGGTCGAGCCCTTCGCCACGCAGATGCTCGACGCCGGTGCGACCGTCCCGAAGACCAAGGCGTACGGCGAGATCCAGGCCTCCCAGGTCATCCCCAAGATGATCCAGTCCATCCTGAACGGCAAGGCGACCGTCCAGGAGGCGGCCGACAAGGCGGCCGGTGAGATGGACGCGATCTTCGCGAAGAGCGAGTAAGTAGCGACGAGCGAGTAAGAGAGCTGTTGTTGTGAAGAGCACGATCGAGGGCGGCGGGGCGACGGAGGCTCGCCCCGCCGCCGGCGGCGGACCGGGGAAATCCCCCCGTACCCCTGCCGAGAACGCCCGCCGCCGCAAGCGCCTGACCGAGATCACCCGCCCGTGGCTGCTCCTGGCCCCCGCGCTGGTGGTCCTTGCCGCACTCCTGCTGTGGCCGCTGATCCAGGTCGGCAAGCTGTCCTTGCAGGACTACGAGGTGAAGTTCGGCGGCGGCGTCGGCACCTGGACCGGCTTCGACCACTACACCGACCTGCTCTCCAGCTCGCTGCTGTGGAAGACGGTCCTGCCCAACACGGTCTTCTTCGCCGTCGCCTGCGTCGGCCTGACCGTCGTGCTCGGCACCCTCGTCGCCCTGCTGCTCAACCGGCTCGGCACGGCGTGGCGGTTCATCTGCTCCACCGCGATCATGGCCGCCTGGGCGATGCCGGCCGTCACCGGAACGTACGTCTGGATCTGGCTCTTCCAGCCGGAAGACGGCATGTTCAGCAAACTCGCCGGCAATCTGGGCCTCATCGACCCGGCGACGACCAACTGGTTCACCGAGCGGCTGCCGTTCTACGCGATCGCCACCCTGAACGTGGTCCACCACGGCTTCCCGTTCGTCGCGATCACGATCTTCGCCGGGCTCCTGACCATTCCCAAGGAGCTGTACGAGGCCGGGATGCTGGACGGCGCGAACGCCTGGCAGCGCTTCTGGAACATCACCGTCCCGACCATCAAGCCGGTCTTTCTCGTGGTGACCATCCTGTCGACCATCTGGGACTTCAAGGTCTTCACGCAGATCTACATCATGCCGGGCGGCAGCGGCTCCAACGAGGACGTCTACAACCTGGGCGTCTTCTCGTACAACCAGGCCTTCGCCCAGAACGACTACGGCACCGGATCGGCCGCCGCGATCCTGCTGACCGTGCTCCTCCTCGCCATCACCGTCGTGTACATCCGCACCCTCTTCAAGCAAGGGGAGGAGGACCTGTGAGCCGCCCCTCGACCGCGTCCCGCATCGGCCTCGGCTCGGCCGTCGCCGCCCTGCTGGTCTTCACCCTGTTCCCCGTCTACTGGATGGTCTCCACCGCACTCGACCCCAAGGCGGTCACCCGCGGCGCGGACGTCCTGCCCAGCGGAGTGAGCTTCGAGCACTTCAGCTTCGTCTTCAAAGAGGGCAACTTCGGTACCTATCTGCTGAATTCGGCACTCGTCGGCATCGGCACGATCGTGGTCGCCGGAGTCCTCGCCCTCTTCGCGGCGGTCGCGGTCGCCCGCTTCAAGTTCCGCTTCCGTACGTCGGTCCTCGTCATGGTGCTGATCGTGCAGATGGTCCCGCTGGAGGCGCTGGTCATCCCGCTGTACCTCCAGATGCGGGACTACGAACTGCTCGACAGCCTCATCGGCCTGACCATCGTCTACATCGCCCTCTCGCTCCCCTTCGCGATCTGGACCCTGCGCGGCTTCGTGCAGACCGTCCCCAAGGAGGTCGAGGAGGCGGCGTACATCGACGGCTGCTCCTGGCCGCGCATGTTCTGGTCGGTGCTGCTCCCGCTGGTGGCCCCAGGCCTGGTCGCGACGAGCGTCTTCGCCTTCATCACCGCGTGGAACGAGTTCGTCTTCGCGTACACCTTCATGAAGGGCGCCGACAAGTACACGGCCGCGGTGGGCATTTACCAGTTCTTCGGCGAGAACTCGACGTCCTGGGGCCCGGTCATGGCCAGCTCCACCCTGGTCACCGTCCCGGTGCTGATCTTCTTCGTGATCGTCCAGCGCAGGCTGGCGTCCGGCCTGGCGGCGGGCGCGGTCAAGGGCTGAACAGCGGGCGCAGCGATTTCGGTCTCTTGTGATACTCCGGTCATGAAGTGGGAGTTGCGTGCCGCCGAGGCGGCCGACATCGAGACCATCGCCGAGCTGCGGGCCCTCGTCATGAGGCCCGACCTCGTGCGCTTGGGGCGGTACGACGAGGTGCGGGTGCGCCAGCGGTTCCGCGACGGGTTCCTGGCGGAGTACACCTGGGTCGTCGAGATCGAGGGGGAGTTCGCGGGATCCGTGACCCTGCGGCCGGAGGGCGAGGGGCTGTACCTCGAGAACTTCTACCTCGAACCCCGGCTCCAGGGGCAGGGCGTCGGGGCGGGCATCCTCGCCACCCTCTTGCAGCGGGCCGACGACGACGCCCTGCCCGTACGCCTCCAGGTGCTGCAGGGCAGCGCGGCCCGGCGGCTGTACGAGCGGCACGGGTTCGTCCCGGAGACCGAGGACGCGATCGATGTCTTCATGGTGCGGCCCCTTTCGCGCTAGCCGAGCAGCCAGTACGCGGTGGCCAGGTGCAGCACCGCGCCGAGCCCCGAACAGACCGCCATGCCCGCGATCCGCCGCTGGGCGCCGATCGCCAGGTCGCCCAGCTGGGCGGCGCCGAGCACGATCAGGATCGCGGCTGCCCCGGTCGTCCCCGCGCCTCCGGTCAGCATGACGAGGGCGACCAGGCTGAGGGGGAGTGCGCGGGCGGCGTAGGCCCGGGCGTAGAAGTCGACAGCGGGCGTGACCTGTTCACCGCGGCCCAGCGGGAGGGCGGGACGTAAGGCGCCTGCCACGGAGAAGAGTCCGGAGCACAGGGCTGCCGCCGAGTTGGCGAGCGTGAGAGTGGCGTTCATTGGTTCCTTCCTAGAATCATTCAGACTGTGAATGATTCTGGGAAGGTAGCATCGTCGGCATGAGCGATGTCAAGGGCGAGCCGCTGCCCGCCACGGTCACCTTCCGGCTCGGCGTGCTCGGGGCGATGGCCGGAGACCGGTTCGCGGAGGCCGTCAAGCCGTACGGGATCAAGCCCAAGCACGCGGGGGTGATGGCGATCCTCGGCGACGAGCAGGCAGCGTCGCAGCAGGAGTTGGCGACCCGCATGGGCGTCGCGCCCAGCCTGATGGTGTCGCTGGTCGACCGCCTCGAGGCGCTGGACGCCGTGCGCCGCGTACGCGATCCGAAGGACCGCCGGCGTCAGGTGCTGACGCTCACCGCGGAGGGGCGGGAACTCCTTGAGCGGTGCGCGCGGGCGGCGCGTGCGCTGGACGAGGAGCTGCTGGCCGCGCTGACTGTGGCCCAGCGCGCGGCGCTCGGGCGGGCGCTGGAGGCCCTGGCCGGTGCGGCGGGGCTGCCGGCGGACGGAGCGTGAAACGCCGGTGGGCGGCACCCCCCTGACAACTGGGGTGCCGCCCACCGGCGTTGCTGCGTGCTGAGCCGAGCGCGGGTACTAGTCGCGCTCGCTGCCGCCCAGGTGGTGCACCCGGACCATGTTCGTGGTGCCGGGGACGCCGGGGGGCGAGCCGGCCGTGATGATCATGGTGTCGCCGTTGCTGTAGCGCTGGAGCTTCAGCAGTTCGCCGTCGACCAGGTCGACCATCGCGTCCGTGGAGTCCACGTGACCGACGACGTGCGTCTCCACGCCCCAGCTCAGCGCGAGCTGGTTGCGGGTCGACTCCGAGGTCGTGAAGGCCAGGATCGGCTGGCACGTGCGGTAGCGCGAGAGGCGGCGGGCGGTGTCACCGGACTCGGTGAAGGCGACCAGCGCCTTGGCGTCCAGGAAGTCCGCGATCTCGCAGGCCGCACGGGCGACCGAACCGCCCTGCGTGCGCGGCTTCTTGCCCGGCACGAGCGGCTGCAGACCCTTGGAGAGCAGCTCCTCCTCGGCGGCCTCGACGATGCGCGACATCGTCTTGACGGTCTCGATCGGGTACGCGCCCACCGAGGACTCCGCGGAGAGCATGACCGCGTCCGCGCCGTCCAGGATCGCGTTGGCCACATCCGAGGCCTCGGCGCGCGTGGGGCGGGAGTTGGTGATCATCGACTCCATCATCTGGGTCGCGACGATGACCGGCTTGGCGTTGCGGCGGCAGAGCTCGATGAGGCGCTTCTGCACCATCGGGACCTTTTCGAGCGGGTACTCGACGGCCAGGTCGCCACGGGCCACCATCACGGCGTCGAACGCCATGACGACGCCCTCCATGTTGGCGACGGCCTGCGGCTTCTCGACCTTGGCGATGACGGGGACCCGGCGGCCCTCCTCGTCCATGACCTTGTGGACGTCCTTGACGTCGTCGGCGTCACGCACGAAGGACAGGGCGACCATGTCGCAGCCCATCGCCAGGGCGAAGCGCAGGTCCTCGATGTCCTTCTCGGACAGGGCCGGGACGTTCACCGCCGCGCCGGGCAGGTTGATGCCCTTGTGGTCGGAGATGACACCGCCCTCGATGACGATCGTGTGGACCCGCGGGCCGTCGACCGAGACGACCTTGAGCTCGACGTTGCCGTCGTTGATCAGGATCGGGTCACCCTTGGAGACGTCGCCCGGCAGACCCTTGTAGGTCGTACCGCAGATCGACTTGTCACCGGGGACGTCCTCGGCGGTGATGGTGAAGTCGTCGCCGCGGACGAGCTCGACGGGGCCCGAAGCGAACTTGGCGAGGCGGATCTTGGGGCCCTGGAGGTCGGCGAGCACGCCCACCGCACGGCCCGTCTCCTTGGCGGCCGCGCGGACGCGGTCGTAACGGCCCTGGTGCTCCTCATGGGTGCCGTGGCTGAAGTTGAAGCGGGCCACGCTCATGCCGGCCTCGATCAACGAGACGAGCTGCTCGTGAGAGTCGACGGCGGGACCCAGGGTGCAGACGATTTTGGAACGGCGCATAAGGCGGATCCTATCGGTTTGTTTCGCTTCGGAATATTCCGTCTGGTGGAAAGTACAAATGGGCAGAGTTGCGCTCAGGTGTCGGCCGGATTCCCGGGGGAGGAGCGGGGGAGAATCAGCCACGAACCAGGGCGTAAACCTGCTGGGCAATTTCCAGTTCTTCGTCTGTGGGGACCACGGCCACAGCTACTCGCGCGTAATCCGGCGAAATCAGACGCGGTTCGTCGGATCGCACGGAATTGAGATCGGCGTCCAGTGCGTATCCCATCTCCTCCAGACCGTCGATCGCCGCCTCGCGGACCGGCGCCGAGTTCTCGCCGACGCCCGCAGTGAAGGCCACCGCGTCGACCCGGCCGAGAACGGCCGAATAAGCGCCGATGTACTTCTTGAGGCGGTGGACGTACACCCCGAACGCGAGCTGGGCCGCTCCGTCGCCCGCGAGCGCCCGGCGCACCACCTCGCGCATGTCGTTGTCGCCGCAGAGGCCGACCATCCCGCTCTTCTTGTTGAGCAGTACGTCGATCTCGTCCACGGACATGCCCGCCACCCGGGAGAGGTGGAAGACCACGGCGGGGTCGATGTCCCCGGACCGCGTACCCATCACCAGCCCCTCCAAGGGGGTGAGCCCCATGGAGGTGTCCACGCACACCCCGCCGCGCACCGCAGAGGCCGAGGCGCCGTTGCCCAGGTGCAGCACGATGACGTTGACCTCCTCGGGCATCTTGCCGAGCAGCTTGGCCGTCTCGCGCGACACGTAGGCGTGGGAGGTGCCGTGGAAGCCGTAGCGGCGGATGCGGTGCGCGTCCGCGGTCTCCACGTCGATGGCGTAACGGGCCGCGTACTCCGGCATGGTGGTGTGGAAGGCGGTGTCGAAGACGGCGACCTGGGGGAGGTCGGGGCGCAGCGCCTGGG
This sequence comes from Streptomyces sp. NPDC050738, assembly GCF_040654175.1. Lineage (NCBI taxonomy): Bacteria > Bacillati > Actinomycetota > Actinomycetes > Kitasatosporales > Streptomycetaceae > Streptomyces > Streptomyces sp. NPDC050738. The sequence continues at coordinate 118,449 of NZ_JBFAHN010000006.1, read as the reverse complement.
CGGTACGGATGCCGGTGATGTTCGCCGGGTTGTGCAGCGGGGCGACCGGCACGAGGCGCTCGATCTCCGCCAGCACCTCGTCGGTGATGAGCGTGGGAGCGGTGAACTTCAGGCCGCCGTGCACGACCCGGTGGCCGACCGCGGCCAACTCCGGGGAGTCCAGGCCGAGCCCGTCCGTCTCCAGCTCGTGCGAGACCGCTTTGAGCGCGGCCTCGTGGTCGGCGATGGGGCCGCTCGTCTCGCGCTCGCCGTGCTTGACGCGCGAGGTCTCCTCGCCGATCCGCTCGACCAGGCCGCTGGCCAGGCGCGAGCCGTCGGCCATGTCGATGAGCTGGTACTTGAGCGAGGACGAGCCCGAGTTGAGGACGAGGATCCGGGTGGCGGTCATGCGGTGGGCTCCTGATTCTGGGCCTGGTTCTGGCTCTGGTTCTCTGCCTGCGCCTGCGCCTGCGCCTGGATCGCGGTGATCGCGACCGTGTTGACGATGTCCTGGACGAGCGCGCCGCGCGACAGGTCGTTGACCGGCTTGCGCAGACCCTGGAGCACCGGGCCGACCGCGACCGCGCCGGCCGAGCGCTGCACGGCCTTGTAGGTGTTGTTGCCGGTGTTGAGGTCGGGGAAGATCAGCACGCTGGCCTGCCCGGCGACCTCCGACTCCGGCAGCTTGGTGGCGGCGACGGAGGGCTCCACGGCCGCGTCGTACTGGATCGGCCCCTCGATCATCAGATCCGGGCGGGCCGCGCGGACCAGCTCGGTGGCCTGGCGGACCTTGTCGACGTCCGCGCCCGACCCCGAGGTTCCGGTGGAGTACGAGAGCATCGCGATCCGGGGCTCCACGCCGAACTGGGCCGCGGTGGCCGCCGCCTGGACGGCGATGTCCGCGAGCTGCTCGGCGTTGGGGTCCGGATTGACCGCGCAGTCCCCGTAGACGAGGACCTTGTCGGCCAGGCACATGAAGAAGACCGACGAGACGATCCGGGCGTCCGGCTTCGTCTTGATGATCTCGAAGGCGGGGCGGATGGTTGCCGCGGTGGAGTGCACCGCGCCCGAGACCATGCCGTCGGCCAGGCCCTCCTGGACCATCAGCGTGCCGAAGTACGAGACGTCGGCGACGACGTCGAAGGCCAGCTCCACCGTGACGCCCTTGTGGGCGCGGAGCTCCGCGTAGACCTCGGCGAAGCGCTGGCGCAGCTCGGAGGTCTGCGGGTCGATGATGTCGGCCGAGGTCAGGTCGATGCCCAGGTCGGCGGCCTTCTTGCGTACGGCGTCGACATCGCCGAGCAGCGTGATGTCACAGACCCCGCGGCGCAGCAGGACGTCGGCGGCGCGCAGGACGCGGTCCTCGGTGCCCTCCGGGAGGACGACGCGGCGCTTGGACGCGCGGGCCGTCTCCAGGAGTTCGTGCTCGAACATCATCGGGGTGACGCGGCCGCTGCGGGCCACCGAGAGGCGGCCCAGGAGGTCGGTGGTGTCCACGTACCGCTCGAAGAGCCCGAGGGCCGTCTCCGCCTTGCGGGGGGTCGCGGCGTTCAACTTCCCTTCCAGCGCGAAGAGTTCGGCTGCTGTGGGGAAGGAGCCGCCCGCCACCGCGATGACCGGGGTGCCGGGGGCGAGGCGGTCGGCGAGCTTGAGGATCGCCTCGCCGGGGCGCTCGTCGAGGGTCAGCAGGACGCCCGCGATGGGCGGGGTGCCGGCGCTGTGCGCGGCGAGCGAGCCGACGACCAGGTCGGCGCGGTCGCCGGGGGTGACGACGAGGCAGCCGGGGGTCAGGGCGCTGAGGAACTTCGGGAGCATCGCGCCGCCGAAGACGAAGTCGAGCGCATCGCGGGCCAGGCCCGCGTCGTCGCCGAGCAGAACCGTGCCGCCGAGTGCGTGATTGATCTGCGAGACGGTCGGTGCGGCGAGGGCGGGCTCGTCGGGAAGCACGGCGCAGGGCACCGGGAGGCGGGCCGCGAGGCGCTCGGCGATCTCGTCGCGGGCCTCGGGGGCGACGCGGTTGACGATCACGGTGATGACGTCGCAGCCCAGGGCCTCGTACGCGCGGTACGCATTGCGGGTCTCGGCCCGTACGGACTCCGAGGTCTGGCCCTTGCCGCCGACCACCGGGATGACCGAGGCGCCGAACTCGTTCGCCAGGCGTGCGTTGATCGCCAGTTCGTCGGGGAGCTGGGTGCCCGCGAAGTCCGTGCCCAGGACGAGCACCACCTCGTACTCGCGTGCCACCTGGTGGAAGCGGTCCACCAGGCGCGAGACCAGCTCGTCGGTGCCCTGCTCGGCCTGGATCGTGGAGGCCTCGTGATAGTCGAGGCCGTAGACGGATCCCGGGTCCTGGGACAGGCGGTAGCGGGCGCGGAGCAGATCGAAGAGGCGGTCCGGGCCGTCGTGGACGAGGGGGCGGAAGACGCCCACCCGGTCCACCTGACGGGTGAGGAGCTCCATGACTCCCAGCTCGATGACCTGCCGGCCGTCACCTCGGTCGATCCCGGTCACGTACACGCTGCGCGTCACGCGTGCTCTCCATCCTCGTAGTCCGTGTATGCCGGTATGCGGGTATTCAGAGTGATTTATCTGGAGCAAATGCCCCGTTTAGGGTGGTCATGCCCTGTTGACAATACCCCCGTGCGTGGGTACGTCGCCCGCCGGGAAATGGCGGGACCTAAGGCCTGACGCAAGGGTCCCAAGGCCTTCTGTGCCACGGCTGGGAGCGCGCCGGGCCGTACAAGCGTGGAACAATCGGACACGGCTCACATGTCCCAGTAGGAGCAGGAGACACAGCACGATGCGCATCGGAGTTCTCACCGCAGGCGGCGACTGCCCAGGCCTCAACGCAGTCATCCGGTCGGTCGTGCACCGGGCAGTGGTCGGGCACGGCGACGAGGTCATCGGCTTCGAGGACGGTTTCAAGGGGCTGCTCGACGGCCACTACCGCCCCCTCGACCTCAACAACGTGAGCGGCATCCTCGCCCGCGGCGGCACGATCCTCGGCTCGGCCCGGCTGGAGCGCGACCGGCTGCGCGAGGCCGCCGAGAACTGCAGCGAGCTGACCGAGCGCTACGGAATCGACGCCCTCATCCCCATCGGCGGGGAGGGCACGCTCACCGCGGCCCGGATGCTCTCGGACGCGGGGATGCCGGTGGTCGGCGTACCGAAGACCATCGACAACGACATCTCCGGCACGGACCGCACCTTCGGCTTCGACACGGCTGTCGGCGTCGCGACGGAAGCCATCGACCGGCTGAAGACGACCGCGGAGTCGCACCAGCGCGTCATGGTCGTCGAGGTCATGGGGCGCCACGCGGGCTGGATCGCGCTGGAGTCCGGGATGGCGGGCGGCGCGCACGGCATCTGCCTGCCCGAGCGTCCCTTCGAGGTCGACTCGCTGGTGAAGATGGTCGAGGAGCGGTTCTCGCGCGGCAAGAAGTTCGCGGTGATCTGCGTCGCGGAGGGCGCGCACCCGGCCAAGGGCTCGATGGCGTACGAGAAGGGCGAGGTCGACCAGTTCGGCCACGAACGCTTCACCGGCATCGGGACGCGGCTGGCCATCGAGCTGGAGACCCGTCTCGGCAAGGAGGCGCGCCCGGTCATCCTCGGACACGTCCAGCGCGGCGGCACCCCGACGGCGTACGACCGCGTGCTCGCGACGCGCTTCGGCTGGCACGCGGTGGAGGCGGCGCACCGGGGTGAGTTCGGGAACATGACCGCGCTGCGCGGGACCGACATCACGATGGTGCCGCTCGCGGATGCGGTGACGGAGCTGAAGACGGTTCCCGAGGGGCGGATGTACGAGGCCGAGTCGGTCTTCTGACGGTCTTCCGACCGGTGATGCGCGGGACCTAGGTCCCTTCTTGTGACGGGTGAGCGGCCCTGAGCGTCTTCCCCCGAGGACGACTTGGGCCGCTCTTTCGTTCCGTCAGCGCGGCGGGTCCTCCCCGACCAGTCCGTCCACCGACTCGCGGATCAGATCGGCATGACCGACGTGGCGCGCTACCGACGGGGCTTGCCGCGCTTGGTGTTTTTCGCGCCCTTGGCGCCACCGGATCCGCTGCGGGGGCTCTTGCCCGCGGCCTTCTTGGGCGGGGGCTTCTTCTTCGCCTTTTCCTTGTCCTTGGGCTGCGCCGCAGGCGCTCCGCGGCCCCGTGAGCTGTTCACGGTCCGGCCCCGGACGATCCCGATGAACTCCTCCACCAGGTCGGTCGTCTCGTCCTCCCGCCACGCCAGCGCGATGCGCGACTCGGCGATCGTCTCGCCCGTCACCGTCCGGTACGTGAGGTCCTTGCGGTGGTGCAGACGCGCCAGCGACTGCGGTACGAGAAGGACACCGACCCCCGCCGCCACCAGCTCGATGGCGTCGGCCGTCGTCTCCGGACGCTCCTTCGCGGGCTGTCCCGGCAGCTTCTCCCAGCCGAGGGTGTCGTCGAGGGGATGCAGCACGATCTCGTCGGCCAGGTCCTCGGCGGAGATCTCCTCGGTGGCCTCGGCTGCCGCGAAGGCGTGGTCCTTGGGGAGCACGACGACGGTCGTCTCGGTGTAGAGGGGGATCGCGCTCAGGTCCGTACGGTCGATCGGAAGGCGTACGAAGCCGGCTTCCGCGCCGCGCTCGCGCAGGAGGCCGGGGCCTTCGGCGGGCGACACCTGGGTGAGGGTGAGCGGTACGTCGGGCAGCCGCTCGTTCCAGATCCGGACCCACTTGGTGGGGGTCACCCCGGGGACGTACGCGAGCCGGAACGAGCGAGGGGGTGCTTCCGAGCCTGTCACCTGGCCAGGCTACCGGTCGTGGTCAGCGGTCGCGCACGCGCTCGATACCCTTGAGGCATGACGTCGCACCAGAGCACCCAGACCATGAAGCCCGCCACGGCGGCCAAGAAGCTGGATGTGTACCTCGAGGCCACCCCCGCCGAATTCCAGGAGGGTGTCGTCTCGCGCGCCGAGCTGAACGCGCTCCAGACCGACCCGCCGCAGTGGCTGCAGGACCTGCGCGCCAACGGCCCGCACCCCCGCCCGGTCGTCGCCGCGAAGCTCGGCATCTCCATCTCGGGCCTGGCGCGCGGCGGAGTCACCGAAGCGCTCACCACGGAGCAGATCGAGGCGCTGAAGGCCGAGGCCCCGGAGTGGCTGAAGGCGGAGCGCGCCACGCAGGTGGACGTCCGCAAGGAGTCGGTCCGGATCAAGGAGCTGCACGCAGAGAAGGCAGCGAAGGCGGCGGAGCGCGCCGACCAGGACCGCTGAGCGGTTCTCCTTTCTGGGCCCGGAAGCCGCGTGGGGCGCCAAATCGTTAGGACAACTCCCGGGCGCTGATGCAGAGTTGGCACATGTTGGATCACATCGCCATTCAGGTGCACGACATCGCGGCCAGCGCCGCGTTCTACGACGCGGCACTCGCCCCGCTGGGCGGTGAGCGCAAGAAGCAGTACGGCGAGAACATCAGCTTCGGGGTCACGGGCCACCCCTTGTGGCTGGTCCCCGCGGCCGACCCCGCGCCGGCGCGCGAACTGCACATCGCCTTTGCCGCGGCTGACCGCGCGGCCGTGGACGCCTTCTACGCAGCGGCACTCGCGGCGGGAGCCGAGGGTCTGCACGCGCCCAGGCTCTGGCCGGAGTACCACGCGTCGTACTACGGAGCTTTTGTCCGCGATCCCGACGGGAACAACGTCGAGGCTGTCTGCCATCAGCCCTGAGGGCCGCGCAACGCTCAGTCGGTGAAGCCGTTCTCGGCGAGGATCTTGTCGATACGGGCGCGGTGCGCCGCTTCCCATGCGTCGAGTGATTCGCCGGCCTCCTTGGCCAGCTTTGCCTGGGCGTCGAGCAGTGTCGGCACCTGGCGGCCGCTGGGCGTGACCACGATTCCCTCCTCGTCGGCCACGACGATGTCACCCGCGTTCACATCCACTCCGCCGCACCGGACCGGGCCGTTGAGCGGGGCCACGGCCGCCTTGGTTCCGGGGATGGGGATGACTCCCCTGGCGAAGACCGGGAAGCCCGCCTCGCGAACTTCGGCGAGGTCGCGGATCAGCCCGTCGACCACGAACGCTGCGACTCCCCGGCGCTGGGCGACCGCGCAGACGTTCCCGCCGGCGAGCGCGAAGTCCAGATCGCCCGACTCGACGACGATGACCGAGCCGGGCGCGGCGCGGTAGATGGCCGCGTGCAGCATGAGGTTGTCGCCAGGAGGGCACCGCACCGTGAACGCAGGGCCTGCGACGCGTGGGAACGGCGACCAGAGTGGACGGATGCCGATGTCCATGACCTGCTCCCGCCCGAGGAGGTCGGCGAGCGTGGTCGGCGGAATGTCCTCGAACCCGGTGGTGGCGGTCATGTCCGTCCTTCGGTGGCGTGGTGGGCTGTCGATTCGGGCGAGTTCCATCATGCGGCAGTGGATCTTCGGCTCCGGGGCAGGATGAGTGGGTGATACCTCCCCGGTTGTTGTGGTGCGACCCTCGTCCCATCCCTCGATTCACCAGATGCTGCTGTTCCCGGCAGGGTTCACCCCTCTGCTGAGCGATGCGCAGCTGGCCTGGGTGCAGGCGCAGTGGGACGACGCCGGATAGGCGACCTCTCGAACGGGCGGCCCGGGTCGGCGTGACCGGCTGAACCGGAGAGGGTTGCGAGGCCGTCGAAGTGCTGCGGCCGGCCGGGGAAACCAGGGGCGTGGTGCGGCCCCCGGCCCCCGGCCCCCGTCAGTCGGCCTGCGGGACTCTGAAGCGGCGGCGGTACTCCGTCGGAGTCGTGTTCAGGCGGCGTCTGAACGCCCGTACCAGGGTGTCGGTCGTGCCGAAGCCGCAGGCGGTGGCGATGCGTTCGAGGGTGGCGTCGGTGGATTCGAGGCCGTGGCGGGCCTTTTCGACGCGGATGGATTCGATGTACGTGTGCGGGGTCGTGCCCAGCTCGGTCTTGAAGAGCCGGGTGAGGTGGCGGTCGCTGACATGCGCGTACGCCGCCAGGTCCGCGACGGTCAGCGGCTGGTCGACGTTGCGCATGATGTGGTGGCGGATGTCCTCGATCCGCCGCGTCGTGGAGACCTGCTCCAGCGGGACGCTGAACTGGCTCTGGCCGCTGGGGCGTTTGAGGTACATCACGAGCTGGCGCGCGACGCGCAGCGCGACGGCCTCGCCGAGGTCGTCGGCGATCAGGGCCAGCGACAGGTCCAGGCAGGCGCTGATCCCCGCCCCGGTCCACACGTTGCCCTCGCGGATGAAGATCGGGTCGGCGTCGACCTCGACGGCCGGGTGCTCGGCGGCCAGTTGCTGTGCGGTCGACCAGTGGGTGGTGGCCCGTTTGCCGTCGAGGAGACCGGCGGCGGCCAGCAGATGTGCTCCGACGCATACGGAGGTGACCCGGCGCGTACGCCCGGCGAGCACCTTCACCGAAGCGACCAGGGCGGGGTCCACGTTCGCGCGGACGCGGCCTGAGCTGTCGACGTCCACCGAGCCGGGCACGATGAGGGTGTCGATACGCCCCTCGGCGGCCTCGTTGAAGGTGACGTCGGGGAGGATGCGTACTCCGGCCGCGGTGGTTACGGGGGCCATGCTCTCGGCGGCGAGGACGACGCGGTAGCCGGCGGCGGCCTCGGTCTCGCGCTTGGCCAGGGAGAACACCTCCGGCGGGCCGGTGACATCGAGCAGGTCGACTCCCTCGAAGAGGACGATCACGATCAGTCGTCCGACGGTGTCCGGCACGGGCTGCTCCTGCTCCTGGTGCTGTTCCTGGTGCTCCTGCGGCATGTCTGTATCTGCATGTTAGACGTCATTGTGGACACGGCTGGGGGGTCGTAGCGTTTTGGACACAGCCCAACGCACCTCACCCCACCCGAACCCCCGAAGGCGGTACACCCATGTCCAGAACGACGCTGCGCGAGCTCAACGGCTTCGACGAGACGCCTGCGAAGCTGGCCGGCTCGACGCTGATCCTCATCGACTTCCAGAACACCTACACCCAGGGCGTGATGGAACTCGACGGGTGGGAGGCCTCGCTGGACGCCGCCGTACTGCTGCTGGCGCGCGCCCGTGAGCAGGGCACGAAGGTCGTGCATGTCATCAACGACGGGGGCGAAGGCACTCCGTACGACATCCGCGCCGAGATCGGCCAGATCCACCCGCGCCTGGCGCCCGTGGACGGGGAGCCCGTCGTCGTCAAGACGGCACCGAACGCCTTCCACGGCACCGACCTGGGCGACCACGTCACGGACGGGCAGGACGTCGTCATCGCCGGGTGGATGACCCACATGTGCGTGGCATTCACGGCGCAGGGCGCGTTCCTGCGCGGCAACCGCCCCACGGTCGTCGCCGAGGCCACCGCCACCAGGTCCCTGCCGGTCGCCGGCACCGACCTGGACGCCTGCCAGGTGCACTACAGCGCGCTGGCCACCATCGCCGACCTGTACGGCGTCGTCGTCACGTCCCAGAAGGAGATCGTCTGATGTCGAAGATTTTGCGTTCCGCTGCCGCACTCGGTGTCGTCGGTGTTCTCGCCTTCACCGCTACGGCGTGCGGCGGAGACTCCGAAGCCGCCTCGCGCACCGAAAGCAAGCCGTCGCCCACCGCGGAGAAGAACGTCGCGAAGGACACGACGACTCTGCGCCAGCTCAACAAGTTCGACGAGACCCCGGCGACTCTCGCGGACGCCACGCTGATCCTGGTCGACTACCAGAACACGTACACCGAGGGCGTGATGGAGCTCGACGGCTGGCAGGCGGCGGTGAACAACACCGAAGCCCTGCTGAAGCGGGCACGCGCCGCCGGTACGCCGGTCATCCATATCGTCGACAAGGGCTACGACCTGAAGTCGAAGGGCGGCCAGATCATTCCCGCCCTCACCCCGGCCAAGGGCGAGCCTGTGGTCGAGAAGTCCGTCCCCAACGGCTTCTACAAGACCGACCTCGCCCAGCAGGTCAAGAAGGCCGGGCGCAAGAACGTCATCATCGCCGGGTTCATGACGAACATGTGCACCCTGTTCACCACGCAGGGCGCGTTCCTCAACGGCAACAGCCCGACCGTGGTGGCCGATGCCTCCGCGACCCGGCCGCTGCCGCTGAACGGCAAGCCGAACGGCATCCCGGCGCAGCAGGTCCACGAGGCCGCTCTCGCCACGGTCCAGGACCTCTACGGGGTCGTGGTTCCGAAGCAGAGCGCGATCAAGTAGCACCGAGCAGCAGTACGCGCCCCCTTTCGGGATAAGGGGGCGCTTCCCCCCCATGAATGTCCGTTCCCAGCACTGGAATTCCCCATGCAGAAGCTCCCCCCACCGCACCGATATCCGTACGAAGAATTACCCAGGAGAAAACGAAGATGGCTACACGCAGAGGTTTCATAGGCAGCGCTTCCGGCATCGGCACCGCCGCCCTGCTCGGCTACTCGGCGTCCCCGAGCGCCGCCGACACCCCGGTGGCGGGCGAGGTGGGCGCGGTGGCGGTGACCCCGCAGCAGGCGAAGGACTCGATCTTCGCGGTGAACGCCGGGATGCGCTCCAACTACGCCACGCTCAAAGCCGAGTTGATCAAGCATCTCTCACCGGTGATCGTCGTGCAGAACGACGCCAAGGGCGGCAGGTTCACCCTCGTCACCGACGCCGGCCAGGAGTCGGTCAACCCCGTGGCGGAGACGTTCGAGCTGGCGAAGTCCATCGCTCACGTCCCGCTCGGCCTTTTCTCCGTGCTCGCCTCGTATCTGGCGGACAAGATCCCGAACCTGCCGAACGCAGGGCGCATGGACGCCCATGACCTCGTCATGGTGGCGTTCAACGACGACAAGTCATCCGCGTGGATCACCCCGCTCAAGGCATACGCCACGACCCTCACGACGGCCCGCCGCAACCTCGCCGCCGCCGGTCTGCCGGCCGCGCTGACCACGTCCTGCGGCAACATCCTCGACGGCGCCCTGAAGTTCATCAACACCTCGGTCCAGACGAAGGTGTTCGACATGGCGTCCTTCGAAGCGTTCTCCGCGAGCGTCTACCCGGACATCCGCGTCAACATGGAGCATGCCGCGCAGGCCCAGATCGCGGGCGTACAGCAGATCATGAAGACCTGGCGCACGAAGGTCGGCGAAGCGGCGTGGGCGGACCTGTACTGCGTGGTGCTCTCGCAGTGGACCACCAGCGTGCTCAACCAGAACACCATCATCATCAAGGACTGCATGAACGCGGCGAAGGTCGCCACCCACCTGATCGACCTGCCCGGCCTCGAAACGCCGAAGGACCCGATCTTCACCGCGCTCGACAACCTTGCCCGGATCGTGCAGGACAACATCGCCGCGGAGATGGTGTTCCCGAAGGACACGAAGGTCGCGGACGCGCTGAAGGGCAACCAGGACCTGCTGTCCGACGAGATCCTGATCCAGCTCGGCGGATCCGGCGCCACGGCGGCGACGGCGAAGGCCGCCCCCGCCTACAACACGCTCTCCGAGGGGATGTGCCCGGTCCGGAAGTGACCCCGGCCGGCTGGGTGGTTGGGTGAGGGGGTGACTCGATTCCCTTATCTGGAGGCGGCGCGGGCGTCCTATGACACCGTCGCCGAGGACTATGCCGTGCTGGTGCCGCCGCTGGTCGACGGCGACACCTTCGGCCGCGCGATGCTCGGTGCTTTCGCCGAGCTCGTACGGGATGCCGGCGGACTCCCCGTCGCCGACGTCGGGTGCGGGCCCGGACACATCACCGCGCGGCTGGACGGCATGGGGCTGGACGTGTTCGGGGTCGACCTCTCGCCGGGGATGGTGGAGGTCGCCCGGCGGACGTATCCCCGACTGCGGTTCGACGTCGGCTCGATGACCGGCCTCGACCTCCCCGACGGTGAACTCGGCGGCATCGTCGCCTGGTGGTCCGTACTGCACACACCACCGGAGGTGCTGCCCGTGGTGCTCGCCGAGTTCCGGCGGACGCTGGCGCCCGGCGGGCATGCGGTGATCGGGTTCCACGTGGGGGAGGGGAGCCGGCGGCCGGAGCGTGCGTACGGCCATCCGGTGGCGTACGGCACCTACTTCTGGCAGCCGGACCGCATGGCCGAGCTGCTGGTCGAGGCCGGTCTCGACGTCGTCGCGACGCTGGTGTCGGAGGGGGCGAAGCGGCCGAGCGCGGTGCTGATGGCGCGGCGGGCGGGCTGACCTGCCGGCTTGTGCTCGCCTAGCCGCGCGCCAGTGACCAGAAGCGGGGCACGATCGTGTCCAGGAAGGCCTTGCCCTCGTCGGCCGCCGTCGACGTCGTCGATGTATTGCCCCAGTTGAGCGTCGACACCATCTGCGCCTGGTAGTCGGAGTGGAGCTGTTCGAGGAGGTCCTCGATGTGGTGGCGGGGGAGGGGCAGGAGCTTGGCGGCCGGGCGTACGTAGGCCTGCCAGCGGGTGGTCGCCGCCGAGCGCAGCAGGTCGGCCAGTTCCCCGTCGCGGCCCGTCGCCGTGAGGAACGCGGCGGGGGTCAGGGAGAGCACCTCGGCGAGGGCGGTGGACTGGCGTTCGTTGCCGCGCCAGCGGCCCGAATCCTCCATGCGGACGTACGCGGAGACGTCCATGCCGATCCGGCGTGCCAGGTCCTCCGGGGGCAGCCCCTGGGCCAGGCGGTGTTCGCGCAGGGTGGTCGCGGTGATCAGCAGGTCGCCGAGCGAACACCACAACACCCCGGCCAGCGCGGTCAGTTCGCGGGAAGTGGGCGAGAGCAGGCCTCGCTCCCAGGCCGCCACCGTGTCGGGGGTGACCTGGAGTCCGTACTGGGCGCGCAGTCCGTAGGCGACGTGGCCGGGGGCCATGCCCAGCGCCTCGCGCAGGCGGCGCGCGGCGGGGGCGTCGAAGGGTGGGCTCTCGTGGTGCACGGGCACACCGTAGAGGGGGGAGTGAGGGTGCGCATACGGTGCGTTCCGACAGGGTTCGGGCTTTGGAGGAACGTACGGGCGCCGGTTAGCCCTTGACCGCGCCTCCCAGTGCGAAGCCGCTTCCCAGGCGGCGTGCGATCAGGACGTACAGCAGCACGACCGGCGTCGAGTAGATCATCGAGAAGGCCGCGAGCTCGCCGAAGGCCACCTGGCCCGTGCGGTTGCCGAAGAAGTTGAAGATCGAGACCGAGGCGGGGAGCTGCTCGGGGGTCAGCAGGAGCATGAAGGGGACGAAGAAGTTCCCCCACATCATGATGAAGCTGAAGATCGTGACGACCGTGACCCCCGGTCCCATCAGCGGGAGCACGATCCGGGTCAGCGTCTGCATGGCGGTCGCGCCGTCCGTGCGGGCCGCCTCCTCCAGGACCATCGGGACGCCGTCCATGAAGTTCTTCATCAGCCATATCCCGAAGGGGAGTTGGGAGGTGGAGAGGAAGAGCGCCGTGCCGTACGTGGTGTCGATGAGGTTCGTCTGCACGAACAGGCCGTAGACCGGGACCATGATCGCCGTGATGGGGAGGCAGGTGGTGAAGAGGACCGTGAGGAGGAAGGGGCGGTTGAAGCGGGACTGGTAGCGGGAGAGCGGGTACGCGGCGAGGGCCGATGCCGCCACCGTGAGGGCCGTCGCTCCGCCGCAGAGGATCAGGCTGTTGAGCATCGGGCGGAAGGTGATCTCCTCCGTGAGCACGCCGGAGAAGTTGTCGAGGGTCGGCTGGTCGGGGAGGTGTACGCGCAGGCCTGCCACCGGGTCGATGGAGGACAGGATCAGCCAGACCAGGGGGAGCGCGAAGGCCGCGGCCAGGACCAGCAGGGCCAGGTCCGTGGCGAGGCGTTCGGCGGTGCGGCGGTTCTTCAGGGCGCGGGGCATGGCGGATCAGACCTCCGTCTTCAGCAGGCGCAGGTAGACCACGGAGAAGAGCGAGCTGATCAGCAGGAGGAGCAGGGCGACTGCCGTTCCGTAGCCGATCAGGGACTTGTTGAAGGCCTGGTCGTACATGAAGACCGGGAGCGTCTCGCTCCGGTTTCCCGGGCCGCCCCGGGTCATGGCCCAGATCAGACCGAAGACCGAGAGGGTCTGCAGGGTGTTGAGCATCAGGTTCGTGGCGATCGAGCGGCGGATCATGGGGAGCGTGATGTGCCAGAAGCGGCGCAGGCCGCTCGCCCCGTCGACCTCGGCCGCTTCGGTGATGTCCTGCGGGATCTCGGCGAGGGCGGCCGAGTAGATCAGCATCGAGAAGGCCGTTCCGCGCCAGACGTTCGCGAAGGAGACCGCGACGATCGGGAGCGTGTAGAGCCAGTTCTGGGACGGGAGATGCAGCCAGTCCAGGATGGCGTTGAGGGTGCCCTCGCGGCGGAAGAAGGCGTACAGGAGGAAGGCCGCGACGATCTCAGGGAGCACCCAGGCGGCGATCACGAGGGCGCCGGTGACGGTGCGCACGGGCTTGGAGGCGCGGCGCATCAGGGTGGCCAGGAACAGGCCCAGCGAATTCTGGCCGAGGAGCGAGGAGATGACCGTGAAGACGAGGGTGAGCCAGACCGCGTTGCGGAAGACGGGGTCGGCGAAGGCGCGGCGGAAGTTGGCGAAGCCGACGAAGTCCGTCGAGGAGGAGCCCGTCAGCTGCATGTTGGTGAAGGCGATGTAGCCGCAGTAGCCGATGGGGCCGGCCAGGAAGACGAGGAGCAGGACGACGGCCGGGGCCAGGGGCAGCCAGCCGAGCCGGCCGCCCCTGCGCAGGGTGCTCACCGGGTGTCAGCCCTTGTTCAGGACTGCGTCGCCGGCGATGGTCTTCAGCGCGTCGTCGTACGTCTTCGCCGCGCCGTCGGGTTTCGCGTCACCCGTGGTCACGGCCTCCATCGCCTCGCCGATCGCCGTGGAGATCTGCGGATAGACGGGGAGCGCCGGGCGGTAGTGCGTGTACTGGACCAGGCCCGTGAAGAAGGCGACGCCCGGGCTGGACTTGAGGTATTCCGGATCCGCCGCGACGTCCTTGCGGACCGCGATCTGGGCGCCCTGGACCGTCCACTTCACCGCGTTCGCCTTCGTCTGCAGCTGCTCGATCATCTTCCACGCCAGGTCCTGGTTCTTGGACTTGGCGGGGATGGAGTAGATCCAGCCGCCCGACATGGAGACCTTGCCCGGCGCCTGGCCGTTCTGGGTCGGCATCGCGGTCTGGCCGAGGACCGTCGACCACTCGGGCCAGGGCTTGCCGCCGGTGGGCAGCCACTGGTTGCCCATCCAGGAGCCGTCGATGTCGATGGCCAGCTTGCCGTTGGGGAGCCAGTCCGTCTGGACCTGGGTGCCGACGTTCGGGTCCAGGGCGTCCGACTGCTGGGGGCCCAGCTTCTCGGAGAAGACCGTGTTCACGAAGTCGAGGGAGTCCTTGAAGCCCTTGCCGCCCGCCACCCACTTGCTGGACGCGGTGTCGTAGAGGGGATCGGTCCCGGTTCCGTACAGCAGCATCTCGAAGCCCTGCATCACGGCTGCTTCGCCCGGGCCCTTGCCGGTGTAGATGTTGAGGGGAATGGTGCCGGGGACCTTCTGCTTGATCGTGCGGGCCGCATCGAGGATCTCCGCCCACGACTTGGGCTGCCAGTCGGCGGGCAGGCCCGCCTTCTTGAAGATGTCCTTGTTGAACCAGATGCCACGGGTGTCGGTGCCGTCCGGCACGCCGTACGTCTTGCCGTCCTGCGCCTTGGCCGCCGTCTTGGCGGTCGGCAGGAACTGGTCCCAACTCGGCCATTTGGCAAGGTACTTGTCGATGGGTGCGAGGTAGCCGCTCTTGATGTCCGAGTTGATGAGGAAGGTGTCCTCGTAGACCAGGTCCGGTGCGGTCTTCGAGGAGCGCATCATCTGCTGGATCTTGGTGTAGTACGCGTTCTCGTCGGCCTGGATCGGGATGAGCTTGACCTTTTTCCCGGGGTTGGCCTTCTCGAAGTCCTTCTTCACCGCCGCGAGGTAGTTGTCCATGACGAGGACTTTGTTGTTGGTGGACCGCTGGTAGGCGATCTTCACTGTGTCGGGGCTGGAGCCGGAACCACTGCTGCAGGCAGTGAGCGAACCGGCGGCGAGCACGGTGGCTGCGGCGGCAAGGATCAGCGGAGCGGTGGGGCGCACGGGCACGACCTCCTCTGGCGAAAAAGCCTGGGTGGGCTGCCCGGTGAACCTAAGGCGGAGCTCAAATCAAGGTCAATCCCCGTGCATGACAACGTTGTTATCGGTTGCGCTACGGACCGCTGATCCAGCGGTACTGGAGCTCCGGGCGCCCGATCTGCCCGTATTGGGGTGCGCGGGCGGCGCGCCCCGAGTCGACCAGGTGCTCCAGGTAGCGGCGTGCGGTGATCCGCGAGATGCCGATGGCGGCGGCCGTCTCGGTGGCGCTGGTACCGGTGGGGCTGCGGCGCAGTGTCCGGGTCACCGCCTCCAGGGTGGAAGCGCTCAACCCCTTGGGCAGGACGGCGGGTTGGGGCGTACGCAGGGTGGCGAGCGCCCGGTCGACCTCCTCCTGGCTGCCCGCCTCGCCGGCCTCGGACGCGGTGCGGAACTCGGCGTAGCGGATGAGGCGGTCGCGCAGGGTGGGGAAGGTGAAGGGCTTCAGGACGTACTGGACGACGCCGAGCGAGACCCCTTCGCGTACGACGGCCAGATCGCGGGCCGAGGTGACCGCGATGACGTCCGCCGAGTGGCCCGTGGCGCGCAGTGAGCGTACGAGCTGCAGACCGTGCCCGTCGGGCAGATGCAGATCGAGCAGGAGCAGGTCGACGGGGGCGCCGTCGGAGGTCGCGCGGTCCAGGGCGCGGACGGCCTCGGCGCGCGAGTGGGTGGTGGCGACGACGGTGAAGCCGGGGACGCGGCCGACGTAGAGGGTGTGCGCGTCGGCGGCGACGGGGTCGTCCTCGACGACCAGGACGCGCAGGGGGGTGGTCGTCGTCATGTGCCGCTCCTCGGTGGGGTGTTGGTGGACGGATCCGGCTCCGGTTCCGGCTGTTGCTCCGGCTCCAGTGGCAGTCGTACGGAGAACTCCGCGCCCTCCACCGCGACCGTTCCGCCCAGGCGCAGCGCCGACTGGCGTACGAGGGCCAGGCCCAGGCCGCGGCCGGCGCCCCGGGTGGACCAGCCGGGACGGAAGACCTCATCGGCGTCGGCGGCCCGGACGCCGGGGCCCGTGTCGGCGACCCGCAGCAGGAGTTCGCCTTCGGCCGCCCGGACGGTGACCGTGACGCGGGCGCCCTCGCTGCCCTGGGCCGCGTCCAGTGCGTTGTCGATGAGGTTGCCGAGGAGGGTGACCAGGTCACGGGGTGGCAGCAGGCCCTCCTTGATGTCGCTGTCGTCGGCCAGGACCAGTTCCACGCCGCGCTCGTTGGCCTGGGCCGCCTTGCCGAGGAGGAGGGCCGCGAGCACCGGTTCGGCGACTGCTCCGACCACCCGGTCGGTGAGCGTCTGGGCCAGTTCGAGCTCGGCGGTGGCGAAGTCGACCGCCTCCTCGGTCCGGTCGAGCTCGATCAGCGAGACGACGGTGTGGAGGCGGTTGGCGGCCTCGTGGGCCTGGGCGCGCAGGGCCTGGGTGAAGTCGCGTTCGGAGTCCAACTCACCGCTGAGCGCCTGGAGTTCGGTGTGATCGCGGAGGGTCACGACCGTGCCGTGCTGCTCACCGCCGCGTACGGGGCGCGTGTTGACGACCACCACGCGGTCGGCGGTGAGGTGCACCTCGTCCACGCGCGGCTCGGAGGAGAGCAGCGCGCCGGTGAGCGGTGCGGGCAGGCCCAGGGTGGCGGCGCTGCGGCCGACCGCGTCCGGGCCGAGGCCCAGCAGTTCGCGGCCGCCGTCGTTGATCAGGGCGATGCGGCGGCGGCTGTCGAGCATGAGGAGGCCTTCGCTCACGGCATGCAGGGCGGCCTGGTGGTAGTCGTGCATCCGGCTGAGCTCGGCGGCGTTCATGCCGTGGGTGTGGCGGCGCAGGCGGGCGTTGATGACGTACGTACCGAGCCCGCCCAGTGCGAGAGCACCGCTCGCGAACCAGAGCAGCATTCCCACCTGCTGCTGGATCTGCGCGTCGATCCGCTTGACGGTGATCCCCGCGCTGACCAGGCCGACGACGCGGGTGCCGTCGCGGATGGGCGTGACGACGCGGATCGAGGAGCCCAGGGTGCCGGTGTAGGTCTCGGCGTACGTCTCGCCGCGCAGGGCGGGCGCGATGTGTCCGAGGTAGCGGGCGCCGATCTGATCGGGGTCGGGGTGCGTCCAGCGGATGCCGTGCACGTCCATGATCGTGACGAACGCGACGTCGGTGGAGTCGACGATCTGCAGGGCGTACGTCTGGAGGGCCGCCGTCGGGTCCGGGCCGCGGATCGCCTCCCGTACGGACGGCGAGAGCGCCACCGCCTGCGCGGCCGCCGTCGCCTGGCGGCGGGCGGCCTCCTGGGCCTGGCGGTTGTCCGTGACGTAACTGAAGAGCGCGCAGCCCGCGACGATCACCGCCACGAGGACGACCTGCATCGCGAAGAGCTGGCCGGCCAGGGAACGGGGGCGGGGGACGGATATGCGCATGGGAGCAGTGTGCATGGCGGAAAAGCGGTGAACGTAATGCACGGAAGGGTGACGGGGGTCACAGGGCGGTGGATAGTCGCGGGGATCCATCGGGACGTGGAGAAGCTCACGAGAAGGAGGGCAACGTGGCCCCCACCAGGCGGGACCGTACGCACTATCTGTATCTGGCCGTGATCGGAGCGGTCGTGCTCGGCATCATCGTGGGGTTCGCCGCCCCCGGTGTGGCCGTCGAACTCAAGCCGATCGGCACCGGGTTCGTGAACCTGATCAAGATGATGATCTCGCCGATCATCTTCTGCACGATCGTGCTGGGCGTCGGATCGGTGCGCAAGGCGGCGAAGGTCGGGGCCGTCGGCGGGCTCGCTCTCGGCTACTTCATGATCATGTCGGTGGTCGCCCTGGCGATCGGGCTGCTCGTCGGCAATCTTCTGGAGCCGGGCGCCGGACTGCATCTGACGGAGGCGGCGCGCAGCGCCGGGGCCAAGCAGGCCGCGGGCGCGAGCGAGTCGACCGTGGAGTTCCTGCTCGGGATCATCCCGACCACGATGGTCTCCGCCTTCACCGAGGGCCAGGTGCTCCAGACCCTGCTGATCGCGCTGCTCACGGGCTTCGCGCTGCAGGCGCTGGGGCCGGTGGGGGCGCCGGTGCTCAAGGGTGTCGAGCACATCCAGCGGCTGGTCTTCCGCATCCTCTCCATGATCATGTGGGCGGCTCCGCTGGGGGCGTTCGGGGCGATGGCGGCGGTGGTCGGGGAGACCGGGGTCGATGCGCTCAAGGCCCTTGCCGTGATCATGGTGGGCTTCTACATCACCTGTGCGCTGTTCGTCTTCGTCGTGCTCGGGGTGCTGCTGAAGGTCTTCACGGGGCTCAACATCTTCCGGCTGCTGAAGTATCTGAGCCGTGAGTTCCTGCTGATCCTGTCGACCTCGTCGTCGGAGTCGGCGCTGCCGCGGCTGATCGCGAAGATGGAACATCTGGGCGTGAGCAAGCCGGTCGCCGGGATCACGGTGCCGACGGGGTATTCGTTCAATCTCGACGGCACCATGATCTATCTGACGATGGCCTCGATCTTCGTGGCCAACGCGCTGGACAAGCCGATGAGCGGCGGCGAGCAGATCTCCCTGCTGCTGTTCATGTTCGTCGCCTCGAAGGGCGCGGCGGGCGTGACGGGTGCGGGACTCGCGACGCTCGCGGGAGGACTCCAGTCGCACCGGCCGGAACTGGTCGACGGGGTCGGTCTGATCGTGGGCATCGACCGCTTCATGAGCGAGGCGCGCGCGATGACGAACTTCGCGGGGAACGCGGTGGCCACGGTGCTCGTCGGGACGTGGACCAAGGAGATCGACAGGGAACGGGTGGATGAGGTCCTGGCGGGCCGGATGCCGTTCGACGAGAAGATGCTCACTGACGAGGGTGTCTCGGAAGTGCCCGAACAGCGGTCGGGCGGCAAGGAGTTGGCGGACGAGCGGGCCTGATGGCCGGGCTGCGGGCGGTACGGGATGTGATCCGTACCGCCCGCGTGGCGTATCAGGCCTTGAACTGTGAGAGCAGCTCGACGAGGTGAGCCTCGATCGCGCTCTTCTCGATGCCGACCTCGGCCAACGGCCCCTCGCCGTCCTCCAGTTCGAGGAGCGCGAGCAGGATGTGCTCGGTGCCGATGTAGTTGTGGCCGAGGCGCAGGGCCTCCCGGAAAGTGAGCTCCAGGGCCTTCTTCGCTGATGCGTCGTACGGAATGAGGTCGGGCACCTCGTCGGCGGGGAGGGCGGGCGGAAGCGCGGCGGACGCGGCCTGCCGTACGGAGTCGAGC
Organism: Streptomyces sp. NPDC050738; assembly: GCF_040654175.1. Taxonomy (NCBI): domain Bacteria; kingdom Bacillati; phylum Actinomycetota; class Actinomycetes; order Kitasatosporales; family Streptomycetaceae; genus Streptomyces; species Streptomyces sp. NPDC050738. The sequence goes on along the minus strand of NZ_JBFAHN010000006.1, from coordinate 99,247 downwards.
TGCACCCCCTGCGCGCGGATCGCGACCGCGGCGAGCCCCTCGGGCTCGATGAGCAGCCCGAGGACGAGGTGGGCGGGCACCATCTCGGCCTGGCCGGCCGCCTTCGCCTCGTTGTGCGAGGCCATGACGACGTTGCGGGCGCGCTCGGTGAAGCGGCCGAAGCCCGCGCTCGGGTCGAGGGCCGCGGCGGCCGGGTCCTTGAGGTCCTTCGGCACGAACCGCTTCTGGGCGGCCTGCTTGGTGACCCCCATGCTCTTGCCGATGTCGGTCCAGGAGGCGCCGGAACGGCGGGCCTGGTCGACGAAGTGGCCGATCAGATGGTCGGCCACTTCGCCGAGGTGGTCGGCGGCGATGACGGCGTCGGACAGCTGGTCGAGGGCGTCGGTGTGACCCTTTTTGATGGCTTCGATCAGGTCGTCGAGACGGACGGGATGCGTCGGACGGACTGGATTGGTCATGCGTCAACCTTAGGTTGACGCTCTCCGGATCGTCAACCCTTAGTTGACGATTGCCCTGGCTGCGTACGCGAGGATCTCCGGGGCCGCGTCGCGCAGGCTCGTGAAGTGCCGTTGCACGCCGTCGACGGGCCGCGGTGTGTTCACGCCCCACACGGTCATGCCGGCCGCCAGTCCCGCCCTGACACCCGAAGGTGCGTCCTCGATCACGAGGCAGTCCTCGGGTGCCGCGCCCAACCGCTCGGCCCCCAGCAGGTACGGCACCGGCGACGGCTTTCCCTCGCTCACCCCGGCGGCGTCCACGATCACCTCCGGGACGGGCAGCCCCGTACGGGCGAAGCGGCCGCGCACCCGGTGCTCGTAGTTGGAGGTGACCAGCGCCCATGACCCGGCGGGCAGGGCCGTGAGGAGTGCTGCGGCGCCGTCGAATGCGGAGTACGTACCGGAGCGGACGTCCTCGTCCTCCAGAGCATGGAATTCGGTGAGGCACCGCTCCGGGTCGAGCGAGGGTGCGACGGCGGCGAAGGTCTCCAACGGCCGCGTCCGCAGCGCCTCCTGGTAGACCTCGGCCGGATCGAGGCCGTGGCGCGTGGCCCAGGTCGCCCAGATCAGGCGCTGGTTGTCGAGGGCGTCGATCAGGGTGCCGTCGACATCGAAGAGGACGTATCTGCCGGAGCTGTTCACCGTGTCATTGTCCCAGCCCCGCGATTTACCTGTGCATTAGCATCCCTTGGGAATCGGATGGGGGAGTGATTTCGGATGACCGGCACGCAGAACACCCGGGGAGCGCGGCGGGCCGCCTACGCCACGGACGGCAGCGACTACCGGGGTGCGGTGCGGCACCACCTCTCGTATCTGCTGAAGTGGCTCCTGGCGTTCGTGGTGGGCGGCCTGCTGCTCATCGCGGCGGTGCCGCTGTCCGGGAAGCAGTATCTGATTCCCGTGGGGATCGTGGGGTGCCTCATGGTCGGCGGAGGCCTGCAGTTCTGGGTTCCCGAGGCGATCTGGAACGTGAGGTGCCGGCGTGTGCTCCGTACGTACCCCCTCGTCTTCCGTACGCCGGTGGAGCAGGTCTTCGCGGGCGCCCAGGGGAATGCCAGGCAGCTCCGTATGGGCGGGAAGGGCCCCGGAGGCTCGCCGTTGATGCGCGGGAAGATCATGAAGCCGAACAGCGGCGGCTGGCCCGAGGCGGCCAATGCCGGTGTGTGGTTCGCCGGGGACGATGCGTTCGGCGGGGTGGCGCTGGTGCCGGGGAGCGGGGAGCTGATCTTCATGCAGCCCGACGGCTTCAAGGACGACGCGGCGGCGTGCGCGGCGCGTGAGGCCGCGGGCGAGGGCCGTCGGCAGCAGGCGTCCAGGGCCGGACTCCGGCGGTTCGTCAACTTCCAGGTCCGCCGGTAGCCCGGTAGTCCGGACAGAAGTGGGCCCCGGCGGAAGGGAATCCGCCGGGGCCCGCTTCTGTACGTTCCCGGTGCCTGCCTAGTCCGTGCCGAACTCCATTGCGGCGCGGTCCAGCATGGCTTCCTCGTCGGGGGCCGTGCCGCGCGAGGCGATGGCCTCGGCGCCGCCCTCCGACAGGGTGCCGATCAGCCCGGTCGCGGCCGCCTGGGCGGCGCCGATGGCGGGGTGGGCGGAGTCGGCGGTGTTGCCGCTGCCGATCAGGCCGAGGCTCGCGTACTGCTCCAGCTTGGCGCGCGAGTCGGCGATGTCGAGGTTGCGCATGGTGAGCTGGCCGATCCGGTCCACCGGGCCGAACGCGGAGTCCTCGGTGCGCTCCATGGACAGCTTGTCCGGGTGGTAGCTGAACGCCGGTCCGGTCGTGTCGAGGATCGAGTAGTCCTCGCCGCGCCGCAGCCGCAGCGTCACCTCGCCGGTGACGGCCGCGCCGACCCAGCGCTGCAGCGACTCGCGGATCATCAGGGCCTGCGGGTCCAGCCAGCGGCCCTCGTACATGAGACGGCCGAGGCGCCGGCCCTCGGAGTGGTACTGGGCGAGGGTGTCCTCGTTGTGGATGGCGTTGACGAGACGCTCGTACGCGGCGTGCAGCAGGGCCATGCCGGGAGCCTCGTAGATCCCGCGGCTCTTGGCCTCGATGATCCGGTTCTCGATCTGGTCGGACATGCCCATGCCGTGGCGGCCGCCGATGGCGTTGGCCTCCATGACGAGGTCGACGGCCGAGGAGAACTCCTTGCCGTTGATCGTCACGGGGCGGCCCTGGTCGAAGCCGATCGTGACGTCCTCGGTCTCGATCTCGACCGAGGGGTCCCAGAACTTCACGCCCATGATCGGCTCGACGCTCTCGACACCGGTGTTGAGGTGCTCGAGGGTCTTGGCCTCGTGGGTGGCGCCCCAGATGTTGGCGTCGGTGGAGTACGCCTTCTCCGCGCTGTCCCGGTAGGGCAGTTCGTGGGCGACCAGCCACTCCGACATCTCCTGGCGGCCGCCGAGCTCGGCGACGAAGCCCGCGTCGAGCCAGGGCTTGTAGATGCGCAGGTGCGGGTTGGCGAGCAGGCCGTAGCGGTAGAACCGCTCGATGTCGTTGCCCTTGTACGTCGAGCCGTCGCCCCAGATCTGGACGTTGTCCTCGAGCATCGCCCGCACGAGGAGCGTGCCCGTGACGGCGCGGCCCAGCGGCGTGGTGTTGAAGTACGCACGCCCGCCCGAGCGGATGTGGAACGCCCCGCAGGTGAGCGCGGCCAGGCCTTCCTCGACCAGCGCGGCGCGGCAGTCGACCAGGCGCGCGATCTCGGCGCCGTAGGCCTTCGCACGGCCGGGCACCGACGCGATGTCGGGCTCGTCGTACTGGCCGATGTCGGCGGTGTAGGTGCACGGGACGGCACCCTTGTCGCGCATCCAGGCGACGGCGACAGAGGTGTCGAGACCGCCGGAGAAGGCAATGCCGACGCGCTCGCCGGAGGGCAGGGAGGTGAGGACCTTGGACATAGGAAGAGTATGCATCCCAATGCATTTTCATGCAAGGCGGGAGGTGGGGCCCATCGGGAAGTCCGTCATGCGCGCATCGCATTCGCGATGACGGCGGCCGCTCGGGCCGGCGGGACGCCCGCCGTGGTGAGGGCCGTGTGGGCGGCCGCCGCCGCAGCTTCCTCCGGCGGGAGGGCGCCGTCGTTGACCGCGTCCATCAGGCCGAACATCGCCTGCTCGTGTACGTACGCGAGCGCCGCGACCGGCAGTGGGGAGCTGAACACGCCCTCGTCCAGGCCGCGTTGGAGCAGGTCGGTGAGGTCCTGGCGGACCGGGGCGAGCCGCTGCCTGATGCCCTCCACGGTGATGCTGCGCTGCGCGAGGGCGACCAGCAGGCGGTAGCGGTCGGCGATCTCCCAGGCTGCGAGGGTGGCGCGGGCCAGCTCGTCGGCCGCGTCGCCTTCGGCTCCGTCGCGGCCTGTGGAGCGTGCCTCGATGAGGGCGGCCGCCGCGTTGTCGGCGAGGGCGGCGATCAGGATGTCGCGGCTGGGGAAGTGGCCGTAGACCGTGCGGCGGACCACGCCGGCCGCGCGCGCGATCTGGTCCATCGAGGCGTCCGGGTCGTGCAGCAGCTCGGTGAGCGCCACGTCCAGGATGCGGCGGCGGTTGGCGTCTGCGCGTACGGAAGAAGTCACCTCCTCATTTTGCACAGGGGCGTGCATCGGCGTAACTTGCACAGCAGTGTGTAATTGCACAGCAGTGTGCAAGTCGATGGGAGGCGGCAGGGATGGCGTTGTGGCAGAAGCAGCCGGTGGATGAGATGGAGCAGCCGTACGCACGGCGCTGGTGGGCGCTGGGGGTGCTCTGCCTGAGTCTGCTGATCATCGTCATGGCGAACACCGCGCTGACGGTCGCGGCCCCCGACATGACCAAGGACCTGGGGCTGAGCAGCTCGGACCTGCAGTGGGTCATCGACGGCTACACGGTTCCGTACGCCGCGCTGATGCTGCTGCTCGGCGCGATCGGCGACAAGTACAGCCGCCGGGGCGCGCTCGTCCTCGGGCTCGTCGTCTTCGGGGGCGGCGCGGTCGCCGGGTCCCTCGTCGGGAGCGCGGGCGGAGTCATCGCCGCGCGCGCAGTGATGGGCGTCGGCGCGGCGATGATCATGCCCGCCACGCTCTCGCTGCTCGCCGCGAGCTTCCCGCGCGCCGAACGCGCCAAGGCGATCGTGCTCTGGACGGCGACGGCAGGACTCGCCATCGCGGCCGGCCCGCTGGTCGCGGGCGCGCTCCTCGAGAACCACGGGTGGGCGTCGACGTTCCTCATCAATGTGCCGATCGCCGCGCTCGCGATCATCGGGGCGTTCGTCCTCGTACCGCCGTCGAAGGCGCACGGTCACGGGCGTATCGACTACGCGGGCGGGCTGCTGTCCGTGGTGTGGATCGGCGCGCTCGTCTACATGATCATCCAGGGCCCGCACTTCGGCTGGGACGCGAAGGCGCTCGGCGCCGCGGTGGTCGCCGGGGTGGGGCTCGTGGCCTTCGTGGTGTGGGAACTGCGGTGCGCGCGCCCGCTGTTGGACGTGCGCCGGTACCTCGACCGGGGCTTCGCCGGGTCCAACCTCGCCGTCGCGCTCTTCTTCCTGGCCGTCTTCGGGGCCTTCTACTACCTCACGCAGCACCTGCAGTTTGTGCTCGGCTACACACCGCTGGAGACGGGCGTACGGATGCTGCCGCTCGCCGGTGCGGTCTTTGTCGGGTCGGCGCTGACCGGGATTCTGACGCCTCGGCTCGGCATGAAGGTCACCGTCACGGCGGGGATGGTCGCCGGAACCGCCGCCCTGGCACTGCTCACGCAGGTCGACGCCTCGTCCACGTACACCGCCTTCGTGGCACCTCTCGCCATCCTCGGTCTGGCGATCGGGCTCGCGCTCTCGCCCTGCACGGACGCGATCATGGGCGCCTTCCCGGAGTCCGAACTGGGCGTCGGCGGCGCGGTCAACGACACCTCACTGGAGCTCGGGGGCTCACTGGGGATCGCGATCCTGGGCTCCGTGCTGGCCGGTTCGTACTCCTCGCATCTCGCGGACAGCGTGGGCACCAAGCTGCCTGCCGATGCGCTGGGCACGGCCCAGGACTCGGTCGGTGCGGGGCTCGCCGTGGCACAGAAGGTCGGGGAGCAGGCCGGCCCGCAGCAGGCGCAGGCGCTGGTACAGGCGGTGAACGGCGCCTTCTCGGACGCGGTCGCCCACACCAGCCTGATCGGCGCGGTGATCCTGGGTGCGGGGACCCTGCTGGTGGCGGTACTGCTGCCGGGGCGGCGGGGCCCGGCATCCGGCGTGGGGTCTGCTGCCGGACCGGGGAACACGGCGCCGGAACAGGAGCCCGCGGAAGCCCGGCTCTGAGCGGGCAGGCCGGCGGCCCCTGGACTCCGGGTCGGCCGCCGCCCCAACGGCCCTTGACCGGGTCGCCGCCGAGCACCGCGGGACGGGACACCGGGCACAGAGAAATCCCCGGACGGGAATTGCCGTCCGGGGATTTCTCAGCGTATATTGGGGAGTTCTGTGTGCCCACAGAAAAGGCCCCTCAAGGGGGGCCGATAAGAGGAACACTACCTGGCAGGGAGCGAATTTGTCAACCCGAGCGAATGCCGAATTGCGGAACGAGCAGGAATTCATCGACCGGCTCTACGCTCGCGTCGACGAGCTGCGCGGCCTCGCCGCCGACTCTGTCCAGGACGCGCTGGTGCCGGTGGGGACCGGGCAGCAGGCCCGTCTTGAGCGGGATCTGCTGCTGGTGGAACGGTCGGGGCTGGTCGTTGCGCTGAATTCGGTGGAGGGGTCGCTGTGCTTCGGGCGTATTGATCTCGCGGAGAACGACGTCACACATCACATCGGGCGCATCGGTATTCGCGCCGATGACATCGAACGCACTCCAGTGCTGATCGACTGGCGTGCTGCTGTGGCCCGGCCCTTCTATCTCGCCACCGGACACACGCCGATGGGTCTGCGCCGGCGCCGACACCTCACTCTCGACGGCCGCACCGTCACCGAGCTGCACGACGAGCTGCTGGATGTGGGGGACTCCGAGCGCACCGGGTACGAGGACCCGACCGGCGACGCCGTGCTGCTCGCCGCCCTCAACTCGGCCCGCACCGGCCGCATGGGCGACATCGTGCAGACCATCCAGGCCGAGCAGGACCGCATCATCCGCGCCCCGTACCAGGGCGTGCGGGTGGTCGAAGGCGGTCCCGGCACCGGCAAGACCGCGGTCGCGCTGCACCGTGCCGCTTTCCTGCTGTACGAGCACCGCGAGCTTCTCGCCAAGCGGGCCGTGCTGATCGTCGGACCGAACCCCGCGTTTCTGCGGTACATCGGCGAGGTGCTGCCCGGGCTCGGCGAGACGGGCGTCCTGCTCGCCACCGTCGGCGAGCTGTTCCCCGGCGTGCACGCGACCGGCGTCGACACCCCGCGCGCCGCTGCCGTCAAGGGCGGCGAGGCCATGGCCGAGGCGCTGGCGCTGACCGTACGCGACCGGCAGCAACTGCCCGAACCCGGCGCTCCGTTGGTGATCCCGCACGACGACGGCGACCTGGTCATCGACTGGACGATCGCCTACGCGGCCCGCGAGGCGGCCCGCGAGACCGCGCTGCCGCACAACCTCGCCCGGCCGTACTTCGTCTTCCACGTCATCGACGCGCTGACCGCCCAGCTCACCGAGCGCATCGGCGCCGATCCCTTCGGCGGGCCCAATCTGCTGGGGCCCGACGACATCGCCCAGCTCGGCAAGGCTGTCGCGGGCAATGCCGAAGTGCACTCCGCCGTACAGGAGTTGTGGCCCGAACTCGCGGCCGAGGACCTGGTGGCGGACTTCCTCGCCGACCCCGTGCGGGTCGCGGAGGAGGACGCCGGCGCGATCCGGCGTACGGGAGGGGAATGGACCGTCGCCGACGTGCCGCTCCTCGACGAGGCCGCCGAGCTGCTCGGGGTCGACGACAGCGCCCGGCGGGCCGCAGCGGAGGCCGCCCGGCAGGAGCGGATCGCCTACGCCCAGGGCGTGCTGGACCTGTCGCGTGGCTCCGAGAGCTATGAGTTCGAGGACGAGGAGGAGTCCGAGGTCCTTGCCGCGCACGACATCGTCGACGCCGACCGCGTCGCCGACTGGTACGAGGAGGACGACCACCGCAGCGCCGCCGAGCGGGCCGCCGCCGACCGGACCTGGGCGTTCGGGCACATCATCGTCGACGAGGCGCAGGAGCTGTCGCCGATGGCGTGGCGGCTGCTGATGCGGCGCTCGCCGACGCGCTCGATGACGCTGGTCGGGGACCCCGCGCAGACCGCCGAGGAGGCGGGTGTCGGGTCGTGGGAGAAGATCCTCGCGCCGTACGTCGCCGACCGCTGGACGCACACCAGGCTCGGGGTCAACTACCGTACGCCGTCCGAGATCATGGACGTCGCGGCGGCCGTGCTGCGGGCCGAGCACCCCGGATTCGAGCCGCCGTCGTCCGTGCGGTCGACCGGGGTGCGCCCCTGGGTGCGCGGTGCCGACGACGTCGTGGAGGCGGTCGCCAAGGCCGCCGCCGAGGAGACCCCCACCGAGGGCCGGCTCGCGGTGATCGCGCCGCGACGGCTGCACGAGGCACTGGCCGCGCGGCTGCCCGGGGTGGTGGCAGGCGCCGAACCGGACCTCGAACAGCATCTGGTGCTGCTCGATCCCCGGCAGGCCAAGGGGCTCGAGTTCGACCGGGTCATCGTCGTCGAGCCGGCCGAGTACGGCACGAGCGATCTGTACGTGGCGCTCACACGGGCCACGCAGACGCTCGGGATCATCCATGGAGGGGATGCCCTGCCCGAGCCTCTGCGGGCCGCGCTCACACCGGCCTGAGCCAGACCGTCGACAGGGGCGGCAGCGTGAGCTGAATGCTGGAGGGGCGGCCGTGGTACGGCACCGACTCCGGCTTCAGCGGCTCCGGGTTGCGTACGTCGCTGCCGCCGTAGCGCAGACCGTCGGTGTTGAGGACCTCCTGCCAGGCGGAGATCCCCTCGTGCCCCGATATCTCCGTGGGGACGCCCAGGCGGTACTCGTGGCGTACCACCGGGGAGAAGTGGGAGACCGCGAGGAGGGGTGTGCCGGCGTTGTCGTAGCGGAGGAAGGCGAAGACGTTGTCCTCCGCGGCGTCGCCCTCCACCCAGGCGAAGCCCGCCGGGTCGGTGTCGCGCTGCCAGAGCGCGGGCGTCGCGGTGTAGGTGGTGTTGAGGTCGCGGACCAGGTCGCGTACGCCGCGGTGGTCGGGCTCCGCGGAGTAGGAGGGGTCCAGGAGCCACCAGTCGGGGCCGTGGGCCTCCGACCACTCCGCACCCTGGGCGAACTCCTGGCCCATGAAGAGGAGTTGCTTGCCGGGGTGGGCCCACATGAAGCCCAGGTAGGCGCGGTGGGTCGCGCGCTGCTGCCACCAGTCGCCGGGGAGTTTGGAGACGAGGGAGCGTTTGCCGTGGACGACCTCGTCGTGCGAGATCGGCAGGACATAGTTCTCGGAGTAGGCGTAGACCATCGAGAACGTCATCTCGTTGTGGTGGAACTTGCGGTGCACCGGCTCGTGGGAGACGTATCCGAGGGAGTCGTGCATCCAGCCCATGTTCCATTTCAGGCCGAAGCCCAGGCCTCCGAAGCCTCCGGGGCCCGTGTGGTGGGTGGCGCGGGTCACGCCGTCCCAGGCCGTCGACTCCTCGGCGATCGTCACCACGCCGGGGTTGCGGCGGTAGACGGTGGCGTTCATCTCCTGGAGGAAGCCGACCGCGTCGAGGTTCTCGCGGCCGCCGTGTTCGTTGGGGGTCCACTCGCCGTGTTCGCGTGAGTAGTCGAGGTACAGCATGGAGGCGACCGCGTCGACGCGCAGGCCGTCGATGTGGAACTCCTCGCACCAGTAAGTGGCGTTGGCCACAAGGAAGTTGCGTACCTCGGTACGGCCGTAGTCGAACTCCAGGGTGCCCCAGTCGGGGTGGGCGGCGCGGGCCGGGTCCTCGTGTTCGTAGAGGGGGCGGCCGTCGAACTCCGCGAGGGCCCAGTCGTCGCGCGGGAAGTGCGCGGGGACCCAGTCCATCAGGACGCCGATGCCGGCGCGGTGCAGGGCGTCGATCAGGAACCGGAAGTCGTCGGGGGTGCCCATCCGGGAGGTGGGGGCGTAGAAACCGGTGACCTGGTAGCCCCAGGAGCCGCCGAAGGGGTGCTCGGCGACCGGCATCAGTTCTACGTGGGTGAAGTTCAAGTCGGTCAGGTACGGGGGGAGTTGGGCTGCCAGCTGGCGGTAGGTGAGGCCCGGGCGCCAGGAGGGGAGGTGGATCTCGTAGACCGAGAAGGGTGCCTCGTGGACCGGGCGGTCGGCGCGGTGCGCGAGCCAGTCGGCGTCCTGCCAGACGTGGTGCGAGTCGGTGACGATCGAGGCGTTGTCGGGGGGAACCTCGGCGCGGCGGGCCATCGGGTCGGCGCGCATGGTGTGGCTGCCGTCGGGGCGGGTGATGTCGAACTTGTAGCGCTCGCCCTCGCCCACGCCGGGGAGGAAGACCTCCCAGATGCCGGTGGAGCCGAGGGACCGGAGGGGGAAGCCGGTGGAATCCCAGTAGTTGAAGTCGCCTGCGAGGCGGACTCCGCGTGCGTTGGGCGCCCAGACCGTGAACCGGGTGCCGGTCACCGACTGGTGGGTCATGGGGTGCGCGCCGAGCGCCTTCCAGAGCTCCTCGTGCCGGCCCTCGCCGATCAGGTGCAGGTCGAGGTCGCCGAGGGTGGGGAGGAAGCGGTACGGGTCCTGGACCTCGCGGGGTGCCACGTCGTCGGCGTCGTCGTTCTCGTACGTCACCTGGAGCGTGTACTCGGGGACGGTGCGGAGCGGGAGCAGGCCGGAGAAGAAGCCGTCGCCGTCGTGGTGGAGTCCGGCGCGGATGCCTGCGGCGAGGACGGTGACCGTGCGGGCGTAAGGGCGCAGTACGCGGAAGGCCACGCCGGTGGGGGTGGGGTGTGCGCCCAGGACCGCGTGGGGTTCGTGGTGTTCGCCGGCGAGGAGGCGGGCCCGTTCGGCCGGGGGCAGGGGTGCGGGGCGGACGCCGGGGGGCTGGGGGGCGGGGTCGCCTGCTTCGGGGGCGCTGCCCCCGGGCTCCCGCTGCTCGATCAGCGCAGGAGCCTGGTCCGGCTGCTGTGGAGCACTCGCCGCAGGTTGGGGTGCCGCGGGGGCTTGGTCCGGCTGCTGTGGAGCCTTCGCGGTCGGCTCGGGTGCCGGGGCGGGGTGGTTTCGGCTCGGCTTGGACGGCTTGCGCGGGCTCACTGGGTGGGCCTCCTCGGGGAGCGGGGTGTTGCCAGGCGCTGGATCGCTGCCATGGGGACCGGCAGCCAGTCGGGGCGGTGGCGGGCCTCGTAGAGGACCTCGTACACCGCCTTGTCCGTCTCGTACGCCCGCAGCAGTTCGGGCTCGGCGCGCGGGTCGGAGCCGGCGAGGGCGGCGTATCCCTCGCAGTACGCGGTGCGGCAGCCCGCCGCCCAGTCGGGGGACCAGGGGCGGTGGGAGCGCGCGGCGTAGTCGAAGGAGCGGAGCATCCCGGCGACGTCGCGGGTGATCGGCTGGGGGCGGGTGCGCTCCGTGAGGGGGCGGGCCGGTTCGCCCTCGAAGTCGATCAGGGACCATGCGCCGTCGGCTTTGGCGCGGAGTGCCTGGCCCAGGTGGAGGTCGCCGTGGACGCGTTGCGCCTGCCAGGTGCGGCCCGACTGGCCGAGCGCCGCGACCGCGTCGAAGGCGGCGCGCAGGCCCGGTACGTACGGGACGAGCGCGGGCACGGCCTGCGCGGTCTCCTCCAGGCGGCGGATCATGTCCGTCGCGAGGTGGTCGGTCTGCTGCTTGCGCAGCGTCTGGGTGGGCAGGGCGGTCGCAAGTGCCGCGTGGATCTCGGCGGTTGCCCGGCCGAGGTCGTACGCCGCGCTGCGGAAATCCTGGCCGTCGGCGAGTGCGTGCAGGGCGAGCTGCCAGCCGTCGTCGGAGCCGCGAAGGAAGGGCTGCAGCACGCCGAGGGTGGCGGGTTCACCGTCGAGCATCCCCTCGAACCAGGCCACCGGCGCGGGGACGCGTCCGCACCCCGTGCGGGTGAGCGCCCACGGCAGTTCCAGGTCGGGATTGACGCCTGCGTGCACGCGCCGGAAGAGCTTGAGGATGTACGCGTTGCCGTACACCAGCGAGGAGTTGGACTGTTCCGCGCCGAGCGGTCGCGGGGTGAGTCCGGGCGTGGGGAGTGTCGCGTCGGGGTCACGGTCGAAGCGCAGGGTGCCCAGGGTGCCGGGGGTGCGGAGCCGTTCCAGGAGCAGGCCGGCCAGGCGCGGATCGAGGAGGGCGTCGTACGCGGTGAGCCCCGCCAGGGGGCCTTCGGTGACATGGCCGATGAGGGCGGAGGCGAGGTGCGGGGGGAGATTGGCCCGCAGGCCTATGAGCAACTGGTAGCAGTCGGCGCCGGGTTCGCTGCGTATGAGGAGGTGGAGCAGGCCCGCGGCGCCGCCGGGCGGCAGCAGGCCGGTCGCCGAGACCAGGGCGAAGTCGTCGACCGCGCGGCCCTTGCCCGCGAACCAGCGCTGCCGGGGCAGCCACTGCCGGAGCATCGGGGCCAGGGATATGAGCGGGTCGGGTGGGACGGCGGTGGCGCGTGCGTCGCGTACGTCGTGTGCGTCGTGGGCGTCCCTCCAGATCGATGCTGTCCAGATGGAGGATGCAGCCTTGGACATGGATCGCATCACGTCCTTTCCCGCGGGTGGGTTCGGAGTGCCCAGGGCGGGACGGCGGAAACCGTCCCGTCCGTGACGCAACGTCAACTCAGCCCAGCACGGCGTCCTTTCGGAGCCGGAACCAGTAGAAGCCATGACCTGCCAGGGTCAGGAGGTACGGCAGCTCGCCGATGGCGGGGAAGCGCACCCCGCCGATCAGCTCCACCGGATGGCGGCCGGTGAAGGTCTGCAGATCGAGCTCCGTCGGCTGTGCGAACCGCGAGAAGTTGTGCACGCACAGGACCAGATCGTCCTTGTACTCGCGGAGGAAGGCGAGGACCGCGGGGTTGGAGGAGGGGAGTTCCGTATACGAACCCAGCCCGAAGGCAGGGTTCTGTTTGCGGATCTCGATCATCCGCCGCGTCCAGTGCAGCAGCGAGGCCGGGGATGCCATCGAGGCCTCGACGTTGGTGACCTGGTAACCGTAGACCGGATCCATGATCGTCGGGAGGAACAGCCGCCCCGGATCGCAGGAGGAGAAACCGGCGTTGCGGTCCGGGGTCCACTGCATCGGGGTGCGCACGGCGTCCCGGTCGCCCAGCCAGATGTTGTCGCCCATGCCGATCTCGTCCCCGTAATAGAGGATCGGAGAGCCGGGGAGGGAGAGCAGCAGGGCCGTGAACAGCTCGATCTGGTTGCGGTCGTTGTCCAGGAGGGGCGCCAGGCGCCGCCGGATGCCGATGTTGGCCCGCATCCGGGGATCCTTGGCGTACTCCGCGTACATGTAGTCGCGCTCTTCGTCCGTGACCATTTCGAGGGTGAGCTCGTCGTGGTTGCGCAGGAAGATGCCCCACTGTGCGTTGGCGGGGATGGCCGGGGTCTTGGCGAGGATCTCCGAGACGGGGTAGCGCGATTCACGGCGTACGGCCATGAAGATGCGCGGCATCACCGGGAAGTGGAACGCCATGTGGCATTCGTCGCCGCCGCTCTTGAAGTCGCCGAAGTAGTCGACGACGTCCTCCGGCCACTGGTTCGCCTCGGCGAGCAGCACCGTGTCCGGATAGCTCGCGTCGATCTCGGCGCGCACCCGCTTCATGAACTGGTGCGTCGCGGGCAGGTTCTCGCAGTTGGTGCCCTCGACCTGGTAGAGGTACGGGACCGCGTCGAGGCGGAAGCCGTCGATGCCCAGGTCGAGCCAGAAGCGCAGGGCGGAGATGATCTCCTCCTGGACCGTCGGGTTCTCGTAGTTGAGATCCGGCTGGTGGGAGAAGAAGCGGTGCCAGTAGTACTGCTTGCGCACCGGGTCGAAGGTCCAGTTGGAGGTCTCGGTGTCGACGAAGATGATGCGGGCGTCCTGGAACTGCTTGTCGTCGTCGGCCCAGACGTAGTAGTCGCCGTACGGTCCCTCCGGATCCTTCCGCGACTCCTGGAACCACTCGTGCTGATCGCTCGTGTGGTTCATGACGAAGTCGATGATGACGCGCATGCCGCGCTGGTGGGCTGCGTCCACGAACTCGACGAAGTCGGCGAGGTCGCCGAACTCGGGGAGTACGGACGTGTAGTCCGAGACGTCGTAACCCCCGTCGCGCAGCGGCGACTTGAAGAACGGGGGCAGCCAGAGGCAGTCGACGCCCAGCCACTGGAGATAGTCCAGTTTGGCGGTGATGCCCTTGAGGTCGCCGACGCCGTCCCCGTTGGAGTCCTGGAAGGAACGCACCAGGACCTCGTAGAAGACGGCACGCTTGAACCAGTCGGGATCGCGGTCCTTGGCCGGGGTGTCCTCGAAGGTGTCGTGGACGGGCTCGTTTACGATCATGTTGTGGGTGACCCTCCGATCGGCGGGGACGGTCGCAGGACGCAGATGTGCGCGGGCGTGACGCCCGGCTCTAGGCGCACATAGTTGGCCCTGCCCCAGTGGTAGGTCTCGCCGGTGAGCTCGTCGCGCACCGGGACGGACTCGTGCCAGTGCAGGCCGAGTTCCGGCATGTCCAACGAGACCGTGGCCTCCTGGGTGTGGTGAGGATCGAGGTTGGCGACCACCACAACGGTGTTCGATCCCGACCGTTTCGAGTAGGCGATCACCGCGTCGTTGTCGGTGTGGTGGAAGTGGATGTCGCGGAGCTGCTGAAGGGCGGGGTGGCGCCTTCGTGCGTCGTTCAGCGCGGTGATGAGGGGGGCGATGGTGCGGCCCTCGCGTTCGGCCAAGGCCCAGTCCCTGGGCCGCAGTTGGTACTTCTCCGAGTGTAGATATTCCTCGCTGCCCGCGCGGGCGGGAGCGTTCTCGCACAGTTCGTATCCCGCGTAGACGCCCCACGACGGAGCCAGCGTCGCGGCGAGGACGGCCCGCACCTCGAAGGCGGGGCGGCCGCCGTCCTGGAGGTAACCGTGCAGGATGTCAGGGGTGTTGACGAAGAAGTTGGGGCGCATGTACGAGGCGGCCTCGCCCGAGAGTTCGGTCAGGTACTCGGTGAGCTCCTCCTTCGTGTTCCGCCAGGTGAAATACGTGTACGACTGCTGAAAGCCGATGCGGCCGAGCGTGTGCATCATGGCGGGCCGGGTGAAGGCCTCGGCGAGGAAGACGACGCCGGGATCGTCCCTGTTGATCTCTGCGATGACCCGTTCCCAGAAGACGACCGGCTTGGTGTGGGGGTTGTCGACGCGGAAGATACGCACGCCGTGTTCCCTCCACAGATGCAGGATGCGTACGGTCTCCGCGACGAGTCCGTCCATGTCCTGGTCGAACGCGACCGGATAGATGTCCTGGTACTTCTTCGGCGGATTCTCCGCGTACGCGATCGAACCGTCGGAGCGGTGGTGGAACCAGTCCGGGTGCTTGTCCACCCACGGGTGGTCGGGCGAGCACTGGAGCGCGAAGTCGAGGGCGATCTCCATGCCCAAGTCCGCTGCGGTGGCGACGAATTGATCGAAGTCGTCGAAGGTCCCGAGATCGGGATGGATGGCGTCATGGCCGCCCTCCGGTGACCCGATCGCCCACGGGACGCCGACGTCGTGCGGCCCGGCGGAGAGGGAGTTGTCGGGCCCCTTCCTGAAGGTGGTCCCGATCGGGTGGACGGGCGGCAGATAGACGACGTCGAAACCCATGGCTGCGACGGCGGGAAGACGTTCCGCCGCCGTACGGAACGTGCCGCTGACCGGGGGTTTCCCTTCCTCGACGACGGCACCCTCGGAGCGCGGGAAGAACTCGTACCAGGCGCCGTAGAGCGCCCGCTTGCGCTCGACGAGCAGGCTCAACGGCTCGCTGGAGCTGACCAGTTCACGGAGCGGATGGCGGTGGAGCGCGTCGAGCACCTCGGGTGCGTGGACGGCTGCGAGCCGGGCGGCGGCGGACATGGTGTCGTCGCGCAGGGCTTCGGCGGCGGCCAGCACCGCTGCCCGACGCCCCTTCTTCTTCGGAACGCCGGCGGCTGCGCGTTCGTACAGCTCCGCACCCTCGGCGAGCACCAGCGCCGTGTCGATCCCGGCGGGGATCTTGATGTGGGCGGTGTGCAGCCAGGTGGCGACGGGATCGCCCCAGCCCTCGACGGCGTACGTCCACATCCCCTCGGCGGTGGGCGTGACCTCGGCCCCCCACCGGTCGGTCCCCGGCGCCAGCTCCCGCATCGGCGTCCAGGGTCCGGCCCGTCCGGCGGGATCTCGCAGCACCGCATTGGCGGCGACGGCGTCGTGCCCGTCCCGGAAGACGGTCGCGGTGATCTGGAAGGACTCACCGGTCACCGCCTTCGCGGGACGTCTGCCGTGGTCGACGAGCGGGTGTACGTCCAGGACGGGTATGCGACCGATCACAAGTGACCACCTTGGGGTGGGGTGGGAAACGTGCGGTGGGGTGCGCTTCGGGGGCGAGTACCGGGAGAGCCTTCCCCCACACATCGGGGGGTCAATCCGGGCACTTGGTTAAGTACTCGCGCGTAACGCAACTGGCAAGTGCCAAACGAGCCCCGGGCGCGCCGATGCCGCCGCCGGCCGGGACTCCGGGCGGCGGCGGCATCGGCATCCTGTGCTGCGCCTACGGGTTGTTCACCTGGAGCAGCAGGTCGGGCGAGCCCGGGCCCGCGCCGGTGATCCGCCCCCGTGAGGCCTTGTCCTTCAGCGCCTTCGACACATCCGCAGGGGTCGCCCAGGCGTTGTCCGCCAGATAGAGCGCGGCCGCGCCCGCCGCGTGCGGGGACGCCATCGAGGTGCCGGAGATGGTGTTCCTGGCCGTGTCCCCGGTGTTCCAGGCGGAGGTGATGCCGACGCCCGGTGCGTACAGGTCGACGCGCTTTCCCCAGTTGGAGAAGGAGGCCTGGGCGTCGCCCCGGTCCGTCGCACCGACCGTGATCGCCTGCCTGACCCGGGCGGGGGAGTAGAGCGACGCGGGCATCGCGTCGTTCCCGGCGGCGATGGTGTACGTCACCCCGGATGCGATGGAATTGCGTACGGCCGCGTCCAGTTGGGCGTTGGCGAAGCCGCCCAGGCTGAGGTTGGCGACGGCCGGCCGGTGCGCGTTGCGGGTGACCCAGTCGATGCCCGCGATGACCTGGGCGGTGGTGCCCGACCCCTGGGCGTCGAGGACGCGGACGGCCACGACGTCGGCGTCCTTCGCGACGCCGTACGTGGTGCCGGCGATGGTCGCCGCCACGTGGGTGCCGTGGCCGTTGCCGTCCTGCGCGACGGCATCGTCGTCGACGAAGTCCCATCCGCTGGACGCCCGACCGCCGAAGTCCTGGTGGGAGGTGCGGATCCCGGTGTCGATGACGTACGCGGTGACGCCCGCGCCCGCACTCTCCGGCCAGGTGTAGGAAGCGTCCAGGGGAAGGTCCTCCTGGTCGATGCGGTCCAGCCCCCAGGAGGGCGGATTCCGCTGGTTGTGGTCGAGGGTGACGGTGGTGTCCTGGACGACGGATGCGACGCGGGGGTCGGCGGCCAGGCGCTTGGCCTCGCCCGAACCGGCCTTCACCGCATAGCCGTTGAGCGCGGTGCTGTAGGTATGGCTTATTTCCGCCCCGTACGTCGCCGCGAGATTCCTGCCCGCGGCGGACGGCGCCTTGATCCCCCCTGTCCCGGCCTTGAGCGTGACGATGTAACTGCCGCCGACGGCACCGGGCGCCCCGGCGCCGACGATGCGCCCTTCGGGCGGGGCGGCATGGGCGGGCAGCGTGACGGCCGAGAGCGCCGCCGCGGTGGTGACGGCGGCCAGGACCCCTGCCAGCTGCAGCCGGCGGATACGCGGAAGTGTCATGTGCTGAGTTCCCCTCCTCAACTCGGGTCTCGCCCCGTGCAGTTGACGCCGGTGATGCACCGGGTCCCCCAGGACTGCGGCGGGCGGCCACTTGGCAGCTTCGCGTCTGGTGTGAAGTGCCACAAGACCGCACGAGGGGGCGGAATCGGCCATATCGCCCGTGGCGGTCATGTGAGGGTTGCGGCGATTTTCGGTCGGGTTGGGGCGGGTTGGGGTCGACGGTCCAGCTTCTCGGGGACGCCGACCACTTCGCCGTACCGCGAAAGGCGCGGCCTAGGCTGTGGCCCGGATCGCCGACCCAGAGAGACCTCAGCGCATGAACGCGACACCTTCGAGCCTTGAAGCAGAACGCCCTGCCGAATCAGCCGTCCGGATCGGAGCGCTCGTTCCGCTGACTCCACCCGGCTGGGTCGGGGCCGGGCGGCACCTGCTCGCCGGGATCCAGCTCGCCGTCGATGAAGTCAACGACTCCGGCGGGGTGGGCGGGCTGCCGCTCGAGCTGGTGGTCCGGGACACCGCTGCTGATCCGCAGAAGGCTGCGGCGGCCGTGGACGAACTGGCCGGCCTGGGCGTCGCCGCCGTGGTCGGGGAGTATCACAGTGTCGTCGCTCGCGCCGCTGCCGCCAGGGCCGACGAGCTCGGGCTGCCGTTCCTCTGCTCGTCGGCGGTGCTCGACGCGCTGACGGAGAAGCCGACGGACCGGGTCGCTCGCCTTGCGCCGGCCCAGTCGCACGGCTGGCAGATCTACGCGGACTTCCTTCTCGGCGCGGGGCACAGCCGTATCGCCGTGGCGACCGAGCCCAGTGTGTACTGGGCGTCGGGGACCCGCATTCTCCGGGAGTACCTCGCGCTGCGAGGCGGCACCTTGGCCGAACTCGACGCGCGTTCGCTCGACCCCTCGGGCGTGTGCGACGCACTCGTCGAGAGCCGCGCGACAGCCCTCCTTCTGCTGACCGGCTTCCCGGAGCCCGCCGTGTCGATCGTCCGGGCTGTCCGCCGCGACCCCCGCCTCGGCGAGGTCCTGGTCGGTGCACCCGCAGGGCAGCCGGAGTTCGCCGAGTGGGCGGCCTTGCTGGGCGATGAGGGTGCCGGGGTGCCGTTCCTGCGCTACCTGCCGGAGCGCCTCGGCTCGCTCGGCGTACGAGTCGCGGAGGCTCTGCGCGAACGGCTGGCCGAAGCGCCCTCCTTCGTCGCGTTCGAGGGCTACGACGCGGTGATGGTCCTCGCCCGGGTGCTGCGTTCCGAGGGCTCGGACCGGACGCGCATCGCCGAAGCCTGGCCGCGCGTCGCGGTCGAAGGTACCCGCGGGCAGATCCGCTTCTCCCGGACGCCCGGCATCAACGTGTGGCAGTGGGCCTGGGCGCCGGCCCAAGTGGCGGATCGGGACCCGGACAGCGTTGATCGCTTCCGAATCCTCCACACCGCCTGAGCGCCGCTCGGCGAGGGCATCCCTGAAATCCACGGGCAGCTGGCCCCGGGGTAGCGTCGGGCCGCCGTCACCTGCAGCTGTGCGCGGCCCGGATCCCTGCGGAGAGGCTGGACCATGACATCGTCGTTCGGTTCGTATCAGGACGAGATCTATCTCAACGGGCTCGGCGGGATCGTGCCCCGGTATCCGCTGAATCACGGTGAGTTGGAGGCCGCCGCCCACGCCGCCATGCCTGCCTCCGTACGGTCCTATGTGGCCGGTGGCGCCGGGGACGAGCGCACGCAGCGGGCCAATGTCGAGGCCTTTGAGCGGTGGGGGCTCGTGCCGCGCATGTTCGTGGGGGCCGCTCAGCGCGATCTGGGTGTCGAGGTGTTCGGGATGGATCTTCCCTCGCCCTTGTTCATGGCTCCCATCGGGGTCCTCGGGATCTGCGCGCAGGACGGGCACGGGGATCTGGCCACCGCGCGCGCCGCCGCCCTGACCGGCGTTCCCATGGTCGCCTCGACGCTGTCGTCCGATCCCATGGAGGACGTCGCCGCCGCGCTCGGGTCGACGCCCGGCGTCTTTCAGCTCTATACGCCCACCGATCGTGAGCTCGCCGAGAGCCTCGTGCGGCGCACCGAGAAGTCCGGGTTCAAGGCCATCGTCGTCACCCTCGACACCTGGGTGACCGGGTGGCGGCCCCGGGATCTGGCCACCGCCAACTTCCCTCAGCTGCGCGGGCATTGTCTGGCCAACTACACGAGTGACCCGGTCTTCCGCGCCCAGCTCGCCCGCGAGCCCGAGGAGGACATGGGCGCCGCGATCCTGAAGTGGACGCAGATCTTCGGCAATCCGCTCACCTGGGACGATCTGCCCTGGCTGCGGTCCCTCACCTCCCTGCCGCTGATCGTCAAGGGGCTCTGTCACCCCGAGGACGTGCGGCGGGCCAAGGACGGCGGCGTGGACGGGATCTACTGCTCCAACCACGGCGGTCGGCAGGCCAATGGGGGGCTGCCCGCCCTCGACTGTCTGCCTGATGTGGTCGCCGCCGCCGACGGACTTCCGGTGCTCTTCGACTCCGGGATCCGCAGCGGCGCCGACGTCGTGAAGGCCCTTGCCATGGGCGCCACTGCCGTGGGGATCGGGCGGCCCTACGCCTACGGGCTCGCCCTGGGAGGCGCGGACGGCGTCGCCCACGTCCTGCGGTCCGTTCTCGCCGAGGCCGACCTGATCATGGCCGTCGACGGATATCCCACCCTCGCCGACCTCAACGCCGACGCCCTGCGGCGCGTGGGCTGACCCGGCGCACCGGCAGCGCACGCCGGGGCCGGCGGTTGCGCCGTGGTTGTGACGGGCGGCGGGGACTACCTTCGGAGGTGTTCTGTACCTCGCTTGCGAAGGTGGAGCACGCATGAAGGCGATTCGTCGATTCACCGTACGGCCCGTCCTCCCCGAACCCCTGCGCCCGCTCAGCGACTTGGCGCGGAATCTGCGCTGGTCCTGGCATACCGAGACCCGTGATCTCTTCCAGGCCGTCGACCCCGACGGGTGGCAGGCGGCGGAAGGGGACCCGGTGCGGCTGCTCGGGTCCGTATCGGCAGGGCGCCTTGCCGAGCTGGCGCAGGACCGGCGCTTCCTGCGCCGGCTGAGCGCCGCCGCCGATGATCTGCAGGACTATCTGGGCGGCAGCAGGTGGTACCAGGCGCAGACCGGTGAACTGCCCGCCGCAGTCGCTTACTTCTCACCCGAGTTCGGGGTGACCGCGGCCCTTCCGCAGTACTCGGGCGGGCTCGGGATTCTGGCCGGGGACCATCTGAAGGCGGCCAGCGACCTCGGTGTGCCGCTGGTGGGTGTCGGGCTGCTCTACCGGCACGGGTACTTCCGGCAGTCGCTGTCCCGGGACGGCTGGCAGCAGGAGCAGTACCCGATCCTGGACCCCAACGAGCTGCCCGTCAGCCTGCTGCGCGAGGCGGACGGGGTGCCCAGCCAGGTCGTCCTCGCCCTGCCGGGAGGGCGCTCCCTGCGGGCGCACATCTGGGTGGCGCACGTCGGGCGCGTACCGCTGCTGATGCTCGACTCCGACGTCGAGGAGAACGGAGCCGGGGAGCGCGACGTCACCGACCGGCTGTACGGGGGCGGCAGCGAACACCGGCTGCTGCAGGAGATGTTGCTCGGCATCGGGGGCGTGCGGGCGGTGCGGACGTACTGCCGGCTCACCGGTCACCCCGACCCCGAGGTGTTCCACACCAATGAGGGGCACGCCGGGTTCCTCGGCCTGGAGCGGATCCGCGAGCTGTCCGTGGGGGAGGGGCTCGACTTCGACGCCGGTCTCGAGGCCGTACGGGCCGGGACCGTCTTCACCACGCACACCCCCGTCCCCGCCGGGATCGACCGCTTCGACCGCGAGCTCGTCGCCCATCACCTGGGTGACGAGGGCGAGTTGCCGGGTGTCGACGTGGAGCGGATCCTCCAGCTGGGGATGGAGACGTATCCCGGCGGCGAACCCAATCTCTTCAACATGGCCGTGATGGGCCTGCGTCTCGCCCAGCGCGCCAACGGGGTCTCCACCCTGCACGGCGCGGTCAGCCGGGAGATGTTCGCCGGGCTGTGGCCGGGATTCGACCCGGACGAGGTGCCGATCACATCCGTGACCAATGGGGTGCACGCCCCGACCTGGGTCGCACCCGAAGTCTTCCGGCTCGGCGCCCGGCAGATCGGCGTGGGGCGTACGGAAGATGCACTCTCCGTCGGGGGCTCCGAGCGCTGGGACGCCGTCGCCGAGATCGCCGACACGGAGATCTGGGACCTGCGGCGGGTGCTGCGCGAGCAGCTGGTCCACGAAGTACGGTCCCGGCTGCGCGCTTCCTGGCGACACCGCGGCGCGTCCGAGGCCGAACTGGGCTGGGTGGACGGGGTGTTGGACCCGGATGTGCTGACCATCGGCTTCGCGCGGCGCGTCCCCTCGTACAAGCGGCTCACCCTCATGCTGCGGGACCGCGACCGGCTCATGGAGCTGCTGCTCCATCCGACCAGGCCGATCCAGATCGTCGTCGCGGGCAAGGCGCATCCGGCCGACGACGGGGGCAAGCGGCTCGTTCAGGAGTTGGTGCGGTTCGCGGACGATCCGCGGGTGCGCCACCGCATCGTCTTCCTCCCGGACTACGGGATGGCGATGGCCGAGCGGCTCTATCCAGGGTGCGACGTCTGGCTCAACAACCCGCTGCGCCCGCTGGAGGCGTGCGGCACCAGCGGGATGAAGGCCGCGCTCAACGGATGCCTGAATCTCTCCGTCCTGGACGGGTGGTGGGACGAGTGGTTCGAGCCCGACTTCGGGTGGGCCATCCCGACCGCCGACGGCGCGGGCACGGAGGAGGACCGGCGCGACGACCTCGAATCCGCCGCGCTCTACGAGCTGATCGAGGAGCGCGTCGCCCCGCGCTTCTACGACCGGGGGCACGGCGGCCTGCCCGACCGCTGGATCGAAATGGTCCGCCGTACGCTCGTCACGCTCGGCCCGAAAGTCCTGGCCGGGCGGATGGTGCGGGAGTACGTGGAGCGCCTCTACGCACCGGCCGCGCACGCCCACCGGGCCCTGGACCCCAACACCGCAAGGGAGTTGGCGGAGTGGAAGGGGCGGGTGCGCGCCGCCTGGCCCTATGTCGGCGTCGACCATGTGGAGGCGCTCGCCGCGACCGCCGTCAACGGCACCGCCGAGCTCGGCTCCACGCTCTCGCTGCGGGTGCGCGCGGCGCTGGGCAATCTGCAGCCCGACGACGTCGAGGTGCAGGCGGTCTCAGGGCGGGTCGACACCCAGGACCGGATCGCCGACGCGCAGACCTACCCGCTCAAGCCGGTCGGCGGCCCTGACTCCGAGGGGCGCTGGGTGTACGAGGGGCCGCTCGCCCTGGACCGTACGGGCCCGTACGGCTACACGGTCCGCATCCTGCCCTCCCACCGCCTGCTCGCCACGAGCGCGGACCTCGGTCTGGTGGCGCTGCCGACCGAGGCGACGGGGGAGGGTGCGGGTGTGCTGATGCGCTGACGGGTGGTCGTCATGTTGGGGCCCGGTGCCGGGGACGGCACCGGGCCCC
Organism: Streptomyces sp. NPDC050738; assembly: GCF_040654175.1. Taxonomy (NCBI): domain Bacteria; kingdom Bacillati; phylum Actinomycetota; class Actinomycetes; order Kitasatosporales; family Streptomycetaceae; genus Streptomyces; species Streptomyces sp. NPDC050738. Next base: position 76,397 of record NZ_JBFAHN010000006.1, on the reverse strand, counting down.
TTCGCTTCCTGGCCCCTTCGTTTCATGAACGTATCTCTTGACGCGTTCATGAAATCCCTCTAGTTTCCACACGCACGATCGAGTTCAGCATGAAGAGCAACGTTCATATGAATGAACGCAGTTGGCGTCAGACCCCCGACTGAAAGGCCCCCCACATGCGCACCCGAACCACCTCGCACAGATCCCCCCGCCGGCTCCGGCTCTGGACGGCGGGTGCCGCCGCAGGGCTGGCCACCGTCCTCGGTCTGACCCTGATACCCCAGGCGTCGGCGGCGAAGACGACGCCCGCGATGCCCGCCGCAGCCGCCGCCCCCGCCGCGTTCACCCACCCCGGTGTGCTGGTCAGCCGCCCCCAGCTCGACTTCGTCCGCGGAAAGGTCCAGGCGGGAGCCGCCCCCTGGAAGGCCGCGTACGACCAGATGATGGCGAGCAAGTACGCCTCGCTGACCCGCACCGCGGCCCCCCGCGCCACCGTCGAGTGCGGCTCGTACTCCAACCCCAACTACGGCTGTACGGACGAGCGCGAGGACGCCATCGCCGCGTACACGCTCTCCCTCGCCTGGTACATCACCCAGGACGCGAAGTACGCCAAGAAGGCCATCGAGATCATGGACGCCTGGTCGGCTGTGATCAAGGCGCACACCAACAGCAACGCCCCGCTGCAGACCGGCTGGGCGGGCTCGGTCTGGCCGCGGGCCGCCGAGATCGTCAAGTACACCTACACGGGCGGCTGGTCCAACTCGGCCCGCTTCGGAACGATGCTCAAGAACGTCTACCTCCCCACCGTCATCAACGGCTCGAAGTCCAACGGCAACTGGGAGCTGTCGATGACGGAGGCCGCGATCGGCATCTCCGTCTTCCTGGAGGACCGCACCTCCTACGACAAGGCCGTCACCCTCTTCCGCGGCCGCGTCCCCGCGTACATCTACCTCGCCTCGGACGGCGCCCTGCCCAAGGTCGCCCCCGGCAGCGGCCTCAGCGGCAGTGCGGCGATCATCAAGTACTGGCAGGGCCAGTCGACGTTCATGGAAGGCCTCACCCAGGAGACCTGCCGCGACCTGACCCACACCGGCTACGGCATCTCCGCGATCTCGCACATCGCCGAGACCAGCCGCATCCAGGGCCAGGACCTCTACCCGGAGGTCGGCGAGCGGCTCCGTCAGGCGCTCGGCTTCCAGTCCAAGTACATGATGGGCGCGGCCGTCCCCTCGAACCTCTGCGGCGGCTCGCTGAAGGACAGCCTCGGTCCGATCACCGAGGTCGGCTTCAACGCCCTGCACACCAGGCTCGGTTACGCGATGACCAACACCCAGGCGCTCACCGAGAGGCAGCGCCCGGCCGGCTCCAACAACCTCTTCGTGGCCTGGGAGACCCTCACCCACGCGAACAACCCCGCCTGAGGCATCGGCTGGTGATGTCCGCGGGCACCACAGAGCCCCGCCGGCTGCCGGAAGAGCGGCAGTCGACGGGGCTCCTGTGGGGGGTTGGCCGTGGTGTGGGTGCGCTAGCTGACGTTGACGCCCGACCAGGCTGCCGCGACCGCCTTGTACTCGGTGCTCGCCGTGCCGCCGTACAGCGCGCTCGCCGCGCTGAGGGTGGCCGTGCGGGCCGCCTTGTAGTTGGTGGTGCTGGTCATGTACGTGGTCAGGGCCTTGTACCAGATCTGGATGGCCTTGTCCCGGCCGATGCCGGTGACCGTGGAGCCGTTGGAGGTCGGGGAGTTGTAGCTGACGCCGTTGATCGTCTTGGCGCCGCTGCCCTCGCTCAGCAGGTAGAAGAAGTGGTTGGCGATGCCCGAGGAGTAGTGGACGTCGACGTTGCCCGCGGTCGACTTCCAGGCGTCCAGGGAGCCGCCGTCCTTGCTCGGCTTGTCCATGTAGCGCAGCGGGGTGCCGTCGCCGTTGATGTCGATCTTCTCGCCGATGAGGTAGTCGCCGACGTCGGAGGCGTTGCTGGAGTAGAACTCCACCGCCGTGCCGAAGATGTCGGAGGTCGCCTCGTTCAGGCCGCCCGACTCACCGCTGTAGTTGAGGTTCGCGGTGGCGGCGGTGAGGCCGTGGGACATCTCGTGGCCTGCCACGTCCAGCGCGGTCAGCGGGGCCGCGTTGCCGGAGCCGTCGCCGTACGTCATGCAGAAGCAGCTGTCGTCCCAGAAGGCGTTCACATACGAATTGCCGTAGTGGACCCGGGAGTACGACGCGACACCGTCACCCTTGATGCCGTTGCGCTTCAGGACGTTCTTGTAGAAGTCCCAGGTCTGGCCGGCGCCGTAGTGCGCGTCGACCGCCGCCGTCTGGTTCGTCGTGCCCTTGCCGTCGCCCCAGACGTCGTCGGCGTCCGTGTAGAGCGTGCCCTTGCCGGAGGTCTTGTGGGCGAGGTCGTACGTCTTGTGGGCGCCCCGGGCAGCGTCGCTCAGCTGGTACGTGGTGCCCGACTTCGTCGTGCCCAGCGTCACCTTGCCGCTGTACTCGCTGTTGCCGGTGCCGGTCTTGACCGCCTGCCACTCCGACAGCTTGGCGCCGGTGGTGGCGTCGGTGACGACGTGCAGCTGGCTGGGGGTGCCGTCGTCCTGGAAGCCGCCGACCACCGTTTCGTACGCGAGGGTGGGCGTGCCGGTGGCCGCCCAGATCACCTTGCGCGGGGCCTGGTCGGCGGTGGCCTTCTCGGCGCCCGCGGACTTCGCCGCGGTGAGGGCCTTGGACTGGGCCGCTGCCGCCTTGAGGGCGGGCGTGGTGCTCGCCACGTTGATGGACTTGGCGGTCGCCTTCGTGACGCTCCGTACCGCGCCCGACTTGGCCTGGTGGACGACCAAGTCGCCGCCCAGGACCGGGAGTCCGGCGTAGGTGCGCTCGTAACGGGTGTGCGTGGTGCCGTCCGCGTCCTTGATGACGTCTCTGACGACGAGCTTCTCCTGGCTGCCCAGCGAGAGGGTGTCCGCTGTGTTCGCCGTGGTGGCGGTGGCCTCACGGATCAACTCGGCGCGCTGGGAGGCGGAGAGGGAGAGCGGCTGTGCACCGGCGGCTGTGGGGGTGGCGCCGGCGGGGGAGGAGACGAGGCCGGTGAGGCCGGTCGCCAGGAGCGCGGCGGCGGCTATCGACCCGGCGACGCGCGTAGAGCGGGATATCTGAGGGGTCACCTGAAGTTCCCTTTCGTAAGGGGTGGGGGGTGGGAATGCGGGTGCCTCGTGGTACGGGTGAAGCCTTGCAGAGCTGGCGCGTGCATGTCATCAGGGCAAAACGGTCTTGGCCGAAAATTCACAGTTGGGGTACAGATGGAGGGTGGGGCGCTGCCCGTATGTTCAGGGAAACGCCCCACCCGGTCTGGCTGGAATCAGTCGGTGCGCGACCTCATCAGAAGGTCAGGCTCCAGCTGTTGATCTTCCCGACGTCCTGCGCGGCGACGTCCTGGGCCTTGAGCTTCCAGGTGCCGTTGGCCACCTCCGAGGAGGCGTTGACCGTGTACGTCGCGATGACGTTGTCGGCCGAGTCCGAGCCGCTGGAGTTCTTCAGCCGGTACGTCGACCCGTCCGGGGCCACCAGGTCCAGGACCAGGTCGCCGCGCCAGGTGTGCGTGATGTTCACGTCCACCTTGAGCGTGGAGGGAGCGTTGCCCGTCACACCCGTGACCGGGATCGACGAGGTGACAGCCGCGCCCGCGTCCGGGATCGAGACCACGGTGTTGGACGTGAAGACCTTGCCGGTCGGAGGCGTCGTGCCGCCCGAGCGCTCGCCGACGGCGATGGCCGCGAACGCGTCCTGCACCGCCTTGTACTCGGTGCTGGCCGTGCCGCCGTACAGCTCACTCGCGGCCAGGAGAGCGCCGGTGCGTGCGGCTGCGTAGTTCGTGGTCGAGGTCCACTTGGTGGACAGCGCCCGGTACCAGATCTGGATGGCCTTGTCCCGGCCGATGCCGACCACCGGAAGACCGTCCGAGGTGGGCGAGTTGTAGCTGACACCGTTGATGACCTTGGTGCCGCTGCCCTCGCTCAGCAGGTAGAAGAAGTGGTTCGCCGGACCCGAGGAGTAGTGGACGTCGAGGTTGCCGAGGCCCGAGTACCAGGAGTCCTTGGAGCCGCCGTCCTTGCTCGGCTTGTCCATGTAGCGCAGCGGGGTGCCGTCGCCGTTGATGTCGATCTTCTCGCCGATGAGGTAGTCGCCGACGTCCGACGTGTTGTTGGCGTAGAACTCGACGGACGTGCCGAAGATGTCGGACGTCGCCTCGTTCAACCCACCGGACTCACCGCTGTAGTTGAGCTTGGCGGTGGCGGCGGTCAGACCGTGGGACATCTCGTGTCCTGCGACGTCGATCGCGGTGAGCGGGGCGGCGTTGCCGGACCCGTCGCCGTACGTCATGCAGAAGCAGCTGTCGTCCCAGAAGGCGTTCACATAGTTGTTGCCGTAGTGGACGCGGGAGTAGGACGCGACGCCGTTGTTCTTGATGCCGTTGCGGCCCAGGACGTTCTTGTAGAAGTCCCAGGTCTCGGCCGCGCCGTAGTGGGCGTCGGCGGCCGCGGTCTCCGCGTTGGACGCCGCGCCGTTGCCCCACGTGTCGTCCGCGCCGGAGAAGAGCGTGCCGGTGCCCGACGTGCCGTGGTTCAGGTTGTACGTCTTGTGGCCGCCGCGGCCCGCGTCGGTGAGGTTGTACGTGGAGCCCGACTGCGTGGTGCCGAGCGTGACCTGGCCGCTGTACTCCGTGTTCCCGACGCCCTGCTCGATCGCCTGGTTCTCGAAGAGCTTCTTGCCCGTGGTGGCGTCCGTGATGACGTGCAGCGCGTTCGGCGTGCCGTCCTCCTGGAAGCCGCCGATCACGGTCTCGTACGCCAGCGTCGGCTTGCCCTGGGCCAGCCAGATCACCTTGCGGGGCGCCTTGTCGGCGGCGGTCTTCGTCGAACCGTCCGCCTTCGCGGCGGCCAGCGCGGTCTTCGCGGCGGCGGCCGGTGCGACATCGGCGCTGGTGTCGGCGTTGGCGAGGGAGGCCTGCGACGCCTTGGTGACGCCCTCGGTCTTCCCGGCTTTGCTCTCCGCGACGACGAGGTCGCCACCGAGGACGGGCAGCCCGTCGTAGGTGCGCTCGTAGCGGGTGTGTGTGGTGCCGTCCCGGTCCTGGACGACATCCCTGACCAGGAGCTTCTCCTTGGCGCTGAGGCCGAGGTCCTTGGCGGTGGCCGCACTGTCGGCCCCCGCCCGGCGTATCAGCTCCGCACGCTGGGCGGGCGAGAGCTTGGCCGGCAGCGAGCCGGGGTTCACCTTGCCTGCGGCCGGGGCCGCCTGGGGGGTGGCGGATGCATAACCGGTCTGGATCCCGGTGACGAGCAGAGCCGCAGCGGCGAGAAGTGCCCCGGTGGCTGTGGCGCGACGATGCGTGGGTCTCACGCGAACTCCTTCTGCAAAGGGGGTGTTGGGGCGGCTGGTCGGGCCGCCCTAGCAGAGCAAGCTGTGCGCAGAACGAGGGAAGAGTGGCAGGACGGAGAACGTTCTGTCAGGAGCGCGACAAGAAGTTGGCTGGAAAGTGTCCGTTGCCCGACGGGCAGTGTTCGCTATACGGAACGGGTGTCGGTCGCGGCGGAAGGCTGTGCGCGCAATTCCGGCCTCCGCTGCCGCCGGAGCTGTGCAGTGGGGAACGCGGCGCCCGAGGCGCGGCGATGTGGCCGGAAAGAGGTGCATGCCCGCGGCGAGATGCCGCGGGAATCTCCGCCCGTCAGGGCCGGAGCATCGCCGCAAGAGCGCGCCCGAATACGGCGCGTGCGACGCGGGCGAGGAGCGGGTCGGTGAAGGCGGGCAGCCGGGCGATCGCGAGTTCCTCGGTCCAGGTCACCACCGAACCGGCGCCGCGGGCCGCGACCTCGATCTCGGCCCAGCCCGTCAGGATCCGCCCCTCCTTCTCCACGCGGCAGACACCGGGGGAGCCGTCCACGGGCGGCTCCCACCGTACGACCACCATCGGGTCGTCGACCACGGTGAACCGCCCCACCGCGGTACGGGCCACGAACCGCGTCCCCTCCCCGGCAGGCGGCGGCGTCAGCACGACGGTGCTGGTCAGGGGGACGGAAGCGGCATGGGCCGGCCAGTCGGTGACCCGCGCCCAGACCTCGGCGGGCGGACGCGGCGAAGAGGACCGTACGCGGAAGACGGGCATCCCCCGACCCTAGGGTGCCGCCCTGCCCGGCTCCGCGCCGCCGCGCCTACCGCCGCGGCCGGGGGTCCAGCCACAACGCCTCGGCCACCGCGCACAGTTCGCCCTCCGCCGTCGCAAGGCCGACGCCCACCGTGTGCTTGCGGCCCGACTCCTCCGTCAGCCAGGCGTACGCGACATGCGGCTCGCCCGCGGCGACCGGCCGCAGCACCGTCGCGGTCAGCGCCGCCGTCACCAGGCCGTCCTTCGCCGAGCCCAGCCGGAGCGCGGCCACCCCGCCGGGGCAGTCGAGCGCCGACCACACCACCTCGGGCGGCAGCAGGCCGTCGTCGCCGGCGAGCCCGGGGTCCGGTGTCCACGCGGCGGCGACCAGATCCCGGCCGCGCGCGATGTCCGGAAACAGCCGCAGCCCCCGGCCCGGTACGACCGCGGTCCCGCAGCCGTAGCAGTCGCTCATGCCACCGTTCTGCACGCGCACATGTTCTTTCGACGCCTCCCGCGCCTGCTCCCAGCCGGGCGCGGCCGGGGCGTCGAGGGTCTGTCCGTACGGGCTCGCGACGGCGAGCAGCGTCTCGCCGGACCTCAACTCGGCGCCCCCGTCGGGGGTCCGGCCGATCCGGACGGGAGTCTCGACCGGTACGGCCGCGCGGAAGTCCACCCGCAGGGTCTTGGCCTCCGACCGGACGGCGAGCATCCCCGCCACATAGCCGCCGAAGGCGACACCGGGATAGCCGTGCACATGGGCGGGGACGGTGGTGGTGAGGATGTCCGGCTCCTTCATCGGGCCTCGATCACCCGCTCGTAGTGCAGGGAGTGTTCGTCGAACCGCTTCAGGACCTTCCGGGCCGCGGCAGGCACCACCGACTGCGCGGGGTCGCCGCCGGTGAACTCCGCCACCGCACGCTCGTCGTCGAAGGCCATCACCGTGACGAACTCGACCTCACCCTCGTCACCGGGCCTGCGCCAGGCCTCCAGATCGCGCAGCCCCGCGATCTTCCGGGCGAGGATGCCGGGGAAGATCTCCTCCCGCAGCAGCCGCTCATAGGCGTCCGCGTTCTCCGGGGTCGTCCAGCCGTGCCACAGGCGTCGCATCATGAGTTCAGCCCACCACACTCTCCCGCCAGGCGCGATGCAGTCCGGCGAACTGTCCGCTGCCCGAGATGAGTTGATCCGGTGTGCCGTCCTCGATGATCCTTCCGTGCTCCATCACCAGGACCCGGTCGGCGATCTCCACCGTGGACAGGCGGTGCGCGATCACGACCGCCGTACGGCCCCGCAGCACGGTGTCCATCGCCCGCTGCACCGCCCGCTCGCCGGGGATGTCCAGTGAGCTGGTCGCCTCGTCGAGGATCAGTACGGCGGGGTCCGCCAGCAACGCCCGTGCGAACGCGACCAGTTGGCGCTGCCCTGCGGAGATCCGGCCGCCCCGCTTGCGTACGTCGGTGTCGTACCCGTCGGGGAGCGAGGCGATGAAGTCGTGCGCGCCGATCGCCTTCGCGGCGCGCTCGATCTCCTCGGGCGTCGCGTCCGGGCGGCCGATCGCGATGTTCTCGGCGACCGTGCCGGAGAAGAGGAACGCCTCCTGGGTGACCATGACCACGCCCCGGCGCAGTTCGGGTGTTTCGAGGTCGCGGAGATCCACGCCGTCGAGGAGGACCCGGCCGGAATGGGGCCTCCCCTGCTCGGAGCCTGTCGGAGAGCTTGGGGAAGGGTCGTAGAAGCGGGCCAGCAGCTTGGCGAGGGTCGACTTGCCCGCGCCCGTCGAGCCGACGACGGCGACCGTCTGGCCCGCGGGGATCGTCAGGTCGAAGCGGGGGAGCACCTCGCCGCCGGTGCGGTAGGCGAAACGTACGCCGTCGAACACGACCTCGCGGCCCGGGTGTTCGGTGGCGAGGGCGGGGAGTGGCTTCGGTGCGGTGGGGGCGGGGACGGTCGGGGTCTGGGCGAGGAGGCCCGCGATCTTCTCCAGGGAGGCGGCCGCGGACTGGTAGGAGTTGAGGAACATGCCCAGACGGTCGATCGGGTCGTACAGGCGGCGCAGATAGAGGACGCACGCCGCCAGGACGCCGAGCGCGAGACCGCCCTGGGCGACGCGGTAGGCGCCCCACAGGACGATCCCGGCGACGGTGGTGTTGGCGACGAGACGGGAGCCGACCACGTAACGGGCCATCTCCAGGAGCGCGTCGCCGTTCGTGCGCTCGTGGCGGCGGTTGAGGGTGAGGAAGTCGGCGTCGTTGGCGCGTTCGCGGCGGAAGGCCTGGACCGGGCGGATGCCGTTCATGGTCTCGGCGAACTTCACGATCACGGCGGCGATCGCGGTGGAGCGGCGGGTGAAGACGCGGCCGGCCCGGCGCTGGTAGAGGCGGACGAGGAGATAGAGGGGGACGAAGGAGGCGACGGCGACCGCGCCCAGGCCCACATCGAGCCAGAGCAGCATCGCGCAGATGTACACGCCCGAGAGGATGACGCCGATGAGCTCCTGCAGCCCCTCGGAGAGCAGTTCGCGCAGCGACTCGACGTCGGTGGTGGAGCGCGAGATGAGCCGTCCCGAGGTGTAGCGCTCGTGGAAGTCGACGCTGAGCGCCTGCGCATGACGGAAGATCCGGCCCCGGAGATCGAGCAGGACGTCCTGGTTGACCCGGGCGGAGGCGCGGATGAAGGAGTACTGGAGGATCCCGGAGGCCAGCGCGCAGCCGAGGTACCCGGCGCCGACCGCGATCAGCGGCCCGTAGTCGTGGTCACGGAAGGCGGGGACCCCGCGGTCGATGGCGTACGCGACGAGCATCGGCCCCGCCTGGACGGCGGCCTGTTGCAGGAGGAGGAGCAGCGTGGCGACGAGGACGCGGCCGCGCAGCGGGGCGAGGAGCGAGAGGAGCAGGGTGCGGGTGGCCCCGGCGGGGGCGGGCAGCGCGTCGCGGTCGAAGGGGTCGCCTGCGCTGCCCCGGGTGCCGTCGTCGCCTCCGGGGACCCGCGGCTCGGGGATCGCGGCCGGCTCTTCCTCGTGTTCGGGGGTGGTCGTCGTCTGCGACGCGGTCATCAGGCGTTCTCCTCAACGGCGTTGGCGTCCGCACCCGACATCAGCCAGGCGTATTCGGCGTTGCTGCGCAGCAGTTCGTGGTGGGTGCCCACCGCCGTGATCCGGCCGTCCGAGAGCAGCGCGACCCGGTCGGCGAGCATCACCGTGGAGGGCCGGTGCGCCACCACCAGCGCGGTCGTCGACTCCAGGACCTGGCGCAGGGCCGCCTCGACCAGGGCCTCGGTGTGCACGTCCAGCGCGGACAGCGGATCGTCCAGTACGAGAAAACGCGGCCGCCCCACGACCGCCCGCGCCAGCGCCAGCCGCTGGCGCTGGCCGCCCGACAGGCTCAGGCCCTGTTCGCCGACCTGGGTCCCGGTGCCTTCGGGCAGACCGTGCACGAACTCCGCCTGCGCCACCGACAGCGCCCGGTGCAGCGCCGCCTCGTCCGCGCCCGCGTCGCCCATCAGCACGTTCTCGCCGACGCTCGCGGAGAACAGCGTCGGCTCCTCGAAGGCCACCGAGACCAGTTCGCGCAGCTGCTCGCGTGTGATGTGCGTGATGTCCTGCCCGTCGAGGGTGATGCGGCCCCCGGTGATCTCGTGCAGGCGCGGTACGAGTGCGGTGAGCGTCGTCTTGCCCGAACCGGTCGCCCCGACCAGCGCCATCGTCTCGCCCGAGCGGATGTGCAGATCGATACGGGCCAGGACCGGCGGGGCGTCCGGAGCCGCGTCGGGGTAGCGGAACTCGACCCCGTCGAAGACGAGGCCTGAGGAGTCGGGGCTCACAGGGCCGGCTTCGGCGGTCTCCGTCTCCTCCGCCACGTCCAGGACCTCGAAGTACCGCGTCGTGGCCGTCGCCGCGTCCTGGCTGATCGCGATGAGGAAGCCGATCGACTCCACCGGCCAGCGCAGGGCGAGCGCCGTGGAGAGGAAGGCGACCAGCGTGCCCGCCGACAGGTCACCGTCGGCGACCTGGACCGTGCCCAGGACCAGGGCCGCACCGATCGCGACCTCGGGCAGCGTCATGATGAGCGCCCAGATCGAGGCGAGCAGCCGCGCCTTGTAGAGCTCGGTGCCGCGCAGTTTCTGCGACAGCTCGCGGAACGCGTGCGCCTGGCTGCGGTGGCGGCCGAAGCCCTTGATGATGCGGATGCCGAGGACGCTCTCCTCGACGACCGTGGTCAGATCGCCGACCTGGTCCTGGGAGCGGCGGGTGACCTTCGAGTACTTGGCTTCGAAGAGCGCGCAGAGGATCACCAGCGGGACCACGGGCGCCAGCAGCACCAGCCCGAGCGACCACTGCTGCTGGAGCAGGATGACGAAGCCGACCAGGATGGTCACCGCGTTGACCAGCAGGAAGGTCAGCGGGAAGGCGAGGAACATCCGCAGCAGCATCAGGTCGGTCGTGCCGCGCGAGAGCAGCTGGCCCGAGGCCCACTTGTCGTGGAAGGCGACGGGCAGACGCTGCAGATGCCGGTAGAGATCGGCGCGCATCGACGCCTCGACCCGGGACAGCGGCCGGGCGACCAGCCACCGCCGCAGACCGAAGAGCAGGGCCTCGGCGACCCCGAGACCCAGCAGCGCGAAGGCGCCCAGCCAGACCCCGCCGGTGTCCCGGTCGGCGACCGGACCGTCCACGATCCACTTCAGTACGAGCGGGATGACCAGCCCGAGACAGGACGCGACGACAGCGACAAATGCCGCACTGGCCAGCCGGGTTCGTACCGGCCGTACGTAGGGCCACAGGCGCATCAGGCTGCGTACGGCGGACAGATCCTTGGGCGGTGCATCTTTTCTGGGCATCAGCACCGACCCTACGGACAGCCACTGACAATGCCCACTGACTTTTAGGGCGCCGGGAGGTCGTAGCCGGGTATCAACCGATCGGTTGATGCGAGGTCGAGCGCGATGGCCGATGCCCGGACCACGGGTTTTCCTGGACTCTCGGAGCATGGCAATCATCGAGGTCAGCGGGGTACGCAAGGTCTACGGCGGCAGGCCCGTCGTGGACGGGGTGTCCTTCGCCGTCGAGCAGGGGGAGATCTTCGGAATCCTCGGCCCGAACGGCGCGGGCAAGACCACCACCGTCGAATGCGTCGAGGGTCTGCGGATCCCCGACGCCGGCTCGGTCAGGGTGGCCGGATTCGATCCGGTCGCCGACCACGACCGGGTCTCCAAGATCCTGGGCGCCCAGCTCCAGGAGAGCGAACTGCAGGCCAAGCTCACGGTGCGCGAGGCGCTCACCCTGTACGCCGCCTTCTATCCGCACCCCGCCGACTGGCGCCCGCTCGCCGAGCGCCTCGGTCTCACCGCCCACCTGGACGCCCGCTTCGGAAAGCTCTCCGGCGGCCAGAAGCAGCGCCTGTTCATCGCGCTCGCGCTGATCGGCAACCCGAAGGTCGTCGTGCTCGACGAGCTGACGACCGGGCTCGACCCGCGCGCCCGCCGCGACACCTGGGAACTGATCGAGGACGTACGGGACTCCGGCGTCACCGTCCTTCTCGTCACCCACTTCATGGAGGAGGCCCAGCGCCTCTGCGACCGCATCGCCGTCATCGACGGCGGCAAGGTCGCCGCCCTGGACACCCCGGCGGGCCTGATCCGCCGGGCGACGGGCGCCACCGTCATCTCCTTCACCCCCTCCGCCCCGCTCGACGAGCACGAGCTGAACGCACTGCCGCAGCTCGCCTCCGTGGAGCACAGGGACAGCCGGATCACGCTCAGCGGCACCGACGACACCGTCAACGCCGTCATCACGCTGCTCGCCCAGCGCCACATCACCGCCCACCAACTCCGGGTCACCGACGCCACGCTGGACGACGCGTTCCTCGACCTGACGGGAGCCGACGCATCATGAGCACCGCGACCGCAACCTCCACCGCCGTACTGAAGGCCGAGGCCACACTCTTCCGGCGCGAACCCGCGTCCGTCTTCTGGGTCATGGCCTTCCCGACGATCCTCCTGGTGATCCTCGGCTCCATCCCCTCCTTCCGCGAGACCGACGCCTCCCTCGGGGGGATCCGCCTCGTCGACGCGTACGTCCCCGTCACCGTCCTCATGGCGATGATCCTGGCCGGGCTGCAGGCCATGCCCCCGGTGATCACCGGCTACCGCGAACGCGGCATCCTGCGCCGGATGTCCACCACCCCCGTCCGCCCGCACGCCCTCCTCGGCGCCCAGATGGGGCTGCACGGAGCGGCCGCACTGATCTCCGCGCTGCTCTCCCTCGCCGTGGGGCGGATCGCCTTCGACGTCGTACTTCCGCGCCAGGCCTTCGGCTACCTCCTGGCGCTCGTGCTGGCGATCCTGGCGGCGCTCGCGCTGGGCGCCCTGGTCACCGCGGTTGCCCGTACGGGCAAGATCGCCACCGCGATCGGCTCCGCGATCTTCTTCCCGATGATGTTCTGCGCCGGGACCTGGGTCCCCGTCCAGGCCATGCCCGACGCACTCGCCGACGTCGTCGAGCTCACCCCCTTCGGCGCCGCGGCCCAGGCACTGAACCAGGCGGCCGCGGGCGACTGGCCGGGCTGGATCCACCTGGGCGTCCTCGCCCTGTGGACGGTGGTCCTTTCGGCCGCCGCCACCCGCTGGTTCCGCTGGGAGTGAGGCGAAGGTGGCGAACAACGGGTCCGGGCAGACTGTCCGCATGACGACCGACTCCACCGCAGTCGACCAGCGGCTGGCCCAACTCCACTACTGGGGGCCCTACGCACTCCTGGCCTTCGGCACCATCATCTCCGCGGCCACCACCGACACGTTCGACATCGGCACGGCGCAGATGTACGAGGGCGTGGTCCTGGTCGTCGCGGCCGTCGCCCTCCAGCTGTGGTGGGGCCGGGCGGCCCGCAGCCGCCCGGAGCCCGGCGTCGCGAGCACGGCGTACTACGCGGTGCGCTGGGGCATCGGCTTCTGGCTCTGCTGGCTGAACCCGTTCTGGTCGTTCTACGCGGTCATCGGCTACTTCACCGCCGAGAGGCTGCTGCCCCGCCGGCTGATCAGGGTGGGCCTGTTCGCCACCGCCGTCACCATGTCCGGCTCGTACATCGGCGGCCTGCCGCCCAAGGGCGCCGGCGGCTGGGCGCTGTTCGGCGGGCTGCTGGTCGTCAGCCTCATCCTGTTGGTCGCCTTCATGCGCCTCGCGGAGCTGGAGGACGAGCGCACCCGCAAGCAGGCCGCCACCATCGAGGAGCTGGCCCGCACCAACACCCGCCTCCAGCAGGCCCTCGACGAGAACGCCGCCCTGCACGCCCAACTCCTCGTCCAGGCAAGGGAAGCGGGCGTCTCGGACGAGCGCCGCCGGATGGCCGCCGAGATCCACGACACCATCGCCCAGGGTCTCGCCGGGATCATCACCCAGCTCCAGGTGGCCACCACCACCAAGTCCCCCGAGACCGCCGCCGAGCACCTCGCGAGCGCCCAGACCCTGGCCCGCCACAGCCTCGGCGAGGCCCGCCGCTCCGTGCAGAACCTCTCCCCGGTCGCACTCGCCGACGACCCGCTCCCCGAGGCCCTGAAGAAGCTGGTCGCGGACTGGTCCCAACAGTCGGGCGTACGGGCCGAGTTCACCGTCACCGGTACGGTCGAGCCCCTCCACGACGAGGTCGCCGCCACCCTGCTCCGGATCGCCCAGGAGGCCCTCGCCAACACCGCACGGCACGCCGCGGCGACCCGGGTCGGCGTCACGCTCTCGTACATGGGCGACGACATGGCCATGGACGTACGCGACGACGGCCGCGGCTTCGACCCGGCCCAACTGCCCCCGGCCACCACGGCCGGCGGGTTCGGGCTCGGCGGGATGTGCGCCCGCGCCGAACGGATCGCGGGCACAGTCGTCGTCGAGTCGGAACCGGGTCAGGGCACTGCGGTCTCCGCTCGCGTACCTTTGGTCCGCCATGAATCCTGACACCGCACCCGCCATCACGCTGCTGATCGTCGACGACCATCCCGTCGTACGGGACGGCCTGCGTGGCATGTTCCTCGACGCCCCCGGATTCGAGGTGCTCGGCGAAGCTCCGAACGGCGTCGAAGGCGTCGAGCTCGCCGTCTCCCTCGACCCGGACGTGGTCCTGATGGACCTGCGGATGCCCGGCGGGGGAGGCGTGGACGCCATCGCGGAGCTGACCCGCCGCGGCGTGCGCTCCAAGGTGCTGGTCCTCACCACGTACGACACCGACTCCGACACCCTCCCCGCGATCGAGGCCGGCGCCACGGGCTACCTCCTCAAGGACGCCCCGCGCGACGAGCTCTTCACCGCGGTACGGGCGGCCGCCGAAGGCCGCACCGTCCTCTCCCCGGCGGTCGCCTCCCGCCTGGTCTCGAGGGTCCGCACCCCGGCTCCGTCCGGCAGCGAAACCCTCAGCACCCGCGAGCGCGAGGTCCTCGTGCTGGTCGCCAAGGGCACGTCGAACCGTGAGATCGCCCGCGAGCTCTTCATCAGCGAGGCCACGGTGAAGACCCACCTCACCCACATCTACGGCAAGTTGGGTGTGAAGGACCGCGCGGCAGCGGTCGCGGTCGCGTACGACCGCAGGATCCTCGGCTGACCTGTCGTCCCCCAGCACCTCGCCGACCTGCACATTTCGTGATCCGCCCGTGCTGGTTCGAGCAGCTTTGCCCCCGCAAACTGTGCACGGTACAAGCACAGCGCACACACAAGGGGCAGGAACGATGAAGAAGGCGACCGTACGGCTGCGAGCTCTGCTCATAGCTGCGCCACTGCTGCTGGGAGCGGCAGCCTGCCAGAGCGGCGGGGCGGACAAGACGGCCGAGCCGAAGGCGGAGCCGGTGTACAGCAAGCCGCTGCCGGCCCAGTTCTCCGCGGCGCTCAAGGCCACGGACGAGGCCGGTTCCGCCCGCTTCACCTCCTCCCTGGTCTACACGACGGGCTCGGGCAGCAGGGCGGTGGACACCACCACCGGCAGCCAGGACTACGCCCGCCACACGGCCCAGGCCGAGCGCACCCTCATCGTGCCGCGCACCCTCCCGGCGAAGGACGCCGCGTACCTCCGTGAGGAGGGCGACTCGCGCCCCCGGACGTACGCCGTCGACCACTCCGACGTCCTCTACAAGAGCCGGAGCGGCGACTGGCTGCGCTATCGGGCCGGAGCGGACACGGAGTTCTCCGAGGGGGCGCAGGAGATGTTCGACCGTGCCGGAAATGCCGCCCCCTACGGCGGCACCCTGGCCGAGCTCGTCCGCTACACCATCCCCCGCCACCAGCCGCAGCAGCTGGACTCTGGCGTCCGCCGCTACCGGGAGATGGTCACGGCCAGGCTCGCCCTGGAGCTCCTTCCTCCCTTGATGAGCGCCGACGCATCCGGCGGATTCTCCCCGGACGAGGCGAACATCCCCCTCACCGCCGAGTTCGACGCCCAGGGCAGGCTGACGAAGGCCTCGGCCGACCTCGCGCCCTTCCTGAAGGAGCTGCACGCGAACCATCACCTGAGCGCGGTGAAGTCCCTGCGCGCCGAGTACGCCCTGACCGGGTTCGGCGAGAAGGTCCCGTACACGATCGCCTCCGGTGAGAACGTCCTGGCCGCGCAGAAAGAACTCGCCGCGATCGAATCGGTGAAGCCGGGCAGCTGCGCCTCGGAGGACACCGGCATGCCGTCCTCGTCCCTGGTACGACCGGTGAGCTGCACGGCCCCGCACGACCTCCAGGTGTTCGGGCAGGTGCACATCGAAGCGCATGCCAAGGACACCCTCTCCGACGACGTCGGCGACTCCCTGGCGCACGACAAGTGCGACCGGAAGTTCCAGGCGGCCCCGGCCGCCTGGACCCGTGACGCGCACCCGCGAGGCACGTACACGGTCTCCGGCGCCGCGGGACTCTCCGTCACCCCCGGCGAAGGTACGTCCCTCGACGGCGACTTCAGCTGCTACATCACTACGTCCTGACCCGCAGCAGCAGCACCGACCGCGCGGGCAGCGTCAGTTCGGACCCTCCGGGGTGCACCGTCCCGGGAGAGGCCGTCTGGTCCTCCTGGGAGGTGTCGACGATCAGCTCGTACGCATCCGCCCACGGCGCCCCCGGCAGCACGAAGCCCGCCGGGCGGTCCGCCGCGTGCAGGACCGTCAGGAAGCTGTCGTCGGTGATCTCCTCGCCCTGTGCGTCGCGCCCCGGGATGTCGCGTCCGGAGAGATAGAGGCCGAGGGTGTCGGCCGGTGCGTACCAGTCGCGCTCGGTCATCTCCGTCCCGCGCGGGGTGAACCACGCCAGGTCCCGCAGCCCGTCCGCCGCCTGCGCCCGCCCGGAGAAGAAGGCGCGGCGGCGCAGCACCGGGTGGGCGTGGCGCAGGGCGAGCAGGCGCCTGGTGAGGGCGAGCAGGGTGCGGGGGCCGTCCTCGTCGAGGAGTGACCAGTCGATCCAGCTGACCTCGTTGTCCTGGCAGTAGGCGTTGTTGTTGCCGCCCTGGGTGCGGCCCATCTCGTCGCCCGCGACCAGCATCGGCACTCCGGTCGACACCAGCAGGGTGGCGAGCAGCGAGCGCAGATGGCGGTGGCGCAGCGCGTTGATGCGGGGGTCGTCGCTCTCGCCCTCGGCGCCGCAGTTCCAGGAGCGGTTGTTGCCGGTGCCGTCGCGGTTTCCTTCCCCGTTGGCCTCGTTGTGCTTGCGTTCGTAGCTCACCAGGTCGCGCAGGGTGAATCCGTCGTGCGCGGTGATGAAGTTGATGGAGGCCTGCGGGCGGCGGCCGCCCCAGGCGTAGAGGTCGCTGGAGCCCGAGAGGCGGTAGCCGAGGTCGCGTACGTCGGGCAGCGCACCCCGCCAGAAGTCCCGTACGGCGTCCCGGTAGCGGTCGTTCCACTCGGTCCACAGCGGCGGGAAGGCGCCGACCTGATAGCCGCCGTTGCCGACGTCCCACGGCTCGGCGATCAGCTTCACCCGCCGCAGCACCGGGTCCTGGGCGATGACCGCGAGGAACGGCGAGAGCATGTCGACGTCGTGCATGGAGCGGGCGAGCGCGGCCGCCAGGTCGAAGCGGAAACCGTCGACGCCCATCTCGGTCACCCAGTAGCGCAGCGAGTCGGTGATCAGTCGCAGGACGTGCGGCTGCACCACGTGCAGGGTGTTGCCGCAGCCGGTGTAGTCGGTGTACCTGCGGGCGTCGCTCTGCAGCCGGTAGTAGCCCCGGTTGTCGATTCCCCGCAGCGACAGGGTGGGGCCCAACTCACCCGCTTCCGCCGTGTGGTTGTAGACGACGTCCAGGATGACCTCGATGCCGGCGGCGTGCAGCGCCCGCACCATCTTCTTGAACTCGCCGACCTGCTGGCCCGTCGTCCCCGACGCCGCGTAGCCCGCGTGCGGGGCGAAGTAGCCGATGGAGTTGTAGCCCCAGTAGTTCTTCAGCCCGCGCCGCAGCAGATGGTCCTCGTGCGCGAACTGGTGCACAGGCAGCAGCTCGACGGCCGTCACCCCGAGCTGCGTGAGGTGCTCGATCGCCGCAGGATGCGCGAGGCCCGCGTACGTACCCCGCAGCTCCTCCGGAATCCCCGGATGCAGCTTGGTGAAGCCGCGCACATGGACCTCGTAGATGACCGAGTCCGCCCACGGCGTCTTGGGCCGGTGGTCGTCCGACCAGTCGTCGTCGTCATGGACGACCACGCCCTTGGGTACGTACGGAGCCGAGTCGCGGTCGTCGCGCACGGTGTCCGCCACATGCTGCTGCGGCCAGTCCCGCACATGCCCGTACACCTCGGCGGGCAGCCTGAAGTCCCCGTCCACGGCGCGCGCGTAGGGATCCAGGAGCAGCTTCGCCGCGTTCCAGCGGGCACCCGTCCAGGGGTCCCAGCGGCCGTGCACCCGAAATCCGTACCGCTGCCCCGGCAGCACTCCGGGGACGAAACCGTGCCAGATCTCATGGTCGAGCTCGGTCAGTTCACAGCGCGTCTCGCGCCCCGCCTCGTCGAAGAGGCAGAGCTCGACGGAGTCCGCACCGCCGGCCCAGAGCGCGAAGTTGGTGCCCGCGGCACCGTCGGGACCGACCCGGAAACGTGCTCCGAGCGGTGTCGGTGCGCCCGGCCACACGGCGGGCGCGCGGCGCCGACTGCCGCCGTTCTGCCGCCCGTTGACCGGGGAGCGCTGATGGTTCGCGTGTTCGTGCACGGCCTCTGGTACGGCCTCCTGCTCGGCGGCACTCGACACTCTCCCAGCCTCCCGCGGCTCATCGGGACTCGTCACAACATGGGCGCACGGCGTCCCGGCCGCGGCTCCCCTCGCGTAGTCCTTCCCCCTGTTCTGCCCGCAACAGCCCCTCTCCTCACGTTTCCCCTGAAGGGGGACGGTCGTTGGAGCGGGAGTGAGACAACTGGCAAAGCGGGCAGGGGCGGGCGTCGCCGCCGCAGTGGTTTGGGCAGGACTGATGGCTTCACTGGCCGGATGTACGGGAGGCGGGGCGGTCGACGCGAAACCGCGCCCGCCCGAGGAAGCGATCCGCGTCCTGCCTCTGGACAAGGCGCAGGGCGTACGGCAGGACGGCCGGGTCGAGGTGAGCGTCCCCGACGGACGGCTCGAGCGGGTACGGGTGACCCAGGTCGGGGACGCCCAGGAGCAGGAGATCAAGGGGGCGATCTCCGACGACGGCCGGAGCTGGCACCCGGTGGGCCCGAGCACCGACAACGAGCTGCGGCTCGCCGCCAAATACACCGTCGACGCACTCGCCGAGGACGGCGCGGGCCACCGTCAGGCCCGGCACACCACCTTCACCACCTATGTCCCCGAGCACCGCTTCATCGGCTACTTCAAACCCGAGAACAACTCCACCGTCGGCACCGGCATGATCGTCTCCTTCGACTTCAACCGGGCCGTCGCGAACCGCGCGGCCGTCGAGCGCGCCATCCGCGTCACCTCGGAGCCGCCGGTGGACGTGGTCGGCCACTGGTTCGGCGACCGGCGCCTCGACTTCAGGCCCGAGACGTACTGGAAGCCCGGGACGAAGGTGAGTGTCGACATGCGGCTGCGGGACGTCCAGGCGGCGACCGGCGTGTACGGCACCCAGCAGAAGACCGTCGGCTTCACGGTCGGCCGGTCCCAGGTGTCCCTGGTCGACGCCGACGCGCACACGATGACCGTACGGCGCGAAGGTGCGGTCCTGCGGACACTGCCCGTCACGGCGGGCGCCCCGAGCCGGACGACGTACAACGGGAAGATGGTGGTCTCGGAGCTGTACGACGTGACGCGGATGAACGGCCAGACCGTCGGCTTCGGCGGCGAGTACGACATCCCGGATGTGCCGCACGCGATGCGGCTGACCAATTCGGGGACCTTCCTGCACGGCAACTACTGGGCGTCCTCGGGGACGTTCGGCTCCGCCAACACCAGCCACGGCTGCGTCTCGCTGCAGGACGTGAAGGGCGGCAGCTCGGACACCCCGGCCGGCTGGTTCTTCTCCCGGACCCTGGTCGGAGATGTCGTAGAGGTCGTCAATTCCCATGACAAAACGGTCGCGCCGGACAACGGCCTCGGTGGGTGGAATCTGGACTGGGCCCGGTGGAAGGCCGGATCGGCCCTCGGTTGGAACTGAACGGTGACATAGCAGGGGAGTTCCGCGCGTCTGCGATGTGATTATCTTTCGCCAGGCGCGCGGGATTCAGCGCGCGGGTGGTACGAGCCGGGGTGAACACCAGGCCGTGCGAGGGGAGAACACACACGTGGACGTGCAGCCGATTTCGGGGACATCGGCCGGGGGGCGGCGCAGGCGCGGAGGGCTTCTGGCTCTGGTACTGGGAGCGCTCCTGCTCCTGGTCACCGCGTGCGGCGGCAGCAGCGGCGGCGGAACCGGCAGCGGGGACACCGGCGGCAAGGACAGCCAGAACGCGGGCAAGAAGGTCGACGAGAACACACCGTCCGTGGCCGTCGTGACCGTGGCGCCCAAGGACGGCGCCGACGACGTCGCCACCAGCGGCGCCGTGAAGGTGACCGCGGACCAGGGCAAGCTGACCACGGTCACCGTCCAGGACACCAAGGGCAATCCGGTCCAGGGCAGGATCGCCACGACCGGCGCGAGCTGGGAGCCGGTGGGGCATCTGCCGGCCGCGACGAAGTTCAAGGTGCACGCGGTCGCCAAGGACGCCAAGGGCCGTGAGTCGGCGAAGGACACGACCTTCACCACGCTCGTCCCGAAGAACACCTTCCTGGGCCAGTACACGCCGGAGAACGGCGCCACGGTCGGCGTCGGCATGCCGGTCTCGATCCGCTTCACGCGCGGCATCACGCACCCCGACGCCGTGAAGAACGCCATCAAGGTGACGGCCGAGCCGTCCGTGCCGGTCGAGGGCCACTGGTTCGGCAACGACCGCCTCGACTTCCGCCCCGAGAAGTACTGGGCCGCGGGCACCAAGGTCACGCTGAAGCTGAACCTGGACGGCGTCGAGGGACGGTCCGGTGTCTACGGCAAGCAGGTCAAGACCGTGAAGTTCACGGTCGGCCGCAGCCAGGTCTCCACCGTCGACGCCAAGACCCACATGATGACCGTGGTGCGCGACGGCAGCGTCTACAAGAAGATCCCGATCACCACGGGCAAGCCGGGTTACGAGACCTGGGCCGGCCAGATGGTCATCAGCGAGCGGCTGTCGGTGACCCGGATGAACGGTGAGACGGTCGGCTACGGCGGCGAGTACGACATCAAGGACGTCCCGCACGCCCAGCGGCTCACCGACTCGGGCACCTTCATCCACGGCAACTACTGGGGCGGCGGCGCCTTCGGCAACTACAACGCCAGCCACGGCTGCGTGGGTCTGCGCGATGTGCGGGGCGGGGGCAGCAACGGCTCCCCGTCCGCCTGGTTCTACGACCACTCGATGGTCGGCGATGTCGTCGTCGTGAAGAACACCCACGACAAGACGGTCGACCCGGCCAACGGCCTCAACGGCTGGAACATGTCCTGGTCGGAGTGGACCAAGTAAGCAGTACGACAAGGGGGCCCGGTGCTGGCGGACATTCTGGGGGATACCCCCAGACCCCCGAACAGCACCGGGCCCTTCCGTGTGAGCGCCCGTTAACCTGCGACCTATGACTGTGAACCTCGAAGTCTCAGAAGGCGTGGGCACCATCCGCCTGGACCGCCCCCCGATGAACGCCCTGGACGTGGCCACCCAGGACCGCCTGCGCGAGCTCGCCGAGGAGGCCACGCGCCGCGACGACGTACGCGCCGTGGTGATCTACGGCGGCGAGAAGGTGTTCGCGGCGGGCGCGGACATCAAGGAGATGCAGGCGATGGACCACGCGGCGATGGTCGTACGCTCCCGGGCGCTGCAGGACTCCTTCACCGCGGTGGCCCGTATCCCCAAGCCGGTCGTCGCGGCCGTCACCGGCTACGCGCTGGGTGGCGGCTGCGAGTTGGCGCTCTGCGCGGACTTCCGTATCGCAGCCGACAACGCCAAGCTCGGCCAGCCCGAGATCCTCCTCGGCCTGATCCCCGGCGCCGGCGGCACCCAGCGCCTGGCCCGGCTGGTCGGCCCCTCCAAGGCGAAGGACCTGATCTTCACCGGCCGTATGGTCAAGGCGGACGAGGCGCTGACCCTAGGCCTGGTGGACCGCGTCGTGCCCGCCGCCGAGGTGTACGAGCAGGCGCACGCCTGGGCCGCCCGCCTCGCGCAGGGTCCCGCGATCGCACTGCGCGCGGCGAAGGAGTCGATCGACGCGGGCCTGGAGACGGACATCGACACGGGTCTCGCCGTCGAACGCACCTGGTTCGCGGGGCTGTTCGCCACCGAGGACCGCGAGCGCGGGATGCGCAGCTTCGTCGAGGAGGGCCCGGGCAAGGCGGAGTTCGTATAGGGGGCGCCGGTTGGGCGTTCACCAGTTGGGAGTATTAGCTGCACCTTAAGAGAGTCTTAAGGTGCAGCCGATCCCCACCCTTGGTGATCACTCGGATGCACGGTGTCATCGCAGGTCAGGGCGGCCAAACCGAGGTGCTGCCTGCCAGCGTCATATGCCGATCGACGCCCCTCGACCCTGTTACTCAGGGATACCGATTCCCCCGGATGGGCCCCGGAGTCCGCATTCTGCGGCCATGATGGAGCCATGGCGGGCCTGGAGGGTGTGGAGCAGCCGCGGCAGCGTGCTAACGCGACCGCTGCACGGTGGATACCTGCCGTCGAGGACGAACAGGGCCTGAAAGCCCTGGAGTTGTTCGGAAACCCGACGGACGCCGAGGTGCGCCTTCCTTCGCGCCCGGAGTCCGCGGCGACCGCGCGCCGGCTCGCCCAGTGCGTCGTACTGCGCCAGTGGGGCCTGTCCCCACAGACCACGGAACACGCGGTCCTGCTCGTCTCGGAACTCGTCGGCAACGCGGTCCGCCACACCGGCGCCCGCGCCTTCGGCTTACGGATGCTGCGCCGCCGCGGCTGGATCCGTATCGAGGTGCGCGACCCTTCCCGCGGTCTGCCCTGCCTGATGCCCGTGCACGAGCTGGACACCAGCGGCCGCGGCCTCTTCCTCGTCGACAAGCTCTCCGACCGCTGGGGCGTGGATCTGCTGCCGCGCGGCAAGACCACCTGGTTCGAGATGCGGGTCTCCGACCGGTAGCACGCAGAAGCCCCCGGTCGGCCGGGTTGCGGCGCTTGCGGGGGCTTCTGTGGAGCGCCGTGGAATGGGGGGGTGTTTCCACGGCGGCTATGGACGACCTGGCCCGGGTCAATGGGGGTCGATGACTCGACTATGGCAGAGGGGCCCGGCAAGTGCCAAAGTCCCTACTCGGACATATGTCCCCATAGCGTCACAGTTTAGATCTGAATCGTAGGTGACATCGACCACTCACCTCGTAAAGCATGTGTAATTATCGGTTCTGTTGAATGAATTCTTGGTGTTGCTGCGGCGCGAGGCGTGCCGGGCCCGCTCAATCGCGATCTTCCTCCCCTTCCGCCCCTTAAATGGCTGTTGTGACTGAGATCGACCGCCGCAGCGCACTGCGCGCCGGAGCGGGCGCGGCCATCGCGGGGGCCTTCGCAGCAGGCTGTACGGAATCCGACCCCGCCCGGCACGCAGCCGCACGCCCCGCATCCGCGCCCCCCGCCCCGTCCCGGAAGCCCCGACCGACCACGACCCCGCGTACTGCCCCGGCACCCCGCGCCTTCCCCGGACAGCCCGAGCAGATCGAGCACGGCCCCCGCGACCGCCCCCGCGTCGCGCTCACCTTCCACGGCCAGGGCGACCCCGCCGTCGCCAAGGCCGTACTCGCCGAGGCCGAACGGGCCGGCGCCCGGGTCACCGTCCTCGCCGTCGGCACCTGGCTCGACGAACACCCGCAGATGGCCCGCCGCATCCTCGACGGCGGCCACGACCTCGGCAACCACACGCTCCACCACCTCTCCATCTCGGCCATGTCCGAGCAGGAGGCGTACGCGGAGATCACCGGCTGCGCCGACCGGCTGCGCCGCCTGACGGGGTCCATCGGCACCTGGTTCCGGCCCTCGCGCACCCAGTACGCGACCCCGCTCGTCCAGAAGCTGGCCCGCCGCGCCGGATACCCCCACGTCCTCTCGTACGACGTGGACTCCCTCGACTACACCTCGCCGGGCGCCGCCGCCGTCACCCGCAACATCGCCGACCGCGTCGGCAACGGATCGGTGGTCTCCCTGCACTTCGGCTACCAGGACACGATCGCCGCCCTGCCCGCCGTCCTCGACACACTCGCCCGCCGCGGACTGCACGCGGTGACGACCACGGAGCTGCTCGCCTCATGACCGCCCAGCGCAACCGCCGTACCAGCCGCACCACCTGGCTGCTCGCCTGTGCCGTGCTCGCCTCGCTCGCCGGCTGCTCCACGCCCGCCGAGAAGGCGCGGCCCGAAGCGCTCGCCACGAAGCAGGCGCCCGCCCGGCCGGCGGCCGAGGGCAAGAAGGCGGCCCCGGCCGGCCTGCCCGGGATGCCGCCGGTCCTCGACGCCAAGGACGTCTACGCCGCCGACCGCCCGAACGCGCTCTCGCCGGTCGTCAAGAACTACCCCTCGCGGGTCTACGTCCCCAACACCAACTCCAACACCGTCTCGGTCATCGACCCCAGGACGTACAAGGTCATCGAGACCATCCCGGTCGGCGAACAGCCCCAACACGTCGTCCCCTCCTGGGACATGAAGACGCTCTGGGTCAACAACGACCGAGGCAACACCCTCACCCCGATCGACCCGAAGACCGGCCGCGCGGGCAAGACGGTCGACGTCCACGACCCGTACAACCTCTACTTCACGCCCAACGGCAAGTACGCGATCGTCATGGCCTCGCTCGACCGCGAGCTCGTCTTCCGCGACGCGCACACCATGAACCGCGAGAAGACCGTCCCGGTCAGCTGCTACGGCGTCAACCACGCGGACTTCTCCGCCGACGGGCGCTACTTCATCGTCTCCTGTGAGTTCTCCGGCGAACTCCTCAAGGTCGACACCGAGAAGATGAAGGTCGTCGGCCAGCAGCGGCTGCCCTTCCAGGGCGCCATGCCGCAGGACGTGAAGATCTCGCCCGACGGCAAGACCTTCTACATCGCGGACATGATGGCCGACGGGATGTGGGTCCTCGACGGCGACAAGTTCACCACGCCGAAGCTGCTGCCCACCGGAAAGGGCTGCCACGGTCTGTACGTCAGCCGGGACTCCAAGGAGATGTACGTCTCCAACCGCGGCGAGGGCTCCATCTCCATCTTCGACTTCCCGAAGAACAAGCTGACGAAGAAGTGGCACCTGCCGAACGGCGGCAGCCCCGACATGGGCGGCGTCTCGGCGGACGGCAAGGTGCTGTGGCTGTCGGGGCGCTACAACGCGGAGGTGTACGCGATCGACACCACCAGCGGCAAGGAGCTGGCCCGCATTCCGGTCGGGGACGGCCCGCACGGGCTCGCGGTCTATCCGCAGCCGGGGCGGTACTCCCTGGGGCACACCGGCATCTTCCGCTAGACCACGCCGGGGGTCCCGGGGGCTCGGCCCCCGGACCCCCGCCGGTCAGGCGGGAGAGGGGCCGATCGTCCCGGGCAGCATCAGCGCCTCCGACCCCACCGGCCGGTATCCCGCCGTCTGGAACGCCCGCACGCTGCGCGCGTTGCCCGGCGACTGCTGGGCCCACACCACCTCGTCCGGCACCAGATGGCGTGCCGCCACCGCCAGTTGTACGCCGAGGCCCCGGCCCCGCGCCGCCTCGTCCACCTCCACCGCGGCCTCCCAGCGGCCCGCCACGCCCCGGCCCAGCACGAGGACGCCTCCGTCGGCCGCCCACACCCGCACCCCGTCGCGCCGCCTGCGCGAGCTGACCACCCGGGGATGGTCCTGGTCCTTGATCTCCTCCAGCGCCAGTGGCGGCCCGCCCGGCAGCGCGGACGCGACCGTGAGCAGGTCGATGGTGTCCATCCGGCGGCCCGTCCGGGTCAGCAGCGCCGCCAGGAACCCCGGATTCATCGCCGCGGCCAGCGCATCGCTCCTGGCGGCCGCCAGCTCCCTGCGTACCCACTGCGGATCCTCGCCGGTGAAGACCACCGAGTGCGCGGTGAAGGCCAGCACCCCCGCGTCGCGGGCACCGGGCTGCCCGAGTACCGTCACCGCGCCGTCCATCGGCGGGAACTGCCCCCGTGCCGCCGCCGCCAGAATGCCCGCCAGTGAGTCACCCATGAATTCGTCCCTCTCCTCGGTCCGGGTCTCCACCGGCCGGAAGGCGGACACCCGGATACATGATCGACGAAGGCGCCGCGCCGCGCGCTCACCCGGGCCGATAATCTGGCCACCGTCAAAGCACAGCACCAAGAAGGGGTGGACCCAGTGGCGGACATCGAAGAGGCACGCAAGGCGTTCGGGCGGCTCGACGTGGACGGCGACGGCCGGATAACGGCTGCCGAGTACAAGAGCGTCATGGCGCAGCTCGGTGACTTCAACGTCACCGAGACCGTTGCCCAGGCCATCATCAAGGCCAAGGACTCCAACGGCGACGGCAAGCTCTCTTTCGAAGAGTTCTGGGCCGCTCTCAACAAGTAACGCTCAACTCTGGGTAATCTGGCGCGCCATGGAGCCGTTACACGGACAGGCACAGCACTGGATGAGGAGCGCGGTCGGCCTCGCCGCCCTCGCCGCGGACGAGGAGCAGGCGCCGTACCTCATGCGCCAGCTGAGTGACTACTGCGCCGACCTGCTGGCGGTGCCCTCGGCGAGCGTGCTGCTCGCCGAGGGCACCGGCGGTGGCGCCGACGGGCCCGGGGCGGAATGCCTCGACCGGGACAGCGCCCTGGTCAATGTGGATCTGCGGGAGCAGGAGGAGCGCTGGCCCGAGTTCGCCGGGCAGGCGCTGGCCGAGGGCAACACCACCGCCACCCTGCTGCCGCTGCACGGCGCGGGGGACTCGGGCCCCGTGGCCGTACTGCAACTGCTGTGCGCGGAGCGCGAGTTGTCGCCGGTGGAGGTCGACTCGGCGCAGCACCTCGGGGATCTCGCCGTACTGCTGCTGACGCAGTGCCGCGAGCTGCAGCAGCACCGGGAGACCACCGGACAGCTGACCGAGGCGCTGAGCAGCAGGGTCGTCATCGAACAGGCCAAGGGGATGCTCGCCGAGCAGCTCGGGGTCGCTCCCGATGAGGCGTTTTCCGTACTGCGCGGGCATGTGCGGTCGCGGCGGCTGAAGCTGCGGACCGTGGCCCAGGCGATCGTGGACCGCGAGCTGGTCCTGGAGCCCTCGCGCGAGTGAACTTGTAGGTCCATGGGGTGTGCCCGAACCCCGTCCGGGATACGACAGATCCATGGTGATCGCGGTCCGGCCCGTCCTGGTGGCGCTGATGGTGGCGTTCCTCGGGCTGCTCGCGCACGATGCGGCGGCGGAGCCCGGCAGCGAGGCACGTACCGCTGCGGCCTCCTCCTACGCCGCCGGCTGCGAGAGCGAACCCCATGCCGAGGCGGCCGCCCCCTTGCACGCACCGGGCCGGCGCGGTCCGTTCTGTCCGCTGCGGCCGGTCGTCGAGGCCCCGGACCGGATCCCGGTCCCGTACGCGCACGAGGTCCTGCGCCCTCCGGTCCCTGCCTCCTGCGGCACCGCTCTGCGGGCCGTCTGCTGTGTGGTGCTGCGCTGCTGAGGGCCCTGGCCCCCGCCAGCAGCAGATTCATCGGACACCAGCACACCAGCACTCCAGCACCAAGGACGGTTCTGCCATGCCCATCGACCCCTTTGCGGCACTGAACGCCATGCTGCGCGCCGAGGCCGCGCGCTTCACCCCGCCGCTGCCCGGCGGCCCGTCGGAGAAGACCGCCGAGCCCGAGACCGAGGAGCGCGGGGAGGAGCGGGGCGAGAAGGAGATGTGACGCGGGCGGGGCCGGCGGGCTCGGTGCCTGCCGGCCCCTGTGGTGTCACGCTCCGACGGTGACCGTGAAGCGGAGCGGGTTGCCGTCGTTGGCGGCGCCCGAGACGTCGGGCTGGCCGTCGGGGCGTACGTCGTCGTAGGGGAAGGCGTAGCCGATGGGGGAGTTGGCGTGCACCACCCGGGACCAGTGGTTGGTGACGTCGCCCTGGTAGTAGTCGCCGGTGGCGGTGCCGTTCGGCTGGGTGGGGTGGGTCAGCATGATCGAACGGTTGAAGCCGGCGGCGAGGCGGGCGAGGATCGCCTTCTTGTCGTCCGAGTCGCCCGGATTGTTGGTGAACGGCCCGTGGTTGCAGGTGAAGATGTCCTTCGAGACGGGCTTGGTGAAGGTGTGCCCGCCGTTGAAGGTGAGGGTGTCGCCGCTGACCCGGCCGGTGACGACGCCCCGGCCGCCCTGCAGGTCGATGGAGAGGTCGGTGGAGCGGTACTTCTCCCAGACCTGGTCGATGTACGAGGTCCACAGGTCGCGGAACGGCATCTGGTCGGGGCGGTCGAAGAACGGCGCCATCAGGTTCTGCGGGGAGATGACGCGCAGGACCTTCCCGTCGCCGGACCGGATGACCAGCTGGTCCCAGGGCTGCCCGTCCTTGGCGGCCTGCGCGGTCAGGTCCGCCGCGATACGTTCCACGGCTCCGTCGGGGAGCGGGGCGACGGTGTGGGTATGGGTGCCGGTGAGGGTGAGGCCGATGGGGAGCGCGGTCACCAGGTCGACGTAGGAGATGTTCGCGTACAGCTGGTCGGGGTTGAAGGTGAACTCGCAGAACGACCAGGTGCGGCCGTAGTTCGCGTCGGTGGACGTCGCGAAGGCGGGCTCGACGAGGGAGGGGCCCGGGTTGAGGTAGAAGGTGAGGGTGTCGTCGCGTACGAAGTAGACGCGGGCGCCGTACATCTGCGGCAGCGTCAGGACGACCGGGCCCGCGCCGGCCGCCTTGAGGGGGATCGCGCAGTCGACGGGGAGCGGGGTCTGCGGGGCGCCGGGGGAGTCGGGGTGGTAGACGCTGCCGTCGGCGCGCAGGAGCACCCAGCGGTCGGTGCCCTGCTCATGGCCGGTGACGTAGGCCCTGACATTGCCGGGCAGCGACTTGTTCTCCAGGGCGAGTTCACAGGTTGCGGCCGAAGCCGAGGCGCCCTGGGCGGAGTAGGTCAGCGTGGTCGCGGCGGCGGCCGCCGCCGCTGTGGTGCCGGTCAGGAACAGTCTGCGGGATATCACGCACGTCTCCTGTGGTGTGGGGGGTGGGGGAGGTGCGTTCCACACTGTTGCGAGACCCGGAGGTGAGGTCAATACCTGTGACTGAGAGCGCTCTCAGATCTTTGATTCCTTCACAACTTGACGCCAGGAGGGCTCGGTTGGCGGTGTTCCCGTGGAGGCGGCGACGGGCCGCGCAGGGCAGCTGCGCCGCAGACTTGGCACGCGCTTTACATACGGATCCGCAACCGTGCAGGTCACCTGCTTGTCTCTATGAACGTTGAATCTCTGGAGTTGTGACGCGAGTGGAGCAGGACATGGGGCGGGGCAAGGGCGGCATAGGCATCGCACTGCTGGTGAGTGCGGTGCTGGCGGGGACGAGCGCATGCGGCGGCAATGCGTCGGCTTCGGACGACTCCAAGAACGGAGCCGCGAAGGGCGGCTCGTCGGCCAAGGCGACCGTCAGCGCGAAGCCGTCGCCGACGCACCCCACGGGGCCGCCGATGCTGCTGGAGTCGATAGCGCCGATGGACAAGGCGACGGTCGGTGTCGCGATGCCGATCTCGGTCGTCTTCTCGAATCCGGTGGCCGCCAAGGCCCACGCGAACGTCGAGAAGCACCTCAAGGTCTCGGCCTCGGTCCCCACCAACGGTGCCTGGCACTGGATGGGCAACCAGCGGGTCGACTGGCGTCCTGAGCACTACTGGAAGTCCGGCACCAAGGTACGGATCGACGCCGACCTGAAGTACGTGTCCAACGGCAGCGGCCGCTACGGCACCCACGGCTACACCCACTCCTTCACCATCGGCGACGACGTCCGCGCCGCCGTCTCGGTCAAGGGCCACACCCTGAAGATCACCCGCAACGGCGGCGCCCCGCGCACGCTCTCGATCAACGCGGGCAGCGCCGAATACCCCACCTGGAACGGCACCATGGCAGTGATCGACAAGCAGCGGACGGTCCACATGACCTCCTGCAGCGTCGGCATCAGTTGCACCAAGGGCGCTCCCAACTTCTACGACCTGACCCTGCCCTGGGACGTCCACCTGACCCAGTCGGGCACCTACGTCCACTACTCCACGGGTGACACGAACCCGGGCAGCGGCAGCGCCCGCGGCTCGCACGGCTGCGTCCACCTCTCGCTCTCCGACGCGGAGTGGTTCTACGGCCAGGTAAAGCAGGGCGACCCGGTCACCGTCACCGGATCGCCGCGCGCCAAGGCCTCGGCCGACAACGGCTACGCGTCCTTCAACCTGTCGTGGTCGCAGTGGCTGGCCGGCAGCGCGAGCGGCGAGCAGACCACCGGCGCCCTGTAACCGGCACGCTGCAGGAGACCGCGGGCCGGGTGGGCACTTCCTACCCGGCCCGCTCTTCGTCCTGGTCCGCTCCGAACTCGTCCGCTCCGAACAGCGCCCGCCGTGTGGAGCGGTAGTTCGTCCGTACGTGTTCCAGGGCGCCGGCCCGTGCCCGCTCCGGGTCCCCTGAGGCGATGGCCTCGTACAACTCCCGGTGTCCGCACAGGAGTTGCGTCCATTCCTCGTTCTGGCGGGTGAGCCAGCGCAGCCGGCCGTCGACCGGCTGCATGACCGAGATCAGCAGCGAGTTCCCCGCCATGGCGCGGATGCGGTCGTGGAAGCGGGTGTTGATGTCCGTGATCGCGTCGGGGTCGTCGGCGGCGCGCCCGGTCGCCGTTGTGGCCAGGTCCAGCAGCTCGGTGAGGTCCTTGAGATCGCCCGGGGTGGCCCGCTCGGCGGCCAGTCCTGCCGCGTAGACCTCCAACGCCTCGCGCAGCTCGAAGAGTTCGGCGACGTCGGTGCGCGTCAGGGTGCGTACGACGGCCCTGCGCGGCGTCTCGAAGGTGACGAAACCCTCCGTGAGCAGAGCCCGGATCGCCTCGCGCACCGGAACCCGCGAGACCCCGAACCGCTCGGCGACCTCACGCTCCACGAGCCGGTCGCCCGGGGCGAGGCCGCCGCCGATGATCTGCTCGCGCAGCTCGGCGAGGACGCGTTCGCGTACGGCGCCGAGGGAGGTCTGCTCCGGCGGCTGAGAAGTGGACATGTCTTCCATACTCCGTTATCCGGCGCGTGATTTACCTGATCGTAACTGCGCAGCCATTGGCCGGGGTTGCCGGGGGCGGGAACATGGCGACACTTTGGTATACCAACTTGGTATACCAAGCGAGCGAGATTGACGCCCCATCCCCAGGGAGGCTCCTCATGTCCGTGGCCGATCCGGCACCCGTTGCCCTCGCCCCCGACTTCGTCCCCGATCCGCGCCTCACCAACGAGGACCTGGCCCCGGCCGGGGAGCGCAACTGGAAGGTCTTCGACCTCTTCGCCCTGTGGATGTCCGACGTCCACAACCTCGGCAACTACACCTTCGCGGCAGGCCTGTTCGTGCTCGGCATGAACGCCTGGCAGATCTTCACCGCCCTGCTCGCCGGCTTCGTCATCATCTACGCCGGGATGAACATGATGGGGCGCATCGGCCAGCGCCACGGAGTGCCCTTCCCGGTGGTCAGCCGCATCAGCTTCGGCGTGTGGGGAGCCAACATCCCCGCTCTCATCAGGGCCGTCATCGCCATCATGTGGTACGGAATCCAGACCTATCTGGCGTCCGTGGCGGTGAACGTGATGCTGCTCGCCGCGATACCCCGCCTCACGTCCTGGACCGAGCACAGCTTCCTGGGCCTGGACGCGCTGGGCTGGGTGTCGTTCGTGACGCTGTGGCTGATCCAGGCGCTGATCATCTCGCAGGGCATGGAGTCGGTCCGTAAGTTCCAGGACTTCTGCGGGCCCGCGATCTGGCTGGTGATGCTCGCCCTCGCGGTCTGGGTCCTGGCCAAGGCGGGCTGGACGATCTCCCTGACCTCGACACCGCACCCGGTCTCCACGGGGGAGCAGTTCCGGCAGTGGTTCGGGGCGATCGGGCTGATCCTCGCCACGTACGGCACCCTGATGCTCAACTTCTGCGACTTCTCCCGCTTCGCGCCCGGCTACCGGACCGTGAAGCGCGGCAACTTCTGGGGCCTGCCCATCAATTCGACGGCCTTCGTCATCCTCTCGGTCGTCGTCACCGCGGGCTCGCTCGAAGTGTTCGGCGAGGCCATCACCGACCCGGCGCTGCTCGTCGCGAAGGTCGGCAACACCTGGGTGCTCGTCCTCGGCGCGCTCGCCTTCGCCGTCGCCACGATGGGCGTGAACATCGTCGCGAACTTCGTCTCGCCCGCCTACGACCTGGCGAACGTCTGGCCCCAGAAGATCACCTTCAAGGTTGGCGGAATGATCAGCACGGTGGCGGCACTCCTGGTCACCCCCTGGAACCTCTTCTCCAACCCGGACGTCGTCAACTACTTCCTGGGCGGCCTCGGCGCCTTCCTGGGCCCGCTGTTCGGCGTGATCATGGTCGACTACTACTGGGTCAAGCGCGGCACGGTGGACGTCGAGAAGCTCTTCAGCGCGGAGCCGGGCTCGCCGTACTACTACAGGAAGGGCGTGAACCCGAAGGCGCTGTGGGCCTTCCTGCCGACGGCCGGGATCGCCGCGGTCTGCGCGCTCGTCCCGTACTTCGGCGACGTGGCCCCGTACTCGTGGTTCATCGGGACACTGACCTCGGCCGTGCTCTACGCACTGATCTGCCGCTCCGAACGCTCCGCCGGGGCAACGGAGTTGGCAGAAGTCTGATGCGCGTTCTCGTCACCAACTGCAATACGTCCGGCTCGATGACCCAGGAGATCGTGCGGGGCGCACGGGCGGCCGCCGGCCCCGGGACCGTGATCGAGGGGCTCACCCCCTCGTGGGGTCCGGAGTCGGCGGAGGGCTGGCTCGACAGCTATCTGTCGGCGGCGGCCGTGCTGGACGCGCTGCGCACCTACGAGGGTTCCGCGTACGACGCCGTGGTCATGGCGGGCTTCGGCGAGCACGGACGGGAGGGGGCAAGGGAGTTGGTGGACGTCCCCGTCGTCGACATCACGGAGGCGGCGGCGCATCTGGCGTGCCTGCTCGGGCGGCGGTACGGGGTGGTGACGACGCTGGAGCGCTCGTGCGGCCAGATCGAGGACAGCCTGCACACCGCAGGGGTCGGCGCGCACTGTGTCGCGGTGGTCGGGACGGGCCTCGGCGTCCTGGAACTGACCGACGCGGCACGGACCCAGGCCGCGTTCGTGGCCGCGGCGGGCCGGGCACGGGACGCGGGGGCCGAGGTGCTCGTACTCGGCTGCGCCGGGATGACCGGCCTGGAACGGGTGGTGGCGGAGAAGCTGGGCATGCCGGTGGTGGACGGGGTGGCCGCGGGAGTGCGGCTCGCCGAATCGCTGGTGGCACTGGGTCTCGGGACCAGCCGGGCGGGCGGTTACGCCCGCCCGCTGGAGAAGCGGCGGAGCTGGGGACGCCCCTGAGAGGACGAGGGCGCCCCCGTCCTCTCAGGGGCGCGCGCCCCGGCCGAAGAGGCCGTCGATCCAGCGGGTGACGTCCGGCAGCGACGCGGTGAGGACACCGCGGTGGTCGGCGTCCGGGTAGGTGAGGTACGTGACGTCGACGCCGTTCGCCGTCAACTGCTCGTCCAGTGTGTCGGTCCACGCGGGCTGGATTACCTTGTCCTGCCCGCCCTGCGCCAGCAGCACCGGCACCCGTGGGGCCGGCGTGCCGGGTTCGTTGGCGGCGAGCGTCCTGTCGAGGGCCGAGAGGTCGGCGTCCTTGCGGAATATCTCGTCGCTGCGCAGCGAGCCCCAGGAGCCCGCGGCGTTGAGCTGGCCGATGCACAAGGTGTCGGCGTCGTCGGACACGTCCAGGGCGCGCGGCGTGAAGATGTCCTGGTCGCGGAAGGGGCTCGCGGTCTCGGCGCCACGGACGATGAGGGGGAAGAAGTTGCTCACCCCTGCGAGCGAGGCGTTCCGCATCGCCGGTACGGCCGTGCTGACGGACGGCGCCGAGCGCCTCGACTTCCGCCGCCGCTACCGGACGCTCTTCGCCGAAGTGGTCCGCGAGGGCATCGCATCGGGCCAACTGCCCCAGCAGAACGGCGAGATCACCGCCGCCGAGCTCACCGCCACCGTGCTGCGCTGCGCGGGCGCGGGGCTCACCCCGGGCGGCTGACCTCCGCCGGTCCTCCGTCGCGCAGCGCCTTTCTGGCGCGTGCCAGGCGCCCGGTCCAGGCGGGGTAGGGCAGCGTGGCGGCGAGGTGCGCGGCGTGTGCCAGTTCCGCCTCGCCCTCCGCCGTGCGGGACAGGCGGGTCAGACAGGCGCCGAGGGCCATTCGCGCCTCGGTCTCGGCGAGGCGTTCCCCGGAGCGCGTGGCGCGGTCCGTCTCGGCGCGGGCGAGAATCAGCGCCGACTCGGGCCGACCGGAGAGGAGCCTGGCCCAGGCCAGCAGGGTCGGATCGTCGTCGCCGTGCCCTTCGAGTACGGCGAGCGCCTTGTCGGGGCGGCCGGTGAGCAGGGCGAGCTCGACGCGGGCGCTGCGTACCTCGTGCGCCGCCTGGCGGTCCTTGAGTGCGCCGGCCACCCGCTCGGCGCGGTTCAGCACGGTCGCCGCTTCCGCCAGGGCGCCGGTCCGCAGCCGTACGCGGGCCTGGGCGGCCAGCGCGTACGAGAGGCACCAACTGCCCTCCTCTTCCACGCCTTTGACTGCCGCGTCGGCCAGCACGGCCGCCGGTTGCGACTCCTCCAGGAGCAGATGCAGCTCGGCCAGGTTCGCCTGCTCGAAGGCGAGCGCAGCCGGATCCCCGGAGCGTTCGGCGAGATCGGCGGCGCGCTCGCCGAAGCGGACGGCCTCGGCGAGCTTCCCGGCGCGCCGGGCGTTCTCCCGCAGTGTGGACAGCACGGTGCCGAGCAGCTTCGGGTCGCCGCACGCCTCGGCGGGCTCCAGCGCCAGTTCGGCTGCCGCGCGGCCCTGCTCGAACCGGCCGGCCATGACCAGATTGATGGAGCGCATGGCGTGCGCGCGGGCGAGCAGGCCCTTCCCCGTCGCGCCCGGCACCGCCTGTGCGGCGGGGAGGACCCGGTGGGCGGCCGTGTATCCGTCGTCGTGCCGCCCCTCAAGGGTGCAGAGCTTCGACAGCGCCAGGTGGTGGACGGCCACGGTTTCGGGCGCGGTGTCCGCGGTCGCCGGGTGGTCGCGCAGGATCCGCCGCGCCTCGTCGGCGAGCTTCGCCATGATCAGCGTGTCGGCCAGATGGCCCGCGGTGAGGACCGAGCTGTCGTGGTCGGCGCGCCGTACGAACTCATCGAGCGCGGCCCGCAATGCCTCGGCGGCCTGCTCGAAGTGGCCCATGCGGCGCAGGACTTGGGCGTGGGCGAGGCGGGCGCGGGCGGTGTCCACGTCGAGCCGGGCGACCAGGTCGCGGTAGTAGCGGTCCGCCGTGTCGTTGGCGAAGAGAGCCGCGGCCCGCTCGGCGGCGCGCCGCAGATGCTCGGCCGCGCGCGGGTCGTCGGCCCGGGAGAAGTGTGCGGCGAGCGCGTCGACGGCCTCCGGCCTGTGCTGCTGCACCGCCTGGGCGAATGCGCCGTGCAGCTGTCTGCGGCGGACCGCGGACAACCCTTCGTAGCAGGTGAGACGCACCAGCGGGTGGCGGAAGGCGAGGCCGGGTTCGTGCCGCCCCGACACCACGACGGGCCGCTCTTCGATGAGCGCCGCCTCCATGGCCCGCTCCAGGGCGGCGGCCGCCGCGACACCGGTCACCGCCGGGTGCAGTCCCGCGGCGGCGACGTCGAGCAGTTCGGACGACGCGGTCTCGGAGCCCGCGACGGAGAGCGCCTCCACGATGCGCCGGGTGTCCTGGTCGAGCCGTGCGAGCCGCTCGGCCACCAACTGCCGTACGCCGTCGGGCGCGACGCCGTCCTCGGCCGCGCCGATGGGGGAGCGGGCCAGCTCGGCGGCGAACAAGGGGTTGCCCAGCGACAGTTCCCAGACGCGGTCGAGCCGCTCGGCGAGCCGCCCGACGTCCCCGGCGGCCCCGGCGCCCACCGCGTCACGTGCCACGGCGAGGCAGTCCTCGCGCCCGAGCCGCCGCAGCGGGTGGGAGACGGCCAGCTCCTGGCGTACGAGCACGGTCAGTTCGGCTCGTCGCGCATCGGCCGCGGCGAGCTCCTCCTCGCGGTACGTCACCAGGAACCGCACCCGGTGCGCGGGCCCGTCCGCACGGCGTGCCAGATGCGTCAGCAGCTGGTACGAACCGGAGTCGGCGGCATGCAGATCGTCCAGGACCACCAGCACCGGCTGCTGTGCGGCCAGTTCGCCGATCAGAGCGGCCGTCGCCCGGAACAGCCGGTCGCGCTCCTCCTCGGGGCTGCGTTCACCGAATCCGCTCACCTGCCCCAACGAAGGCAGGAACGCCGCCAGTTCGGAGTGTTCGGCGCCGATCCTGGCGCGCTCGGCCACCTGCTGCTCGGCGAGCCATCCGTCGAGCGCCTCGGCGAAGGCCCCGTACGGAGTGTGCCCCTCCGTGTCGTGCCCGGCCCCCCACAGCACCACGGCGCCCCCGTCGGCGGCCCGCCGCGCCACCTCGCCCATCAGCCGGGTCTTGCCCACACCCGGCTCACCGGTGAGCAGCCGTACGGGCGGTCCTTCCTCGGCGAGGAGCAGCCGCAGCATGTCGTCCCGGCCGCGCAGCGGCGCCGCGGTGATCCCCCGCAGCGGGGCGGGCAGGGCGGGACCGGTGGAGGCGGCGGGTGCGGGGGCGGCGGTGAGCGCGGCCCGGTGCAGCCGCTCGGTCTCGGGCCCCGGAAGCACTCCGAGCTCGGCTTCGAGGGCGTCCCTGCACAGGTGGTACTGGCGCAGCGCCTGGTGGCGCAGCCCCTGCCGCAGGCAGATGTCGATGAGGAGACGGTGCGCCGCCTCCTCGGCGGGGCCGGCCGCGAGGGCCTGCTCGGCGGCAGCGGCGGCCTTCGTCAGCTCGCCCGCGGCCAAGTACTGGGCGGCGAGAGCGAGTTGCACCTCGACCTCAAGGGACGTGATCCGGGTGCGGCGGGCCTCGGCCCAGCTCGCGTACCGGTCCTCGGGCAGGAGTTCGCCCTCGAATCGATCCAATGCCTTCTCCAGTTCGGCCATGTCGTGGGATGCCAGCGCGGACAGCGCTGCCTCCTCGGCATGGTCCGCGTCGACCCGGACGGTGGCCGGGTCGAGGAGCAGCAGCGCCCCGTCGGAAACGAGATACGACGAGGTGGCGTGCGGAGCGAGTTCGGGCTCCAGGGACCTGCGTGCCGCGTGCAGGGCGACGCGCAGGCTGTTGAGCGCGGCCTGCGGGCCGGCGTCCGGCCAGCACAGGTCCATGGCCCGGTCCCGGTGCAGCCGGTGCCCCGGGGTGACGGCGAGCAGCTTCACGAGCGTCTGGCCGGTCAGCCGTGGCCAGCGTTCGGGGAGAGGGGGGCCGCTGTCTCTGGAGGCCCGGAATCCGCCCAGGAGTTGCAGACGCAGCAGCGGGGTGTCCAGGACGGCGCCTGCGGAGGTGAGCTGCTGGTCCATGGGGCCGTCAGTGTAGTTGAACAGGCTGTGGATCCCCGGGGCCCTACCCCGGGGATCCACAGCGTTCATGGCGTCAGGGGCGACGCCGTGACGGGTGGTCAGGAGACGGTGAACACCGTCAGCTGACGGATGGCGGTGTACGGGGTGAGGTAGCCGCCGCCCTGCAGTTCGGCCATCCGGTTGGTCCCGGTCTGGTCGAAGTTGAGCGAGACGACCTCGTCCGTGCCGTCGCCGTTCAGGTCTCCGGCGACGTACTCACGGCCACCGTGGATGTTGCCGTAGGCGATGCGCTGGATGAAGCCCTGAGCGACCCCCGCCGGGTCCATCAGGTCGAAGCCCGTCGCACCGGAGCCGATCAGGTACCGCGTGCTGTTCGGTCCGTTGAAGAAGCCCGCGCTCGCGATGTCCCCGGTGGCATTCGCCCGGTGGTCCACCCCGTTGGCCGAGAAGAGCTGCACCGAGCCGAGGGCCGTCTGGTACAGGCCCTCGGGGCCGGTGAACCAGTTGCCGATGGTCCATGGGCCTCCGAAGGCGGCCGTGTGCAGAGACTCGCCGGTGCGGCCGTCCCGGATCTCGCTCATCGCGCCGAGATGGCCGTCGGACGTCTGGATCAGCCAGGACATGGCGACCGCGTGACCGTCGGCGTAGGGAATGGCCGGGGAGGCGAAGGTCGCGGCGCGCATCGAGCTGCCGAAGATCTGCTTCGCACCGGGCAGTTGCGGGTCCGAGTCGGTCCACGCGGCCTTGCCGGTGGCGCCGCTCAGCGCGGCGACTCCGCTCGGCTTCTCCTCGCCGACCGGGAACGCGTTGTGGCTGCCGTACTGGGCGTAGACCTGGTGGTCGCCGATGCTGACCTCACCGAAGACGGTGTTGTCCGCGGGGGCGCTGTACGACCACAGCTTCTTGCCGCTGCCCTTGTACGCCTGGACCTGTTCCGTCGGGACGACGATCTCGGCCCTGCCGTCGCCGTCGAGGTCACCGGCGGTGACCGTCCATACGAACTGGCCCTTGCCGTCGATCACCGTGGTCACCTTGCCGGTGGCCGGCTCTACGACGACGGTGGCGGTGTCCGCGGCGACGACCAGCTCGTCCTTGCCGTCACCGTCGACATCGGCCTTGACGATCTTGTGGATCTGGCCGGGGAGGGCGGCGGTCCACAGCGGCTTCGCCGTGCCGGCGGTCATCGAGGGACCGTCGAAGGCGAACAGGCCGTCGGACTGACCGCCCGCGATGATGTCCTTCTTGCCGTCGCCGTTGACGTCCATGAGGACGGCGGACGACAGCTCACCCTGCATGGGGACCAGCGAATGCTGGGTTCCGCTGCCCAGGTTGTAGACCCGGATGTTCTGGTCGACGTCGACCGTGCGCACCCGCCACGTGCTGCGGTCCTTGAACGGCTGGGCCCAGGCCTGGGAGGCGACCACGCCCTGCTTCTCCCAGTTCACCGTCCCGTCCCTGCCCGACAGCACGGCCAGGCGCGCGTAGCGCGTGGAGCTCGGATTGGCGGCGGAGTTGGAGTCCTTGTCGTCCTTGTACGAGGCGACGACCTTGCCGTCGGCCACCGACAGGTTCCAGGCGACGGGCCCGTCGAGGCTGTTGTCCGCGGCCCGCTTGACGGTGCGCTGCCAGGCCGCCTCGGCGGTGTCACCGTCCAGGGAGCGGATGGTGTCGGAGTTGACGCGCAGATACCCGTCGATGGTGATCTCGTTGACCGTGTACTCGGCCTTGCTGTCACCGCGGAGGTCGCCGACGACCAGGGCGGTCGCGAACGCGTTGACCCGGTTGTCCAGCGAGGTGCGTGCACCGGTGGCGAGGTCGTAGGAGGCGACCTCGTACCGGATGCCGTCCGTGTAGTCCGCGGTCTCCAGCGTGACCAGACGCTTGCGGGTGGAGTCCAGGTGCAGCTGGCGCGAGTACAGACCGGTCGTGGACGCGCTCCACTTGACGCTGCCGTCCGCGGTGTCGAAGACCATCGTGTGGCCGGTCGCCTTGGAGGTGGCCGACGTCTTGCGCTCGTTCCAGGAGGCCGCGAGCAGACCGTTGCCGAGCGGCTCCAGGCTCGACCAGGCGGCGCCCTTGAACATCCCGGTGTCGTACGTCCACGTCGTGGCCGGCGTCAGCTTGCCGTCGGCGTGGTCGAAGCGGATGCCGGTCAGCGTCGAGGTCGAGGTGGCGGACGCCGAGGTGTTGTAGTACGGCGTGTCCGCGATCACCAGCGTCTGGCCGACGAGCTTGATGTTGAAGGCGGCCGCGTACAGCTTCGTCCACAGCGTCTTGCCGGTGGCGCCGTCGAGGATCGTGACGAACGTGCCGGTGTGCAGGGTGCTGTCGCCGGACACGAACGGCCGGTACGGGTAGGTGCCCACGTCGGCGGTGAACGCGACATCCGGGACGCCGTCGCCGGTCAGGTCCCCCGTGGTGTAGCCGTTTTCCGACGACGGCCCGAACGTGGTGGCCACGTCGGAGCCCATCATGATGCGGGCCGGATACGGCTCCTTGGCGTAGCGCGCGGACAGCGGCGGGAGGTTCCACTCCTTGTAGTAGGAGTTGTTGCCGCGCGCCCACACCTCCTTGCCGTCGGCGGTGCGCCGGGCGATGCGGCCCAGGGCGTTCAGGGAGAAGTAGCCGCCGTCCGTGCCGGCGACCGGTGTGGTCGCCGCCATGCCGGTCGAGCCCTCGGAGAAGCCCTTGGCGGTGACCGTCGGGGTCGGCAGCCCGTCGGTGGCGGCACCGGAGCCCGTCGCGTCCGAGGTGCCGGAGCCGTCGCCGGAGGCCGTGTCGGGCGCCGCGTTCTGCGGGTCGGACTTCTGGGCCTGGTCGCCGTACACATCGGGCCGCAAGTGCTCGGACAGGGTGGCTGCCTGAGTCTCCGTCAGCGTGGTGATGCCGTCGGCGTCGTCGGCCACGGCGATCGCCGGTGCGACGCTGAGCGCGAGGCCCGCCGCCACCAGGGCGGATGCGAGGCGTATGCCCCGTCTGGAAGTTTTCGTCATCACGCGGCCTTCGGGGTGAAGCGGATCGCGGACAGATCCGTGAGGACGTTCTGGTTGAAGGAGTACTGGAGGGCGTCGGTGCCCGCCTGGTTCTCGATGCCGACGGTCGCGCCCGAACCCTTGCCCGGCACCGACTGGTACTGGAAGGTGACCGCGCCGGTGGCCTCGGAGAGGACCGCCTCGAAGGTCACGCGATCGCCCGAACCGTCGGCGAGCTGCGCCTTGTTCCAGACGATCGCGAAGGAACGCGAGCCCGTGGAGCCGGTGGTGGCCGTCTGCACGCTCGACTTGCCGTCGAGGATCAGGTCGTCCCAGAACGGGGCGACGACGCCGTTGGGCTGCATGGCGCCGGGCAGGGCGACGTTGGCGTAGTCGCCGAGGCGCGGCTGGAGGAAGTTCAGCAGACCGTTGGTGGTGATCGAGGTGCTGGTGTACGAGACGCCGTACATCTTCACCGGGAACGGCAGCGAGATCGTCTTCGCGTTCTCGTCACCGGTCAGGGAGACCTTCGTGGAGCCCTTGATCCAGGAGTACGTCACCGGGGCGCAGCTGATGCTGCCCGCGCTGTCCGTGCGGTTGGGGATCTGGACGTTCTTGGTCAGGTCGGCGGATCCGAGGGCGGCGGCACCGGTGTACACGCCGTTGCACAGGACCGGGGCGGCCGGCTTCACCGCCAGGCTGTAGGAGCCTTCGGCGACCTTGGCGAAGGTGTACTGGCCCTTGGCGTCGGTGGTGGCGGCGGGCAGCGGCGTGCCGTTCAGCTCGACCCTGGCGCCCGGGAGCGCCTTGCCGGTGACGTCGAGGACGGTGCCTGAGACCTTGTGCGAGGGGACCGGGGCCAGCGCGATGTCCTGGGTGTAGGCCTGCTGCGCGGTGAGCGTGACACCGGTGGTCGAGCCGTTCGCGTACCCGTAACCGCTGAAGGCGAAGGAGTACGTGCCCGGGGCCAGCGGCAGTCGGTACGCGCCGTCCGCGCCGGTGGTGACGGTGCGGACCGCGCCTGCGGCGTCGGTGGCCTGCACGGTGATGTTCGCCTGGGCCGCGCCGGTCGCCTTGTCGGTGACCTTGCCGTCGACGGTGGCCGCGGTGTGCGGGGCCTTGTCGACGGAGGCGAGGATGTCCAACTTCCCCTCGCCCCACACGTTGTTCACGCCGGCGGTGCCGCCGCAGTGGGTGTCGTCGACGTCAAGGGCGCCCGCGTCGAGGAGCGCACGGGTCGCGTCGATGTCGCCGATCAGCGAGGGGGCCGCGGACCAGAGCAGCGCCACGGCGCCCGCGACGTGCGGGGTCGCCATCGACGTACCGTTCTCGGTGTTGTACGAGGAACCGGGCCAGGTGGACTGGACGTTGACGCCCGGGGCCGTGATGTTCGGCTCCGTCGAACCGTCGATGCGCGAGGGGCCGAAACCGGAGAACGACGCGATCTTGCCGTTCGCGTCGTAGGCGCCGACACCGTACGAGTCGCTCTGCGCGCCGGGCGGGTCGGTCGTCCCGCAGGTCGCTCCGTTACCGGAGTTGCCCGCCGCGAACGCCTCGAAGATGCCCGCGGAGTTCCAGGCGGTCAGGATGTCCTCGTAGAAGGGCTCGGTGCCGCCCGTGTTGCCCCAGGAGTTGTTGACGATGTTCGGGGCGAGGTCCGGGCGCGGGTTCTGACCGTTGTGGTCGGTCGGCGCGAGGATCCACTGACCTGCGGCCAGCAGGTCGTCCTCGAAGCACTCGCCGGTCGAGCAGCCCTTGGCGGCGATCCACTTCGCGTTGGGTGCGACACCGATGCCGTTCTTGCCGACCATCGTGCCCATGGTGTGGGTGCCGTGGCCGTTGTTGTCGCACGGGGTGCCGCTGGTGCCGCACTGGCCGGTCGGGTC
The DNA here is from genome assembly GCF_040654175.1 of Streptomyces sp. NPDC050738. NCBI lineage: Bacteria > Bacillati > Actinomycetota > Actinomycetes > Kitasatosporales > Streptomycetaceae > Streptomyces > Streptomyces sp. NPDC050738. Next base: position 34,427 of record NZ_JBFAHN010000006.1, on the reverse strand, counting down.
GTAGAAGTTGTAGTCGTTGGAGAAGGTGCCGTCGCCGTTGTTGCCGCGGTACTGCTTCACCAGGTCCGGGTGGTTGTACTGCACACCGGTGTCGACGTTGGCGACGACGATGCCTTCGCCGCGGTCCGCGTACTGGTCCCAGACCTGGTCGGCCTTGATGTCGGAGATGCCCCACTCGGGCGTCTCGTCGCCGTCGGCGGACGACGCGGTCCCTGCCGACGCGGTCCGGGACGTGGTGACCTTGGCGTCGGAGGTCTCCGAGCTGTCGAGCGTGAACGACCTCCGCTCGACGATCGACGCCACGTCGGAACGCTTCGCGAGCTCGTCGACGAGGGCCTTGTCACCGGTGACCTGGACCGTGTTGGCGATCCAGTAGTCCTTGTGACCGACCTTCTTCTTGTCGAGGAAGGACTTCAGCGAGGCCTGGCTGTCGTCGGCGTGGGCGCGCAGCTCCTTGTAGGCAGCCGTCGCCTTCTTGGCGTGCGTCTTCTGCTTCTTGGCGCCTGACAGGTCCGCCTGATCCTTGAGGACGACGAAGAACGTCGCGTCGTCCCCCTTGGCGACGGCGCTGTCCAGGGACGCGTCGATCTTGGCGGTGGCGGCTGCGGACGGCGTGCCGGCGGCGACGGCCGGCATGGCGCCGGTCACCAGAGCGGTCGCGGTGAACGCGGCCGCCGCCCATGCGGCGCGTCTGCGCCGGGGCGGTCGGGGCTGGTGCATCTGGGTTGCTCCTCCAGGGACGGTACGGGGGAGTCCAGACGCTAGAAAGGCGCCATTACACGAGCGTTACCGCGCTGTACGCCTGTCGCCGGGGTCCGGCAGGGGCGCAGGCGGGAGCGGACCGGCCACCGGGGCGAGCGGGGCCGATCACGCGGGCGCAGCAGGCACGGCAGGCACCAGGGCCTGATCCGCTAGCACTCGATGATGTTCACCGCGAGCCCGCCCCGGGCCGTCTCCTTGTACTTCACGCTCATGTCGGCGCCGGTCTCCTTCATGGTCTTGATGACCTTGTCGAGGGAGACCTTGTGGCTGCCGTCGCCGCGCATCGCCATCTTCGCCGCCGTGACGGCCTTGACCGCCGCCATGCCGTTGCGCTCGATGCACGGGATCTGGACCAGGCCGCCGACCGGGTCGCAGGTCAGGCCCAGGTTGTGCTCCATGCCGATCTCGGCCGCGTTCTCGACCTGCTCGGGGGAGCCGCCGAGCACCTCGGCGAGGGCGCCGGCCGCCATCGAGCAGGCGGAGCCGACCTCGCCCTGGCAGCCGACCTCGGCGCCGGAGATCGAGGCGTTCTCCTTGAAGAGCATGCCAATGGCCCCTGCGGAGAGCATGAAGCGGACGATGCCCTCCTCGTCGGCGCCGGGCACGAAGTTCATGTAGTAGTGCAGGACCGCCGGGATGATGCCGGCCGCGCCGTTGGTGGGCGCGGTGACGACCCTGCCGCCCGCCGCGTTCTCCTCGTTGACCGCCATCGCGTAGAGCGTGATCCACTCCATCGCATGGGCCAACGGGTCGCCCTCGGCGCGCAGTTGACGTGCCGAGTGGGCCGCGCGGCGGCGGACCTTGAGACCGCCGGGGAGGATGCCCTCGCGGGACATGCCGCGCGAGACGCAGGACTGCATGGCGCGCCAGATGTCCAGGAGACCGGCGCGGATCTCGTCCTCGGTGCGCCAGGCCTTCTCGTTCTCCAGCATCAGCGAGGCGATGGAGAGGCCGGTCTCCTTCGTCAGGCGCAGCAGCTCGTCGCCGCTGCGGAAGGGGTACTTCAGGACCGTGTCGTCGAGGACGATCTTCTTCTCGCCGACGGCGTCCTCGTCGACGACGAATCCGCCGCCCACCGAGTAGTACGTCTTCTCCAGGACCAGGCCGCCGTCGACGTCGTACGCGAAGACCGTCATGCCGTTGGCGTGGTACGGCAGCGCCTTGCGGCGGTGCAGGATCAGGTCCTCGTCGAAGTCGAAGCCGATCTCGTGCATGCCGAGGAGATTGATGCGGCCGTCCCGCTTGATCTGCTCGACGCGCTCGTCGGCGTGCTCCACGTCGACCGTACGGGGCGATTCGCCCTCCAGACCGAGCAGCACCGCCTTGGGGGTGCCGTGGCCGTGGCCGGTGGCGCCCAGCGAGCCGTACAGCTCGGCGCGTATCGCGGTGGTGTGGGCCAGCAGGCCCTCGTTCTTGAGGCGGCGGGCGAACATTCGTGCCGCGCGCATGGGGCCGACCGTGTGGGAGCTGGACGGGCCGATGCCGATCGAGAACAGGTCGAAGACCGAGATGGCCACGGTGGTGACTCCTAGGTGGTTGGTAGACGCCTTTGTCTGCCGGGGTGGTGCAGGGGGCGCGTGCCGCGGGGCACCTCGCTCACACATCCAGTGTGCGGGGTGCCCCGTCGGTTCGTACAAGAACGGTAGGCCAAAGCCTACGGAACTACTTCAGGCCGGGGTAAAGCGGGTGCTTGTCGGCCAGCGCCTTGACCCGTCCGGCCAGGGCGTCCTTGTCGAAGGACGGCTTCAGGGTCTCGGCGATGATGTCCGCGACCTCCGTGAAGTCCTCGACGCCGAAGCCGCGGGTCGCGAGCGCCGGCGTACCGATGCGCAGACCCGAGGTGGTCATCGGGGGGCGCGGGTCGTTCGGGACGGCGTTGCGGTTGACCGTGATGCCGACCTCGTGGAGACGGTCCTCGGCCTGCTGGCCGTCCAGCTCCGAGTTGCGCAGGTCGACGAGGACCAGATGCACGTCCGTACCGCCCGAGAGGACCGAGACGCCGTGCTCGGTCACGTCCGAGGCCACCAGGCGCTCGGCCAGGATGCGGGCGCCGTCCAGGGTGCGCTGCTGGCGCTCCTTGAACTCCTCGGTCGCCGCGACCTTGAAGGAGACCGCCTTGGCCGCGATCACGTGCTCCAGCGGGCCGCCCTGGAAACCGGGGAAGACCGAGGAGTTCAGCTTCTTCGCGAAGTCCTTGTTGCGCGCCAGGATGATGCCGCCGCGCGGACCGCCGAGGGTCTTGTGCGTGGTGGAGGTGACGACATCGGCGTACGGGACCGGGTTCGGGTGCAGACCGGCCGCCACCAGACCCGCGAAGTGGGCCATGTCGACCCACAGCAGCGCGCCGACCTCGTCCGCGATACGGCGGAACGCGGCGAAGTCCAGCTGGCGCGGGTAGGCGGACCAGCCCGCGATGATGACCTTCGGGTTGCTCTCCTTGGCGAGGCGCTCGACCTCGGCCATGTCGACCAGGCCGGCCTCGTCGACGTGGTACGCGACCACGTTGAACTGCTTGCCGGAGAAGTTCAGGCGCATCCCGTGCGTGAGGTGACCGCCGTGCGCCAGGTCCAGGCCGAGGATCGTGTCGCCGGGCTGGGCGATCGCGAAGAGGGCGGCCTGGTTGGCGGAGGCGCCCGAGTGCGGCTGGACGTTGGCGTACTCGGCGCCGAACAGGTCCTTCACCCGGTCGATGGCGATCTGCTCGGCCACGTCGACGTGCTCGCAGCCGCCGTAGTAGCGGCGGCCCGGGTAGCCCTCGGCGTACTTGTTGGTGAGGACCGTGCCCTGGGCCTCCATGACGGCGACCGGAGCGAAGTTCTCCGAGGCGATCATCTCGAGCGTGGACTGCTGACGGTGCAGCTCGGCATCGACGGCGGCGGCGATGTCCGGGTCGAGCTCGTGGAGGGAGGAGTTCATAAGCGACATGAAGAAGTCAGTCCCTAAGGCCTAGTTGCCGGCGGAGAGTGCGTCGTACTCGTCGGCGGAGAGCAGGTCGTCCGGCTCGCCCGTCACACGTACCTTGAACAGCCAGCCGCCCTCGAACGGGGCGGTGTTCACCAGCGAGGGGTCGTCCACGACGTCCTGGTTGGCCTCCGTGACCTCGCCGGTCACCGGGGCGTACAGGTCGCTGACCGACTTGGTCGACTCCAGCTCGCCGCAGGTCTCGCCCGCGGTCACCGTGTCGCCGACCTCAGGGAGCTGGGCGTAGACGACGTCACCGAGCGCGTTGGCCGCGAACTCCGTGATGCCGACCGTCGCGATGCCGTCCTCGGCGACCGCGAGCCACTCGTGCTCCTTGCTGTACCGCAGCTGCTGGGGGTTGCTCATGACCTGATTCTCCTGGATGCGGGGGAGTGCTGATGAACGGTGGTCTTACGGACTGGAATGGTCTGGGTCACTTCTGGCGCTTGTAGAACGGCAGGGCGACGACCTCGTACGGCTCATGCGTACCGCGGATGTCCACGCCCACGCCCGCCGTGCCCGGCTCGGCGTGTGCCGCGTCCACGTACGCGATCGCGATCGGCTTGCCCAGCGTGGGCGAAGGGGCGCCGGAGGTGACCTCGCCGATGACCTGGCCTTCGGCGACCACGGGGAAACCGGCGCGCGGGACGCGGCGGCCTTCCGCGATCAGGCCGACCAGCTTGCGCGGCGGGTTGACGGCGGCGCGCTCGGCGGCGGCCTCCAGGGACGTACGACCGACGAAGTCGCACTCCTTCTCGAACTTGACGACCCGGCCGAGACCCGCGTCGAAGGGGGTGAGCGCGGTGGTCAGCTCGTGCCCGTACAGCGGCATGCCCGCCTCCAGGCGCAGCGTGTCGCGGCAGGAGAGCCCGGCCGGGACCAGGCCGACGTCCTTGCCCGCCTCGGTCAGCGCCTGCCAGAGCTGCTCGGCGTGCTCGGGGGCCACGAAGAGCTCGAAGCCGTCCTCGCCGGTGTAACCGGTGCGCGCGATGAGCGCGGGGACACCGGCGACGGTGCCGGGCAGGCCCGCGTAGTACTTCAGGCCGTCGAGGTCGGCATCGGTGACGGACTTCAGGATGCCGGGGGACTCGGGGCCCTGGACGGCGATCAGGGCGTAGGCGTCACGGTCGTCGGTCACGACGGCGTCGAAGCCGGCGGCACGCTCGGTGATCGCGTCGAGGACGATCTGCGCGTTGCCGGCGTTGGCGACGACCATGAACTCGGTGTCGCCGAGGCGGTAGACGATCAGGTCGTCGAGGATCCCGCCGTCCTCCTGGCAGATCATGGTGTAGCGGGCGCGGCCGAGGCCGACCGTCCCGATGTTGCCGACGAGCGCGTAGTTCAGAAGGTCCACGGCCTGCGGTCCGGTCACCGTGATCTCGCCCATGTGGGAGAGGTCGAAGAGACCGGCGCGCGTACGTACGGCGTTGTGCTCGTCGCGCTCGCTGGCGTACCGCAGGGGCATGTCCCAGCCCGCGAAGTCGGTCATGGTCGCACCGAGCGAGCGGTGCAGGGCGTCGAGGGCGGTGAGGCGGGGGGTGGTGCTCATCGTTAAGGCTCCCAGGGCATGACTGGCGAGGACGATTCCTCCCCATCTGTCATCGGAACCTGAGAGGTTCGCCGCGAGCCCGGATATACGGGCACCCGACTTGCACCTTGGGTGGAGCCACCGCACAGGGGTGGCTCGCTTTTCAGATCTGCCTCGTCGCGCGCGGTACGGGGCCTGAGAGATTACAAGGGAGGGACTTGCTCCTTCGGCGCCCCGGTCGGTGGACCGGGGACTCTCCCGCGCGGATTCGAACGGCCTGTATGGAGTTGGCGCGGACATCATCGCACGGCGGTGAGGGGCGTCATATCACTTGCCCCGCATTACTGTTTCTTTACCCTTCTGGAGGGCAGGGGAAGGGGACGCGGGAACCTGACAGGGGGAGTGGCCATGACGGTGCACGGACAGGGCTTGTACGTGGTGGAGGCAGGGGCCGTGCCCGCCCCGCGGGGAGCCCCCGCCGGGCGGACGCCGCCGCGCCCGCGCGGTCTGGAGTTCGCCGACGGTGATCTGGTGGTCGTCTCAGGACTACCGGGCAGCGGGAAGTCGACGCTGATCAGGCGCACCGTGCGGGCCGCCCGCCGGATCGACTCGCAGGACGTGCGGGAACGCTGGGAGCGCCGGATGCCGGGCTTCCTGTCGTACGGGGGCTACCGCCCGCTGGTGCGCGCCGCCCACTACGGCGGACTGTGGCGCGCGCTGCGCTCGGGCCGCAGCGTCGTCGTCCACGACTGCGGCACGCAGCGCTGGGTGCGGCACTGGCTGGCGCGAACGGCCAGGCGGCGCGGGCGCGCGCTGCATCTGCTGCTGCTCGTCGTCCCGCCGGAGGTCGCGCTGGCGGGGCAGGCGGAGCGGGGGCGCGAGGTCTCCCCGTACGCCTTCGGGAGGCACCGCAAGGCGGTGGACCGGCTGCTCGCGGAGGCCGAGGCGGGCAGGCTGCCGGCCGGCTGCGGATCGGCGGTGCTGCTCGACCGGGCGGCCGCGGGGGAACTGGCGGAGATCAGCTTCGGCGGCCCCGGGAGCTGAGCGCTCCCGAGGCCGGCCGGGTCATCGTGACCGCGGTGTCACCAGAGCTTCGGGAAGCCGGGGATGGCAGGAATGCCGGGGATGGCAGGGGCGGCGGGCACGGCGGCGAGGCCGGGGATCGCAGGGAGGCCGGGGATGGCGGGGAGGCCGGGGATGGCCGGGAGCTTCGGCAGCTCGGGGAGCTTGGGGAGCAGGCCCGAGACGTCAGGGAGCTTCGGCAGCTCGGGCAGGCCGAGGAGCTTCGGCAGGGAGTCCAGGAACTTCTGCCACTCGGCCGCGTTGAGCAGACCCGTCGCCAGCTTCGGGACCTCCTGCAGAGCCGTCCACACCCGGAACCAGTCCCCGCTCGCGGCGGCCTTGATCAGTGCATCGACCTCGTTGCGCAGCGCGGTCTCCGCGGCGCTCGTCGGGCCGGTCTCCTTCTTCACGTCCCCGCCGTCGGTGTCCGGACCCAGTACGACGTCGAGCTTGGCCTCGACCTTCGCCAGAGCCGCCTCGTCGATCGTTCCGGAGGCGGACTTCTCCATCAGCTCGTCGATGGCATCGAGCAGCGGCCCGATGTCGGACGGGTGGGCGGAGCGGACGGCCGCCGGGGCCGCCGCGGTTGTCGGCGCAGCCGAGGCCACGGGGGCCGACACACCACCGAGGGCCAGCGCGCCGCACAGAGATGCGGCGAGGGTGAGCGCGACGGGTGTGTGCGGGGACATGAGGTGGTCCTTCCGGAGGAGCTGCGCGGCGGGGCCTGTATCTGCCACCCTCGGAGCGGTCGCCACGCAGCGCAACCAGACGGATGCGCTCCGTGTCCATATGGGTGGGGGCTCGGCCAGACGGGTGGCGGCGGAGCTAATGTCGGGCGCGCGGCACGTACAGCAGGTGCGGCACTCGCAGAAGGAGAGGGATCCGTCGGTGGACATGGGATGGCCGGGCAACGAGCTCGAAGAGGTGCTGGGCGCCTCGGTCGGCAATCCGGCGGCGGGCGGACGGCTCATCGAGGTGCTGGGGCGCAGCCAGATCTGGATCCCGCTGCCCAACGGCGGCAGCAACGAGAGCCGCTCGCTGGACCTGCCGACCATGGAGATCGAGGGGGCGCCGTACGTCCCCGTCTACAGCTCGGAGTCGCAGTTCCTGCAGTGTGTCGGCACCCATCTCTCCTTCACCGTGGCGCCCGCCGTCGAGTTCGCCCGCGGACTGCCGCCGCAGCTGGGTATCGCCGTGAACCCGGGCGGCGCGGTCGGTCTGCCGCTGCCGCCGCTCGCCGTGGCGGAGCTGTGCCGGGCGGGCCGTACCCCGCTGGACGGCCCTTCCTCCGGCGGCCGGGTCCGTCTCTTCGAGCCGGACTGGCAGCAGGAGCCGGTCGACTTCCTCGCCGCGGCGGCAGGGGAGTTCGAGCAGACCGGGGTGGTGCGCACGGCGCGCAGGGCCCTCGCCTCCATCGAGGGCGGCGACCCCGTCCTCTTCATCGGCGTCGAGTTCGCGTCCTGGGACGGCGCGGGCCGGGGCGCGCCCATGGACGCGCTGGGCCGGGCGCTCGGTCTGTGCGAACCGGCCTGGCCGGTCAATCTGGTTCTGCTGGACGTGGCACAGGATCCGGTGGCCGACTGGATGCTGGAGAAGGTCAGGCCGTTTTATGTCAGGGACGCCGCCTAAGCTGGTTGGATGACCGACGGGCGTGTGGGTGGCCTGAAACGGGTGGAGTGAAGAAGACGAGGGGCGGGACCCAAGTGAGTGCGTCGGGCACGGCGGCGGCCGGACAGGTCGAGCACATGCTGCGCCAGGTGACCCCGGGGCGCTATGACGCGTACGAGGCCCTGCTGCACGCGCTCGCGGAGAGCCGGATCTGGATGCTGCTCTGGCACGGCCAGGCGGGGGCGCCCGATGCGCAGTACGGAAACATGGAAGTCGACGGGCTCGGTTACGCGCCCTGTGTGACCTCCGCCCAGGAGCTCTCCGCCAGTGGCTGGAACCGTGCGTACGAAGCGGTCGGCGGCCGTGACATCGCCCGCGCCCTCTACCCCGACCGCTGGGGCATCTGGCTGAACCCGCACGCCCCCGGCGGCGGCGTCGGCGTCCCGTGGACCGACCTGCGCCGGATCGCCACCGGTCTCGACCGGATGCCGGCCGGGCCGCTGCGGATCTCCGAACCCGCCCTGGACATTCCGCAGTTCTACGCCCTTCTCGCCCAGAACGCCCACCGCACCCCCGCGGTCCGCGCACTGCGCCGTGCCTGGGTGCAGCCCGCGATCGGTGCCGCGTACCTCGCCATCGGCCTCGATCTGTATGACACGAGTCAGCAGTCCGTCGACACCGTGCGCGCGATGATGCAGCAGTCCGTCGCGGCCGTCCCCGACGGCCTGCCCGTTTCGACCGTCGCACTGTCCGACGAGTACGACCCGGTCGGCATGTGGCTGCGCGCCAACTCCCGCCCGTTCTACGACAGAGAGGCGCACGCGGCCCCCGTCGCGGCCCCCGGTTACGGCTACCCGCCGGTCCACGGCTGAGGTTCGTACCGCCTTTCAATTCGACTGCTGATGCGCCCTGTTGGGGCACATGTCCGAACTGGGCGAAGAGTGCGGACTTGGTCCGCTGGGCCGATCACGGCGTCCGGATAACGGAAGACCCCAGGCCACATCACGGTTGCGCATCCATTCCCCGCCAGGTCTGGCGGGTGATCCGCGACGCATTGAAGACTCCCCGGAACAAGAAGCTTTCGGTCCCCTGTGCGACCTGCGGCTTCAGTTTCTTCAGCACCATTCGCACCAACTCGTACTTCTTGCACCTGTGATGTGAACAAGCTGCTACAGCGGCGGGCGCGGGCCGACCACAGTCGGCCGAGCCGAGAGGGGTCCCCATAACGATGACGGCACCACTGCACGACAGCGCGGGCGAGACCGCGACGGTCGATGTCACGGCCGACATGCCTGCCAAAGACATCGAAGGCCGTTCTCCCGGGCGGATCGCCTGGACACGGCTGAAGCGCGACAAGGTCGCGCTCGTCGGCGGCGTGGTCGTGATTCTGCTGATCATGGTCGCGGTGTTCGCGCCGTTCATCGTGAGTCTCCTGGGGCACCCGCCCGACGAGTTCCACGAGAACCTGCTCGACCCGGACCTCGGAACGCCGAAGGGCTCCTTCGGCGGGATGAACTCCGACTTCCTGCTCGGCGTCGAGCCCACCAACGGCCGCGATGTGTTCAGCCGTATCGTCTACGGCTCCCGCATCTCGCTCCTGGTGGCCTTCCTCGCCGCGGTGGTCTCCGTGGTGCTCGGCTCCATCCTCGGTTCGGTGGCCGGATTCTTCGGCGGCTGGGTCGACGCGGTCATCAGCCGCCTGATGGACATCCTGCTCGCCTTCCCCCAGCTGCTCTTCACTATCGCCCTGGTCTCCGTGGTGCCCAACTCCGTCTGGGGACTGACTGGTTCAGGTGTCCGGATGGGCGTCCTGATCGTGGTGATCGGCTTCTTCGGCTGGCCGTACATCGGCCGTATCGTCCGAGGGCAGACGATGTCGCTCCGTGAGCGCGAGTATGTGGAGGCGGCCCGCAGCCTCGGTGCCGGGCGCACCTACATCCTTTTCAAGGAGCTGCTGCCCAACCTGGTCGCGCCGATCCTCGTCTACTCGACGCTGATCATCCCGACCAACATCCTCAGCGAGGCAGCTCTCAGCTTCCTCGGTGCCGGCGTGAAGCCGCCGACCGCCTCCTGGGGAAAGATGCTCTCCGACGCGATCAACACCTATCAGGCGGACCCGACGTACATGGTTGTCCCCGGTGTCGCGATCTTCATCACCGTTCTCGCTTTCAATCTTTTCGGCGACGGGCTGCGGGATGCTCTCGATCCGAAGGGCAGCTGAGCCGCACCCAACAGGTCTCCGGCGCAAGCCGGTTGACATGCACCAACCCTCGGTCGCGGACCGCGTACCACGGGCTTCATCACATCACGGAGGTTGCTGGACAGTGAATAGCTCAAGGAAGGCAGTTGCGCTCGCGGCCGTGGTTGCCGCGCTGTCGCTGACGGCCACAGCTTGCGGAGGTGGGGGCAGCGACAACAAGTCCTCCACCAAGGGCGCGGGCTACGACGCCGCCACCAAGGGTTCGGTCATCAACGCGTCCGACAAGAAGGGCGGCACGCTGAAGCTGATGTCCCCTCAGGACGTCGACTTCCTCGACCCGGCCCGTTCGTACTACGGCTTCGTCTGGAACATTCAGCGCCTCTACGTGCGCCAGCTCCTGACGTACGACTCGAAGCCCGGTGAGGCCGGAACCAAGCTGGTTCCCGACCTGGCCGAGGCGCTGCCGGTGCTCACCAACGGCGGCAAGACGTACACCTTCAAGATCAAGAAGGGCGTCAAGTTCGAGGACGGCACCGAGATCACCTCGAAGGACATCAAGTACGGCATCGAGCGCGTCTTCGCGCAGGATGTCCTCTCCGGTGGTCCGACGTACCTGATCAACATGCTCGACCAGGGCCAGAAGTACCCGGGTCCGTACAAGGACAAGGACCCGAACAAGCTCGGCCTGAAGTCGGTGCTGACGCCCGACGACAAGACGATCGTGTTCAACCTGAAGCAGCCGAGCTCGGACTTCTCGTACCTGATGGCGATCAGCGACTCCTCGCCGGTACCGGTGGCCAAGGACGACGGCGCCAAGTACACCAACCACCCGGTGGCGACCGGCCCTTACAAGGTCGCGTCCTTCAAGCCGGGCAAGGAAACGATCTTCGAGCGGAACCCCAACTGGGACCCGAAGACGGACAAGGTCCACAAGGGTCTGCCGGACCGGGTCACCTTCACCGTGACCTCCAACCCGGACGACATGGACCAGCGCCTTCTCTCCGGTGACATCGACTTCGACGTCAACGGCACCGGTGTCCAGCAGGCCGCGAAGATCAAGATCCTTCAGGACCCGAAGCTCAAGGCCAACTCGGACGACCCGTACACCGGGTACATCCGTTACTTCGCCTTCCCGCAGACGGTCGCGCCGTTCGACAACATCGAGTGCCGCAAGGCGGTCATCTACGCCGCCGACCCGAAGTCCCTGCAGACGGCCCGTGGTGGCCCGACCAGCGGTGACCTCGGCGCCAACATGCTGCCCCCGGGTGTCCCCGGCTCGGAGAAGTCCTACGACCCGTTCGGTCTGACCGGCGGCAAGCCGCAGCTCGACAAGGCCCGTGCGGCGCTCAAGGCGTGCGGCAAGCCGAACGGCTTCAAGACCACCATCGCGGTCCGTAACAACAAGAAGCCCGAGGTCGCCACCGCCGAGTCGCTGCAGGCGTCGCTCAAGGCAGTCGGCATCACCGCGGAGATCGCGCAGTACGACGGCAAGAACTCTTCTTCCGAGATCGGTGCTCCCGACAACGTGGAGAAGAAGGGCTACGGCATCATCGTCATGGGCTGGGGTGCCGACTACAACTCCGGCGCCGGCTTCCTGCAGCCGCTGGTCGACGGGTCGTTCATCCTGAAGAACGGCAACAACAACTACACGATGCTGAACGACAAGACCGTCAACGGTCTGTTCGCTCAGGCCGCCGCCGCGAAGACCCCGGAAGAGGCAGCGCCCATCTACGGCCAGATCAACAAGGCCATCATGGAGAAGGCGCTGTACCTGCCGATCAACTTCGACAAGGCACTGGCCTACCGCAACCCGCGGCTGACCAACGTGTTCTACAACGAGTCCATGGGCCGTCTTGACCTCGCCGTCCTGGGCGTAGCCAAGTAGCAGTTGGACATGCGCGGTCTTCACCTCGCATGCGCTAGTTCGAAGGGCAGGTGAAGGCCGCGGGCGGGCGGTTGCAGTCCCCACAAGGGACTGCAACCGCCCGCTGACTGGCCGACTGCAGTGCTTGTCTACATATTCCGGCGGCTCATGAATGTCGCCGCCATGCTGGTGGTCGTCTCGATGGTCACCTTCGGCATCTTCTTCATGGTGCCGAAGCTCACCGGAAGCGATCCCGCGCTCCTCTACGCCGGCCGTACGACCGACAAGGTCGCGATCGAGGGCATCCGTAAGAAGATGGGCTTCGACAAGCCCATCACCACGCAGTACGGACTCTTCCTCAAGGGCGTCGTCGCCGGCCGCGACTACGACACGGGCGCGGATGTCACCCACTGCCCGGCGCCCTGCTTCGGCTACTCGTTCAAGAACGAGCAGCCGGTCTGGGAGACCCTGAAGGAACGCATCCCGGTCACGCTCTCGCTGGCCTCGGGTGCATCCATCCTCTGGCTGCTCGGCGGCGTGGCCACCGGTGTGATCTCGGCGCTGCGCAGACGTACCGTGCTCGACCGGGCCACCATGATCACGGCCCTGGCGGGTGTCTCCCTGCCCATCTACTTCACCGGCCTGGTCTCTTCGGCGATCTTCGTCTACAGCCTGGGCTGGCTCGATACGATCAGCTACCCCGACGGCGGGATCGGATCCGATCCGGGAGCCTGGCTCAATTCCATGATCCTTCCCTGGATCACCCTGGCCTTCCTGTTCGCCGCCACCTACGCCAGGCTCACCCGCGCCACCATGCTGGAGATCCTCGGCGAGGACTACATCCGTACGGCCCGGGCCAAGGGACTCACGGAGCGCGTCGTCATCCGCAAACACGCGCTGCGTTCCACCCTCACCCCGATCATCACGATCTTCGGGCTCGACCTGGGCGCACTGCTCGGCGGCGCGGTGCTGACCGAGACGACCTTCTCCCTGCCGGGCCTCGGCAAGTCGGCGGTCGACGCGATCAACACGGGCGACCTGCCGGTCATCATGGGCGTGACCATGATCTCCGCGTTCTTCGTAGTGATGGCCAACTTGATTGTCGACCTGCTGTACGCGGTCGTCGACCCGCGTGTGAGGCTGACGTGACAGACAACTCCACTCCCCAGGACGCCCTTTCGGTCCCGAAACAGGCGACCGGACCCGTCGGCGTACCGGAGCAGGATCGGGCCGACCGGCCCGAGTCCTTTCTCTCCGTACGCAATCTGAAGGTGCACTTCCCGACCGACGACGGCATCGTCAAGTCCGTCGACGGTCTCTCCTTCAACCTGGAGAAGGGCAAGACCCTCGGCATCGTGGGCGAGTCCGGCTCCGGCAAGTCGGTCACCTCGCTCGCCGTCATGGGTTTGCACCGCACCGGGAACGCGCGCAGCCGCCCCGACATCGGCGGCGAGATCTGGCTGGACGGCGAGGAGCTCCTCGGCGCCAGCGACGACCATGTGCGCAAGCTGCGCGGCCGGAAGATGTCCATGATCTTCCAGGACCCGCTGTCGGCGATGCACCCGTACTACACGGTGGGCGCGCAGATCGTCGAGGCGTACCGCAACCACCACGACGTCGACAAGAAGACCGCGCGCAAGCGCGCGATCGAGATGCTCGACCGGGTCGGTATCCCCGAGCCCGGCAAGCGGGTCGACGCCTATCCGCACGAGTTCTCGGGCGGTATGCGCCAGCGCGCGATGATCGCGATGTCGCTCGTCAACAACCCCGAACTGCTCATCGCGGACGAGCCGACGACCGCCCTGGACGTCACCGTCCAGGCGCAGATCCTCGACCTGATCCGCGATCTGCAGAAGGAGTTCGGCTCCGCGGTCATCATGATCACCCACGACCTGGGTGTGGTGGCCGAGATGGCCGACGATCTCCTGGTGATGTACGGCGGCAGGTGCGTCGAGCGCGGGAGTGCCGAGGAGGTCTTCTACGAGCCCCGGCATCCGTACACGTGGGGTCTGCTGACCTCGATGCCGCGGATCGACAAGGAGGAGACCGAGCGGCTCGTCCCGGTCAAGGGCTCCCCGCCCAGCCTCATCAACGTCCCCTCCGGCTGCGCCTTCAACCCGCGCTGTCCGTACGCGGATGTGCCCAAGGGCGGCATCACCCGGACCACGCGTCCGGAACTGCAGCAGGTCAGCGGCAACCACCTCTCTGCGTGTCACATGTCGCAAGAGGAGCGGACCCGTATCTGGACCGAAGAGATTGCGCCGAAGCTGTGAGCCAGAAGAGCGTCGCCGAAACGGCGATCCCGAAGCAGTCGAGCGACTCCCCGGAGCCGCTGCTCAGAGTCGAGAACCTGGTCAAGCACTTCCCCATCAAGAAGGGGCTGTTGCAGCGCCAGGTCGCCGCGGTCAAGGCCGTCGACGGGCTCTCCTTCGACGTACGCCCGGGGGAGACCCTGGGTGTCGTGGGCGAGTCGGGCTGCGGCAAGTCCACGATGGGCCGGCTGATCACGCGGCTGCTCGAACCGACCGGCGGCAAGGTCGAGTTCCAGGGCAGGGACATCACGCACCTCGGTGTCTCGGCCATGCGGCCGATGCGCCGCGACGTCCAGATGATCTTCCAGGACCCGTACTCCTCGCTGAACCCGCGGCACACGGTCGGCACGATCGTCAGTGCGCCGTTCAAGCTCCAGGGCGTCACGCCCGAGGGCGGGGTCAAGAAGGCGGTCCAGGATCTGCTGTCGCTCGTGGGCCTCAACCCCGAGCACTACAACCGCTATCCGCACGAGTTCTCCGGCGGTCAGCGCCAGCGCATCGGTATCGCCCGTGCGCTCGCGCTCAAGCCGAAGCTGGTGGTCGCTGACGAGCCGGTCTCCGCGCTCGACGTGTCGATCCAGGCACAGGTGGTCAACCTTCTTGACGACCTGCAGGACGAACTCGGTCTGACGTACGTGATCATCGCGCACGACCTCTCGGTCATCCGCCATGTCTCGGACCGCATCGCGGTGATGTACCTGGGCAAGATCGTCGAGCTGGCGGACCGCAAGTCGCTCTACTCGGCGCCGATGCACCCGTACACCAAGGCGCTCATGTCCGCCGTGCCGGTGCCCGATCCCCGTCGTCGCGGGGAGAAGAGCGAGCGGATCCTGCTCAAGGGCGACGTGCCCTCGCCGATCTCGCCGCCGTCCGGCTGCCGCTTCCACACGCGGTGCTGGAAGGCGACCGAGGTCTGCAAGACCAAGGAGCCGGAGCTCATCGCGCTCAAGCCGGGCCAGCAGGTCGCCTGTCACCACCCGGAGAACGCTCCGGACCAGGTGCCGGGCGAGGCGGTTCTGGTGGAGGCGCGGGAGTCGATCGAGCTGGCTCTGCCGGCGGCCGAGGCGGAGGTCGCGGTGGCCGAGGCGGAGGCTGCGGCGGAGGCGAAGACCCTCAAGGCCGAGCCCAAGGCCGAGCCCAAGGCCGGGCCCGCGGCGGAAGCCGAGGTACCGGAGGACGGGCCTCAGGAGTCAACCGACCAGTAGGACATGACGAGTTGGCAAAGTCATGGCCATGACCAAACGGGAGAGTGCAGAGTCGCCACGTCGTACTCATGATGCAGCCGTACCAACGGTGCAGTCACGAAGGGCAGATTCATGGCACTCTCCCGTTCGGCACGCCTGGCCGCAATCGCCACCGCGACGGCTTCCTTCTGTCTGATCGCTGCCGCTCCGGCGCCCTCACCCGGCTCCGTCGGAATCGGTGACCCGTACTTCCCCGAGATGGGCAACGGCGGCTTCGATGCGCTGCATTACGACCTGAACGTCGCCTACAACCCGGACACGGACCGGCTCGACGGCGTCACCACGGTCACCGCCCGGGCCACCCAGAACCTCTCCTCCTTCGACCTCGACCTCCAGAAGCTCGAGGTCACGAAGGTCGAAGTGAACGGCAGACGGGCGCAGTTCAGCCGCTCCGGCGACGAGATAAAGATCAATCCGCGCGACTCCCTGCGCAAGAACCACACCTTCTCGGTCGAGGTCACCTACGGCGGGGTGCCCGAGGCGCTCAACGGCCCCATCGTCTTCGGCTCCGACTACGGCTGGATGAAGACCACCGACGGGGTCTTCGTCGCCTGTGAGCCCAACGCGGCCTCCACCTGGTTCCCCTCCAGCGACCACCCGTCCGACAAGGCGACGTACGACATCCGCATCAAGGCGCCCAAGGGCCTGACCGGGGTCTCCAACGGGCGCCTCGTCTCCACGTACGACCAGGGCGGCCAGACGGTCAACCACTGGCGCGAGAACCGGCCGATGGCCACCTACCTGGCCACCGCCTCCATCGGGAAGTTCGACGTGAAGACCGGGGTGACCCCGGGCGGCACCCCGATCTATGTGGCGATCGACCCGGTCCTGGCGAACAGCAACAATGTCGATGTGTACGGGGTGACGGCCGAGGCCACCGACTACTGGTCGCAGGTCTTCGGTCCGTACCCCTTCGAGGAGACCGGTGCGGTCGTCGACGACATGCCGCAGGCGGGCTTCTCGCTGGAGACCCAGACCAAGCCGAGCTATTCGGCCGTGCGTTCGGAGTCGACCATCGTCCACGAGCTGGCCCACCAGTGGTTCGGCGACTCGGTCTCGGTCGAGCAGTGGAAGAACATCTGGCTGAACGAGGGCTTCGCGACGTACGCGCAGTGGCTGTGGGCCGAGCACCGGGGCACGGCGACCGCCCACGACACGATGCTCGCCGGGTACAACGCGCGACCGGACACCTCCGCCTTCTGGCAGATCAAGGTCGCCGACCCGCAGCGCGACACGATGTTCGCCTCGGCCGTCTACCAGCGCGGTGCCATGACGCTGCAGGCGCTGCGTGAGCGGATCGGCGACAAGGCGTTCTTCAAGCTGCTGCCGGCCTGGACGAAGGCGCACCGCTACGGGGACGCCAACACCACCGAGTTCATCGCGCTCGCCGAGAAGATCTCGCACCAGCAGCTCGACGACCTCTTCGACAAGTGGATCTACACGACCGGCAAGCCCGCCCTGTAGGTCACGGCCTGCACGTCACGGTCGGTCCTGCTCGGGAGAGCGCCCGGCATTCGGTAAGAATGTCGGGTGCTCCACGAACTCTTCACCCCCTCCGTCCAGCACGGGCTCGACATCGTCGGGATCTTCGTCTTCGCGATCTCGGGCGCGCTGCTGGCCGTGCGCAAGAACTTCGACGTCTTCGGCATCGCGGTCTTCGCCGAGGTCACCGCGCTGGGCGGGGGGCTCTTCCGCGACATGGTCATCGGCGCGGTCCCGCCGGCCGCGTTCACCGACCTCGGGTACTTCCTGACGCCGCTGGTGGCCGCCGCCTTCGTCTTCTTCCTCCATCCCGAGGTGGAACGCATCCAGAACGCGGTGAACGTCTTCGACGCGGCCGGGCTCGGGCTCTTCTGCGTCACGGGCACCACGAAGGCCTACGAGCACGGGCTGGGCCTCACCTCGTCGGCCGCGATGGGGCTCGCGACGGCGGTCGGCGGGGGTGTGCTGCGTGACGTACTCGCCAACGAGGTGCCTTCGCTGGTGCGCTGGGACCGCGACCTGTACGCCGTGCCCGCGATCATCGGGGCGGCGATGGTGGTCCTGTGCATCCGTTTCGACATGCTGAACGCCACGACGAGCGGGCTCGCCGCCGTCACGGCGATCGTGCTGCGGCTCCTTGCGATGCGCTACGGCTGGCGGGCTCCCCGGGCCTGGAACCGGCGCTCCCAAGCCGCCTCTACCGACGAGTAACTTTGCCGTGTACCGTGCTGTACATGGCACAGGCATCCATCGGGACCATCGGTGACAGCGAGTTCGACCGCGACACCGCTGTCACCCTGCGCGCACCGGGTACGTACGACGCGGAGCTCTCCGCCGGCTGGACGATCATCCACGCCGTCAACGGCGGCTACCTGCTCGCCATGCTCGGCCGTGCGCTCGGCGAGGCCCTGCCGCACGCCGACCCCTTCACGGTCTCCGCGCACTACCTGACCGCCTCCGTGCCCGGCCCCGCGGTGATCCGCACCGAACTGGTCCGCGGCGGCCGCACGCTCTCCACCGGGCAGGCCTCGCTCTTCCAGTACGCCGAGGACGGCACCGAGGTGGAGCGCATCCGCGTACTCGCCTCGTACGGCGACCTGGACGCGCTGACCGACGACGTACGTACGACGGCCAAGCCCCCGGCGATCCCGCCCATGGAGCACTGCTTCGGCCCCGAAGACGGCCCCGCCCCGATCCCCGGCTCCTCCGCGATCACCGACCGCCTGCGCCTGAAGCTGGACCCGGCGACCTGCGGCTGGGCCGTCGGGGCGCCGTCCGGGCAGGGCGAGATGCGGGCCTGGTTCGGCCTCGCGGACGGACGCGACGCGGATCCGCTGTCGCTGCTCCTCGCGGTGGACGCGCTGCCGCCGACCGCCTTCGAGATCGGCCTGAAGGGCTGGGTCCCGACGGTCGAGCTCACGACCCACATCCGCTGCAGGCCGGCGCCGGGCCCGCTCCGGATCTCGATCACGACGCGGAACCTGGCGGGCGGCTTCCTGGAGGAGGACGCGGAGGTCTGGGACACCGCGGACCGCCTGGTGGCCCAGTCGCGCCAACTGGCGCGCGCGCCAAGGCCGTAACACTTCCTGGGCCCCCACCCTCCGGGGGTGGGGGCTCCTGCCCGCGCGGCGGCCGCGGTCAGTCCAGCCAGTGGAGGCGGCCCAGGCTCACCAGTCGCAGCTGGCGCCGCGCCACATCGCGGGCGTGCTCCTCGCCGCCGCCCCCGGCCTCCAGGAGTGAAGAGGCCGCCATCACCATGTGGTCCACGTACAGCCCGGCCAGCATCAGAAGATCCTCCTCGCTCCAGCCCTCAGACTCCGGCTGACGGGCGAACGCGGCCGCCACCTCCTGTGCGAACAGCCGCAGTTGGGTGCCTATGGCCTCGCGCACCGGCTGGACCCCGCCGTGCCGTTCGCGGGCGATGAAGCGCACGTGCGCAGGCTGGGCCGTCACGAGATCGGCGATCAGCCCGACCGTACGGTCGATGCGCGCCGCCGCGTCCCCCTCGTCGGCCAGTGCCGTCCCGATCGTGCCGTGCAGCGAACCGAGCGCCTCCTCGACCAGGGCCACGCCGAGATCGGCGGTGTCCCGGAAGTGCCGGTAGAAGGCGGTCGGGGCGACCCCCACGGCGCGCGTGACCTCGCGCAGGCCGAGGCTGCTCAGACTCTGCTCCTCCAGGAGCGTGAGGGCGGCGTCCAGGAGGGCCTGGCGGGTCTTGAGCTTCTGGGCCTGGCGGACGCCGGTGGCCGCGCCGGAGGAGGTGTGACTCATGCCATTCAGTAAACAACCGTTCTCCCGCGAAGGGAAGCGTAGACTCAGGAGTCAGTGAACAGTCGTACTCACAAGTGTTCACCGAAAGGTTGACGACCGATGATTGCCATCGCCGCAGTTCTCCTTCTCCTGGGGATCGTGCTGGGCGCCGTGTCCCATCTGCCCGTCCCGGTCACCCTCGTCGCCACCGCTGTCATCGGCGGCTGGCTGATGATCTTCGCCGTACGCGAACGCATCGCCCGGACCAAGTGACCAAGTGACCACGTGAGCAAGGGAGACGGAACCATGGAACTCACTGCTTCTGCCCGTACCCGTACCGGCACCCGCGACGCGGACGGCATGGCCGTCGCCGCGTTCGTACTCGGACTGCTGGGTCTGCTCGTGATGAACCTGATCCTGGGTCCCGTCGCGATCGTGCTGGCCGCACTCGCCCTCTGGCGCGACACCGAACGCCGTGGCCGGGCCCTGCTCGGACTCGCCCTCGGGGTCGCGGACCTGGTGGTCCTGGCCACGCTGGTGACCTCCGACGGCGTGCTGGCCTGGAACTTCTAGCCCGGCTCACAGCACCGCCACAGCGGGGGTTGCGGCGGTCCCGGAGGCCGGCAGCAGGGCCAGGCTCAGCAGGGCTGATGCGGTTCGGGGGTGCGGGCGGCATGACCCGCACCCCATGGCTCGTAGAATCGTGGCCACCATGGCTTACCTCGACCACGCTGCGACCACTCCCATGCTCCCGGAGGCGGTTGAGGCGATGACCGCCCAGCTCACCGTCACCGGCAACGCCTCCTCGCTGCACGCCGCCGGACGCCGGGCTCGGCGTACCGTCGAGGAGGCCCGCGAGACCCTCGCCGACGCGCTCGGCGCGCGCCCCAGCGAGGTGGTCTTCACCGCCGGCGGCACGGAGTCCGACAACCTCGCGGTCAAGGGTCTGTACTGGTCCCGGCGCGACGCCGACGCCCACCGCACCCGCATCCTGACCAGCCCCGTGGAACACCACGCCGTCCTCGACGCGGTGCACTGGCTGGCGGAGCACGAGGGTGCGGCGGTGGAGTACCTCCCCGTCGACTCCTACGGCCGCGTCCACCCCGACGTGCTCCGTACGGCCGTCGAGCGCGACCCCTCCGACGTGGCGCTGATCACCGTGATGTGGGCCAACAACGAGATCGGCACGATCATGCCGATCCGTGAACTGGCCGAGATCGCGCAGGAGTTCGACATCCCCATGCACTCCGACGCGGTCCAGGCCTTCGGCCAGACGGAGCTGGACTTCGCCTCCTCGGGGCTCGCCGCGATGACGGTGTCCGGACACAAGATCGGCGGCCCGTACGGCATCGGGGCGCTGCTCCTGGGCCGCGACCAGAACCCCGTCCCCGTCCTGCACGGCGGCGGCCAGGAGCGCCATGTGCGCTCCGGGACGCTCGACGCCCCGGCCATCGCCGCCTTCGCCGTCGCCGGGAAGCTGGCCGCCGAACGGCGCGACGCGTACGCCCAGGAGATCGGCGCCCTGCGCGACGACCTCATCGCGGCGGTGCGCTCCGCCGTCCCCGACGCGATCCTCGGCGGCGACCCCGACGACCGCCTCCCCGCCAACGCCCACTTCACCTTCCCCGGCTGCGAGGGCGACTCCCTGCTCCTGCTGCTCGACGCGGCGGGCATCGCCTGCTCGACCGGGTCGGCGTGCACGGCGGGCGTCGCCCAGCCCAGCCACGTCCTGCTCGCCACCGGCACCGACCCGGACCTGGCACGCGGCACCCTGCGCTTCACGCTCGGCCACACCTCCACCAAGGCGGACGTGGCGGCGGTCGCGGAGGCGATCGGCCCCGCGGTGGAGCGGGCGCGCACGGCCGGCCTCAGCTAGGCAGGACACACCTAGGAACGCACCGCGCGAACGAGCTTCATGTACCGGTCCCAGTCCCAGTGCGGACCCGGATCGGTGTGGTCCGTGCCGGGCACCTCCACGTGCCCGATCACATGCTCCCGGTCCACCGGTATGTCGTACCGCTCGCAGATCCGCGCCGTCAGCCGGGCCGACGACGCGTACATGGCATCGGTGAACGAGGACTTCCGGTCCACGAACCCTTCGTGCTCGATGCCGACGCTGCGCTCGTTGTAGTCCCAGTTCCCCGCGTGATAGGCGATGTCCAGCTCGCGCACCATCTGCGCCACGTGCCCGTCCTTGCGCACCACGTAATGCGCGGCGGCCTTGTGCCCAGGGTCCCGGAAGACGTTCAGCGCCGAGGCGTATCCGCCCTGCACGACATGGATGACGACCCGGTCGATCGAATAGTCGGCGGGCCGGTCCGCCCGCCGGTAGTTCGCCGACGAGGCCGCCACCCACTGGGCGCCCGCGAAATCGACCTCGCCCTCCTTGCGCGGCTTGTCGATCCCCGGCAGCCGCCACCAGATGTGCGACAGCTCGTCCCTGGCCAGCACCGCGGCCCCGGCCGCCGTGCCCAGGCCGCCGAGCAGCAGGGCCCGCCTGCTGATGCGCCGGTCCGTGTCCTTCCCCGTACTCCCCATGTGATCCACAACGCATACTCACGGGCATCCGGTTCCCGAATGCCCGTACCCTGGTACGGCTATGACTCAGACACCCCAGCGCCCCCTCCGTGTGCTCGCCGCCATGTCAGGCGGCGTGGACTCCGCCGTCGCCGCCGCCCGAGCCGCGGAAGCCGGGCACGACGTCACCGGTGTGCACCTGGCGCTCTCCGCCAACCCGCAGTCCTTCCGTACGGGAGCACGCGGCTGCTGCACCATCGAGGACTCGCGCGACGCCCGCAGGGCCGCCGACGTCATCGGCATCCCCTTCTACGTATGGGACCTCGCCGAGCGCTTCCGCGAGGACGTCGTCGAGGACTTCGTCGCGGAGTACGAGGCCGGGCGCACCCCCAACCCCTGTCTGCGCTGCAACGAGAAGATCAAGTTCGCGGCGCTGCTCGACAAGGCCCTCGCGCTGGGCTTCGACGCCGTCTGCACCGGCCACTACGCCACGGTCGTCCTCACCGAGGACGGATCGCGCGAGCTGCACCGTGCGTCCGACATGGCCAAGGACCAGAGCTACGTCCTCGGAGTGCTCGACGAGCGCCAGCTCGCGCACGCCATGTTCCCGCTCGGCGACACCCTCACCACCAAGGACGAGATCCGCGCCGAGGCCGAGCGCCGGGGCCTAGCAGTAGCCAAGAAGCCCGACAGCCACGACATCTGCTTCATCGCCGACGGCGACACCCAGGGCTTCCTCGCGGACCGCCTCGGCGGCAAGGCCGAGGGCGACATCCTGGACGAGTCGGGTACGAAGCTCGGCAGCCACGACGGCGCCTTCGGCTTCACCATCGGCCAGCGCAAGGGCCTGCGCATCGGCCACCCGGCGGCCGACGGCAAGCCGCGCTATGTGCTCGACATCTCGCCGGTCAACAACACCGTGACCGTCGGCCCCGTAGAGGCCCTGGACGTCACCGCGCTGACCGCGATCAGGCCGCGCTGGTGCGGGAACGCACCCGCCGGCCCGGGGACGTACACCGCACAGCTGCGCGCCCACGGCGGCGAGACCGAAGTGAGCGCCGAACTCGTCGGCGACGAGCTGCAGGTGCGCTTCGACGACGCGGTCCGTGGCGTGGCGCCCGGCCAGGCGATCGTGCTCTACGACGGCACCAGGGTCGTCGGCTCGGCGACGATCGCCACGACCGAGCGGGTCTCCGCGGGTCAGACGACCTCGGTGTCGTAGAAGCAGAAGTGGTCCTTGATCAGGGCCACTTCGTCCTTCGGCTCCGGGTACGCCCAGACCAGGTCGGCCGCCTCAGGCAGCGACCAGTAGGAGGCGTCGCCCTTGAAGGGGCAGTGGGTGTGCGTCTCGGAGGCGGTCAGGAGGTCGGTGCGTACGTCCTCGGGCGGCAGGTAGTAGCGCACCGGACAGCCCGTCTCGCGCAGGACGAGCGGGCGGGTGCTCTCGGCGAGGACCCGGCCTTCGCGTACGACCCTGACATGGTCGGTGGACTCTTCGACAGTGATGCGGTGTCCATTTGTCATGGGTGTTTCAGCGCTCGGAGACGGCCCGTTCTTCCCGTCGAGATCCTTGTACGGTGAACGTATGAACATCTGCGTCTTTCTCTCCGCCGCCGACCTCGACGACCGCTACACCCGCCCCGCCCGTGAATTCGCCGAACTCATCGGCAGGGGCGGCCACGCGCTGGTGTGGGGCGGGTCCGAGAGCGGGCTGATGAAGGTCGTCGCGGACGGCGTGCAGGAGACGGGTGGGCGGCTGGTGGGGGTGTCCGTGGACTTCCTGGCCGCGAGGGCGCGTACGAACGCCGACGAGATGGTGATCGCGAAGGACCTCGCCGAGCGCAAGGCGCTGCTGCTCGCCAAGTCGGACGCCGTCGTGATCATGGTGGGCGGGACCGGGACGCTCGACGAGGCGACGGAGATCCTGGAGCTGAAGAAGCACGGCAAGACCACCAAGCCGGTGGTGCTGCTGAACACCGAGGGCTTCTACGACGGGCTGAAGCAGCAGTTCCAGCGGATGGAGGACGAGGGCTTCCTGCCGGTTCCGCTGACTGACCTGGTGTTCTTCGCCGAGGACGGGGTGGCCGCGCTCGCCTACCTGGAGGAGAGCGTGGGCATCCAGTAGTGCGAGCATGGGCCGTATGGCAACACATGTGATCACGGGTGCAGGTTCCGGCATCGGCGCGGCCGTCGCGCGCCGCCTTCAGGAGCGCGGTGACGACATCGTGCTCATCGCGCGCGATGCCGGACGCGCCAAGCAGCTCGAAGCGCGGTACCCGGGAGCGGGGACGATGGTCGCCGACCTGGCGGAACCGGAGCGCATCTCCAAGGTGTTCGGCATGCAGGCCATGCCCGCGGAGGTCGACTCCCTGCTGCACATCGCGGGCATCGTGGACCTCGGCCCCGTCGCCGAATTGCGGGCGAAGACCTGGCAGCAGCAGCTCAACGCCAACCTCGTCTCGCCGGCCGAGCTGACCCGCCTCTTCCTGCCCCAACTCCGCATGGCCAAGGGGCACGTGCTCTTCGTCAACTCGGGCGCCGGCCTCGAAGCGCACGCCCAGTGGGGTGCGTACGCCGCTTCCAAGCACGGTCTCAAGGCCCTCGCCGACTCGCTGCGGCACGAGGAGCACGAGAACGGCGTACGGGTGACCTCCGTCTACCCGGGCCGCACCGCCAGCCCCATGCAGGCCAAGGTGCACTCGCAGGAGGGCAAGGAGTACGACGCCTCGAAGTGGATCGACCCCGAGTCGGTGGCGACGACGATCCTCATGGCGATCGACCTGCCGCGCGACGCCGAGGTCAACAACCTGACCGTTCGGCCCGGTCGATGAGCGACGACACCACCTGGACCTGGGGGCCCGCGACCGGCATCGGCTCGATGCCCGGCGGTGACGCGCGCGAGACCGCCAAGACGGTTGTCGGGTCCTTCGAGGACTTCCCGTACCTGGCCGAACTGCCCGCCCGCGGCCCCGGCGCCGACATGCTCGGCCGCACCATCGGCATGCTCGTCGAGATGTACGCCCATGTGGAACCCAGCGGCTGGCGCGTCAGCGACCGGCCCGGGCGCGACACCAAGCGGGCCAGGTCCTGGCTCGGCGAGGACCTGGACGCGATCGAGGAGTTCACCCAGGGCTACGAGGGGCCGCTGAAGATCCAGGCGGTCGGTCCCTGGACCCTGGCCGCCGGACTCGAGCTGCGCGGCGGGGAGTCGGCGCTCGGGGACCCGGGCGCCTGCCGTGACCTCGCGGGCTCGCTGGCCGAGGGGCTGCGGGCCCATCTCGCGGATGTACGGCGGCGGGTGCCGGGCGCACAGGTGGTGCTGCAGCTGGACGAGCCCTCGCTCATCTCCGTACTGCGCGGGCAGATCAGGACCGCGAGCGGCTACCGCACCCACCGGGCCGTGGACCGGCAGGTCGTGGAGGGCACGCTGCGCGAGGTCATGGGCGTGACGGAGGGGCCGTCCGTGGTCCATTCCTGCGCGCCCGACGTGCCGTTCGCACTGCTGCGGCGGGCCGGCGCGGCAGGCATCTCGTTCGACTTCTCGCTCCTCACCGAGCGTGACGAAGAGGCGATCGGGGAGGCCGTCGAGGGCGGTACGCGGCTCTTTGCCGGTGTCGTGCCCGGCACGGAAGGTCCATTGTCGGACCCTGCCGGTAGCGTCATGGGTGTCAGGACGTTGTGGCGCAGGCTGGGGCTGAATCCGGGGACTCTCGCCGAATCGT
Source organism: Streptomyces sp. NPDC050738 (assembly GCF_040654175.1). NCBI lineage: Bacteria > Bacillati > Actinomycetota > Actinomycetes > Kitasatosporales > Streptomycetaceae > Streptomyces > Streptomyces sp. NPDC050738. The sequence goes on along the minus strand of NZ_JBFAHN010000006.1, from coordinate 8,915 downwards.
TGGTGATCACCCCGTCGTGCGGTCTTGCGGGGGCTTCGCCCGCGTATGCCCGTGCGGCGCTCGCGCACTGCGCCAGGGCGGCGAGATCGCTCGCGGACAACCCTGAGTAACCAGCTCAGTAACGGGAGGACTTGAAGGTGGCTGTCGAACAGCAAGGGAATGTGCCCGCCCAGGCACGGGAACAGCACGCCCAGCTGGCCGAGCAGATCGAGGAGCACCGCTTCCGGTACTACGTGAAGGACCAGCCGGTCGTCAGCGACGCCGAGTTCGACCAACTGCTGCGCGCTCTGGAGGCCCTGGAGGACGAGTACAGCGAGCTGCGGACCCCGGACTCCCCGACCCAGAAGGTCGCCGGGGACTATGAGACGGAGTTCACCAAGGTCGAGCACCGCGAGCGGCTGCTCTCCCTGGACAACGCCTTCGACGACGCCGAACTGGCCGCCTGGGCCGAGCGCGTGGCGCGTGACGTCGGCAGCACGCCGTACCACTACCTCTGCGAGCTGAAGGTCGACGGCCTCGCGGTCAACCTGACGTACGAGAACGGCAGGCTGACCCGCGCCGCCACGCGCGGCGACGGCCGCATCGGCGAGGACATCACCGCCAACGTCCGCACCATCGCCGACATCCCCGACCGGCTGAAGGGCGAGCGGATCCCGGCGCTGGTCGAGATCCGCGGTGAGGTCTACTTCCCGATGGAGGCCTTCGAGGGGCTGAACGCCCGTCTCGTCGAAGCCGGCGACAAACCCTTCGCCAACCCCCGCAACGCGGCGGCAGGTTCGCTGCGCCAGAAGGACCCCAAGATCACCGCGACCCGCCCGCTGCATATGGTGGTGCACGGCATCGGGGCCCGCGAAGGCTTCGACATCGACTGCCTTTCGCATGCGTACGAACTGCTCCACGAATGGGGACTGCCGACCGCCACCCAGAACCGGGTCGTCGACTCGCTCGACGGCGTGCGCGAGTTCATCACCTATATCGGCGAGAACCGCCACTCGGTGGTGGAGCACGAGATCGACGGCGTGGTCGTCAAGCTCGACGAGATCCCGCTGCAGGGACGGCTCGGCTCCACGGCGCGCGCTCCGCGGTGGGCGATCGCCTGGAAGTTCGCCCCGGAAGAGGTCAACACCAAGCTGATCAACATCCGTGTGGGCGTGGGCCGCACGGGGCGGGTGACGCCGTACGCACAGGTCGAGCCGGTGACGGTGGCCGGCTCCGAGGTCGAGTTCGCCACCCTCCACAACCAGGAGGTGGTGAAGAAGAAGGGCGTCCTCATCGGGGACACGGTGGTGCTCAGGAAGGCCGGGGACGTCATCCCGGAGATCCTCGGCCCGGTCGCCGATCTGCGCGACGGCAGCGAGCGGGAGTTCGTGATGCCCGCCGAGTGCCCCGAGTGCGGTACGCCGCTGCGGCCGATGAAGGAGGGCGACATCGACCTCCGCTGCCCCAACGCCCGCTCCTGCCCTGCCCAGTTGCGCGAGCGCGTCTCGTATCTGGCCGGCCGTGAGTGCCTGGACATCGAGAACTTCGGTGCGGTCGTCGCGGCCGCGCTGACCCGCCCGCTGGAGCCTGCCGTCCCGCCGCTGCTGGACGAGGGCGATCTCTTCGACCTCACCGTGGAACAACTGCTGCCGATCAAGGCGTATGTCCTGGACGCGGACAGCGGACTGCCCAAGCGGGATCCCAAGACGGGCGACGAGAAGATCGTCACCGTCTTCGCGAACCAGAAGGGCGAGCCGAAGAAGAACACCCTGGCGATGCTGGACTTCATCGCGGCCGCCAAGGAACGGCCGCTGGCCCGCTTCATCAACGGGCTCTCCATCCGCCATGTGGGACCGGTCGCCTCGGTGGCGCTGGCCCGGGAATTCCGCTCCATCGACCGTATCGACCAGGCGACCGAGGAGGAGCTGGCCGCCGTCGAGGGCGTGGGACCGACCATCGCCGCGGCGCTCAAGCAGTGGTTCGCCGAGGACTGGCACCGCGAGATCCTCCGTAAGTGGAAGGCCGCCGGCGTCAGCCTGGAGGAGGAGGGCGGCGACGAGGACCAGGGCCCGCGCCCGCTGGAGGGCCTCACCGTCGTCGTGACCGGAACGCTGGAGCGCCATACGCGAGATGGCGCGAAAGAAGCGCTCCAGAGCCTCGGAGCGAAGGTGACCGGCTCCGTTTCGAAGAAAACGGCCTTTGTGGTCGTGGGCGACAGCCCCGGCTCGAAGTACGACAAGGCAGTGCAGCTGAAGGTCCCCGTACTGGACGAGGACGGCTTCGCCGTCCTGCTGGAACAGGGCCCCGACGCGGCTCGGGAGGCCGCGGTGGCGACGGGCGAAGCGGAGGAATAGAGGGAGGGGTGCGCCGGGGAGAGACCACCCGTTCGGCCCATAGCAGAGCCTTAAGGGTGGCTGGGTCTCATTCGGGCAAGACCTGTAGAGCAGTGCCCGTCAGAGCCTTCTGCGGCCTACTGTTGAAAAGCGCACCTGTCGTGCACGGCTGAGTGGTGAGATTCAGGTCGTGGTGGCATGACAACGGGCCATCCGCGTGGCATGGGCACCGCCGGCTGTGAGGTAGGGACGGGAATGCTGCAATTTCCCGGGGGCAACCCCCGGACCCCCGGCCGGACAGGCAGGTCTGCCCGTGCGGCCGGGACGGTCTCGAGGAGGAGAGCCTGAGTGAAACCGACCCAGAGCGCCGATCAGGACTCACGGCTGCGCGGTTCAGGACTGTCCCGCACCGTCGTGGCGATGGCTGCCGTGGTGATGGGGATCGGGTTCTTCCTGGCCGTGCGGGACGGCCGCGCACTGTTCCCCGACTCCACGACGGGCTGGGCGCTCGCCGTGCTCACCGGCATCATCGTCGGACATCTGGTCGCGCTCGGCCGCGACCGCTGGTGGGGCGGGACCGGATCGGGTGCGGCGCTGACCCTGGCCGTCCTCCTGCTGTACGGCTGGCTGCCCGCCGCGCTGGTCTCCCTGGCCGTCGTCGTCCTGGCCGGGGCGGCACGGCGCAACCGCTGGCGGCAGGGGCTGCTGCACGGCTCGGTCGACATCCTGGGCATCGGCGCGGGCGCGCTGGTGCTGGCCGCGTTCGGTGACGTACCGACGGTGGAGCATCCGTGGGCCCCCGCGGACTGGGGATTCAGCTCCACACCCGAGGTCGTGCTCGCCGCCCTGGCCTACCTCGGCGTGACCCGGCTGCTGCTCTGGTACGCGCTGGCGCCGCGTGGCGGCGGACTGCCCACCGTCGCCCGCACCGCGCTGATGCGGCAGGGGCTCGTGGGGGTCGCGCTCCTGGGCATCGCCCCGCTGATCTGCGTGGTCGCGATGTCCGTCCCCGTACTGCTGCCGCTCTTCGCCGTGCCGTTGATCGCGCTGGACTCCACGCTCTGGATCGCCAGGGCCAGGGCGGAGGAGCAGCTGCGCGATCCGCTCACCGGACTGCCCAACCGTCAGTGGCTGTTGGAGCGGACCTGGTCGGCGCTGGAGGACGCGGAGAACGATGGCGCGAGAGCCGCACTGGTTCTGATCGACCTCGACCGCTTCCGGTCGGTCAACGACACGCTGGGCCATCTCGCGGGCGACCGGCTGCTGTTGCAGATCGCCGACCGGCTGAGGCTGGCACTGCCGCGCGGGGCGGAGGCCGCACGGCTGGGCGGCGACGAGTTCGCGGTCCTGCTGCCGGTGACCGACTCGGCGACCAGCGCCATACAGATCGCCCGCCGTCTGGTCGCGGAACTGGGCGCGGCGCTCGACCTGGACGGGCTGACGCTGGTGCTCGAGGCGAGCGCCGGCGTCGCTGTCTTCCCCGACCACGCGCTGGACGCTGAGGGGTTGCTGCGCCGGGCGGACGTGGCGATGTACCAGGCGAAGCGGGACCGTACGGGAGTCGAGGCGTACGAATCCAAGCGCGACTCCAACACCCCTGACCGGCTGGGCCTGTTGGGCGATCTGCGGCGGGCGCTCGACGCGGGCGACGTGGAGCTCCACTACCAGCCCAAGGTGCGCTTCGACGGTCAGGTGGCGGGACTCGAGGCGCTGGTGCGGTGGGTGCACCCGGAGCGCGGGCGGGTCTCCCCGGACGAGTTCATCGCGATCGCCGAGACGTCGGGGCTCATGCCGCACCTGACGGAGTACGTACTGGAAACGGCGCTCGCGCAGGTCGCCCGGTGGCGCAAACAGGGACTGAAGGTGCCGGTCGCGGTGAACGTCTCACCGAGAGACGTGCACACACCGGGCTTCGCGGGCGCGGTCGCCGCGCGGCTGGCCAGGCACGGGGTCCCGGCGGGGGCGCTGCAGCTGGAGATAACGGAACACGTGCTCCTCGAGGACCCCCAGCGGGCCGCCGACACACTGGCCGGGCTGACCGGGCACGGCGTGAAGATGTCGCTGGACGACTTCGGCACGGGGTATTCGTCGCTGGTCCACCTGCGCAAGCTCCCGGTGAGCGAGCTGAAGATCGACCGGTCGTTCGTGGCGCGCCTCGCGGTGGACAACGAGGACGCGGAGATCGTCCGCTGCACGATCGACCTGGCCCACTCGCTGGGCCTGGTCGTGGTCGCCGAGGGCGTCGAGGACGACGAGACCTGGGAGCGGCTGCAGGAAATGGGCTGCGACGCGGTCCAGGGCTGGCTGGTGGCCGCCGCGATGCCTCCTGCGGAGGCGACGGCCTGGCTCCTGGCCAGGGGCCCGCGCGGCTGGCAGCGCCCTGCGGTGCTGGCGCTGGAGGCGGCCCGGGAGCTGGAGTCGGGCTCCTCGTCGGGGCAGACGGTCAAGTAGCGCCCGCGGGCCGGCGGTGGGTGCGCACGGCCTGGCGGCCGTGCGGGGTCGCCGTGCGCCCGTGCCTCCCGGTTCCCCAGGTCGATCCACTCGCCCAGCTCCCGCACATTCCAAGCCCGCACCAGGCAAAATCAAGCCCCTCCGGCGCTTGAGGAGCGGGGTCCGGGGCGGAGCCCCGGGGTGGGGGCGGGCCGCCCAGGGGAAACCGATTCGGGGCATGGGGCCGCGCCCCATAGGATTGGCCCCCACACCATCACACGCACCCCGTGAGGATCCGCATGCCTGGCATCACGCGCGAGGAGGTCGCCCACCTCGCCCGGCTGGCACGTCTGGAGCTGAAGGCAGAAGAGCTCGACCACTTCGCCGGACAGCTCGACGACATTCTCGGCGCGGTCGCCCGCGTCTCCGAGGTCGCCGACCAAGACGTACCGCCGACCTCCCACCCGCTGCCGCTGACGAACGTCATGCGCAAGGACGAGGTCCGTCCCTCGCTCACCCCGGAGCAGGCCCTCTCCGGCGCCCCCGCCCAGGAGCAGCAGCGATTCAAGGTGCCGCAGATCCTGGGGGAGGACTAACACCCATGTCGGACCACAGCACCATCATCAAGCTCACCGCAGCCGAGATCGCCTCGAAGATCGCCTCCGGCGAGCTCACGGCCGTCGAGGTCACCGAGGCCCACCTGGCCCGGATCGACGCGATCGACGAGAAGGTCCACGCCTTCCTGCACGTCGACCGTGAGGGCGCGCTCGCGCAGGCCCGCGCCGTCGACGCCAAGAAGGCGGCCGGCGAGAAGCTGGGCCCCCTGGCCGGCGTCCCGCTCGCGCTGAAGGACATCTTCACCACCGAGGGCATCCCGACCACCGTCGGCTCCAAGATCCTCGAAGGCTGGATCCCGCCGTACGACGCGACGGTCACCAAGCGCCTCAAGGCCGCCGACGTCGTCATCCTCGGCAAGACCAACATGGACGAGTTCGCCATGGGGTCCTCCACCGAGAACAGCGCGTACGGCCCGACCGGCAACCCCTGGGACCTGACCAAGATCCCCGGCGGCTCCGGCGGCGGCTCCTCCGCCGCCCTCGCCTCCTACGAGGCCCCCCTCGCCATCGGCACGGACACCGGCGGTTCCATCCGGCAGCCCGCCGCCGTCACCGGCACGGTCGGCGTCAAGCCCACGTACGGCGCGGTCTCCCGCTTCGGCATGGTGGCGTTCTCGTCCTCCCTCGACCAGGGCGGCCCCTGCGCCCGTACGGTCCTGGACGCGGCACTCCTCCACGAGGCCATCGCCGGACACGACCCGCTCGACTCGACCTCCATCGACGCCCCGGTCCCGCCGGTCGTCGAGGCGGCCCGCAACGGCTCGGTCGACGGCATGCGCGTCGGCGTCGTCAAGCAGTTCCGCGGCGAGGGCTACCAGGCCGGTGTGCTCCAGCGCTTCGACGAGTCCGTGGAGCTCCTCAAGGAGCTCGGCGCGACCATCGTCGAGCTGGACTGCCCGTCCTTCGACCTCGGGCTCTCCGCGTACTACCTGATCGCCCCCTCGGAGTGCTCCTCCAACCTTGCCCGCTTCGACGCCATGCGCTACGGCCTGCGCGTCGGCGACGACGGCACGAAGTCCGCCGAGGACGTCACCGCCCTGACCCGCGAAGCCGGTTTCGGCGACGAGGTCAAGCGCCGCATCATCCTCGGTACGTACGCGCTCAGCTCCGGCTACTACGACGCGTACTACGGCTCCGCCCAGAAGGTCCGCACCCTCATCACGCGGGACTTCGAGAAGGCCTTCGAGAGCGTCGACGTGATCGTCTCGCCGACGACGCCCACCACCGCCTTCCCGATCGGCGAGCGCGCCGACGACCCGATGGCGATGTACCTCGCGGACCTGTGCACCATTCCGACCAACCTGGCCGGCAACTCCGCCATGTCGCTTCCCTGCGGCCTGGCACCGGAGGACGGTATGCCCGTCGGCCTGCAGATCATCGCGCCCGCCATGAAGGACGACCGGCTGTACAAGGTCGGTGCCGCGGTCGAGGCCGCGTACAACGCCCGTTGGGGACACCCGCTGCTCGAGGAGGCTCCGTCGCTGTGAGTGATAGCAAGCTGGAGAAGGCCAAGGGTTTCAAGCACTCCAAGCCCGGCCTGTACCTGTCCATCGGCACCACCCTGTTCGGCGCACTCAGCGTCAACAAGCAGGTGAGGAAGGCGCGCGGCGAAGGTGACAAGCTGCTGCTCGTCGACGCCGTGATCTCCGCCGCCGCCGTCGCCACGGGCGTCGCTCTGCTCCTCCGTGAGCTGAAGCACCTCGGCGACGACGACGTTCTGCTGGGCTGAGAGGGAAGTTTCACCGTGACAACCACGACTGACCTGGTGGCGTACGAGGAAGCCCTCGCGACGTACGACCCCGTCATGGGCCTTGAGGTCCATGTCGAGCTCGGCACCAGGACCAAGATGTTCTGCGGCTGCTCCACGGAGCTGGGCGCCGAGCCCAACTCGCAGACCTGCCCGACCTGTCTGGGACTGCCCGGCGCGCTGCCGGTCGTCAACGAGATCGGCATCGAGTCGGCCATCAAGATCGGCCTCGCGCTCAACTGCGAGATCGCCGAATGGTGCCGCTTCGCCCGGAAGAACTACTTCTATCCGGACATGCCGAAGAACTTCCAGACCTCTCAGTACGACGAGCCGATCGCCTTCAACGGCTATCTGGACGTCCAGCTGGAGGACGGCGAGATCTTCCGGGTGCAGATCGAGCGCGCCCACATGGAGGAGGACACCGGCAAGTCGCTGCACGTCGGCGGCGCGACGGGCCGTATCCACGGCGCCTCGCACTCCCTCCTGGACTACAACCGGGCCGGCATCCCGCTCATCGAGATCGTCACCAAGCCGATCGAGGGTGCGGGGGAGCGTGCTCCCGAGGTCGCCAAGGCGTACGTCGCCGAGCTGCGCGAGCTCATCAAGGCGCTCGACGTCTCCGAGGCCCGGATGGACAAGGGCCAGATGCGCTGCGACGTGAACCTGTCGCTCCGGCCGCACGGCCGCGAGGAGTTCGGTACGCGCTCGGAGACGAAGAACGTCAACTCCCTGCGCTCCGTGGAGCGTGCGGCACGCTTCGAGATCCAGCGCCACGCGGCGGTGCTCAACTCCGGTGGCACGATCATCCAGGAGACCCGGCACTTCCACGAGGAGGACGGCTCGACGACGTCCGGCCGTATCAAGGACAACGCCGAGGACTACCGCTACTTCCCCGAGCCCGACCTCGTGCCGGTCGCCCCGGCCCGTACCTGGGTCGAGGAGCTGCGCGGCGGTCTGCCGGAGCTTCCGCGGCTGCGCCGCAACCGGCTGCGCGAGGACTGGGGCATCTCGGAGGACGTCATGCAGACGATCCTCAACGCGGGTGCGGTCGACCCGATCGTCGCCACGATCGCGGAGGGCGCGGATGCCGCGTCGGCCCGTAAGTGGTGGATGGGCGAGCTGGCGCGCAACGCGAACGACACCGGCCGCGCGCTGGACGAGCTGCCGATCACCCCGGCCGAGGTCGCGCGTGTCGCGGCCCTGGTCGCGGCGGGCGACCTCAACGACAAGCTGGCCAAGCAGGTCATCGAGGGCGTCCTCGCGGGCGAGGGCACGCCGGACGAGGTCGTGGCCAAGCGTGGCCTGAAGGTCGTCTCGGACGACGGCGCGCTGGGCGCGGCGGTCGACGAGGCCATCGCGGGCAACGCGGCGATCGCGGACAAGATCCGGGGTGGCAAGGTCGCGGCGGTCGGTGCGCTGGTGGGTGCGGTCATGAAGACGACGCGCGGCCAGGCGGATGCGGCGCGCGTCAAGGAGCTCATCCTGGAGCGGCTGGGCGTCGAGGGCTGATCCCCGCTCCTGGGGGCTCCGCCCCCAGACCCCCGTTCCTCAATTGCCGGAGGGGCTTGATTTGCTGAGCATCGTTTTCATGGTGCAGGTGCGAACGCAGCGCAGTGAAACTCAGCCCGTCCGGCGATTGAGGACGAGCGGCCGGAGGCCGCGATCGGGGGCGCAGGGGGCGTAGCCCCCGCGAAGCGGGGCCGGGAGCGCGCTCCCCGGCCCCCCCCCCCCCGCCGGGGGGGCCGGGGGCCCCCCCCCGTTTGGGGAGGGGGGGGGCATGGGCGGTGGGACCGTCCGCCGGCCGCCCGG